>SFWW01000086.1 GCA_004559845.1 bacterium
GCGAGGGCATTGAGGTCGATGGTGCCCACTGCCGAGGCAGCGAATCCGGGAATCACCACGGCATCTTCCTGATCCCATGCTTGTGGGTCGTTCCAGTCTTTGAAGTCTTCGTTACAAGCTGTGTTGAGCATTGCCACCAGACCCAAGAGGAGATATAATGAAATTTTTTTCATTGTGTTTGATTCTTAATTAAAAGTTAATTACTCAATTTTACCGGTATCGGTAGAGAAGTTGAGATAGAATCTTTGTCCTTCTTTACCATCCACACGTTCTTGGTCGCCACCCTTACCGCGGTAAGAGATCTTGTTGCCATCGAGGCCAACGATGAATTCGGTCTTCCACCAGTCGTAGCCTTCAATCTTCACATAGGCGCGAGCACCGCCGTCGCCCGACACATCGTGTGCAAAGGCGGGTGAGATGAATTCGCCATCGGCAGTGGCAGGCACTTCAAACATACAGCCGGCTTCTTTTTCAGCCCATGCTGCTTCGGGTGTGATGGTACCCATAATCCACACTTCAGGACGATTGAAGGTGACGTCGTACTTGATGTCGCGGCCTTCTACCACGGCTTTCACTACCATCAGATACCAGCCGGGGTTAGAGGATGCAATGTTGCCACCACCTTCAACGATTTCTGCGCCGAGTTCGCTGGCTTCGTTGATGGTGATACCTGCGAATCCTACTTCGCCGCCGTCCCAAGCCTTGTTGGTGTTGAACTTAATACCGCTTTCGTCGATGTATACGAGGTGCCAGAAGGTGTCGTCGGTACCGTTCACGGGCGCCATGCTCACGCAGTTGTCCCACTTCCAGCCGCAGAAGTTACCAATGAGGTAGATGTTTTCGGGCAGGAGCACGGGTGGCAATGAGAATTCGAGTTCCACGGTGTTGAGCTTCACCACGTTTGATTTGATGCGAGTGTCTTCGAGTGCATCGCCGTTGGTGGTGGTCATCACTGCTTCAGCTTGGAAGTAAACGGGGATGTTCATGGGGAATTCTGCCTCAGTGGCACCGCCGTCGACTTTGATTTGGGTGAGTGTGGAAGCCACTTCTTGTGCATCGAGTTCGATGCGTGCGGAAGTAGACTTGGTGGAGAGTTGCACGCCGTCGCTCATGTCTTCGTTAGTGGCCACGGTCACGGTGTAGGTGGTGGCAGCGGGGAAGCCATAGTCGGGCTGGGTGCAAGTGAGCACAATTGCAGATGAGTGAGCCAAATCCACATTGCTATTGGCAATGGCGGGTGTGTTGAGCACGAAAGAGGTGGGCTTCACCAGCGTGGGATTTGAATCACGGTCATCGCTACATGCTGTGAACAAGCAGATGCTCATC
Organism: bacterium; assembly: GCA_004559845.1. Lineage (GTDB taxonomy): Bacteria > Bacteroidota > Bacteroidia > Bacteroidales > Muribaculaceae > Sodaliphilus. Next base: position 1,327 of record SFWW01000086.1, read on the forward strand.
AGCATAAGTAAAGTTGACTTGATATATTTTTTCATTGTCGTAATCTCTTAATGTAAGTTTGTTATGTGTTAACAAATTTTTCCTGCTTTCGCTAAACGAATTATTTGTAACCGTCGTTTTGTTCGAGGTTTTTGTTAGCGATAAGGTCGGATGTGGGGATAGCAAACACGTTGCGGAAGGCTTCAAAGTCTTGACCTTCGTAGGTGCCGCCTTTCCATTGCCAGCTGTAGCCGGTTTTGCCACCAAATTTGCCGAAGCGGATGAGCTGCGGACGGCGCAAGCCTTCGAAGTAGAATTCACGACCCCATTCTGCGAGGATGTCGTCCATTGTCACGAAGTCGAGCGGAGTGGCGTTGGCGCGGTTGCGGAGGGTGTTCACATATTTGCGAGCAGTGCCTTCGTCGCCTAAGCGCATAGCAGCTTCTGCAGCGTTGAGGTAAGCCTCTGCCTTACGCATGAGCATCACCACCATGTCGGGGTGAGTAGCGTCGGAAGTGGCTGTGCCGTCGGTGGTGAAGTTGTTGAACTTAGCCACTGCATAACCATTCTTGAAGGTGGTAGTGGTTTCGATGTTGAGCGTGCGGCCAATGGTGTTGAACAAGGCGCGGTCGTCTTCAGCAGCGAAAGGCATGTCGTAGGATGCGGTTTCGGTTGGGCAATCTTCAGGATTCTTGAAGAAGAGCTTAATCAATTCCGGACGTGCACGGTTACCACCCCATGCTTGACCGCTCACACCGTTCACTGAACGCTTGCTTTGGTCGGCGAAGAATTCGTCGTAGCGGAGGTCGTGCATATCACCGTCGTGAGTGGAGGCGATGAGGAAGAGTGAAACACCCCAAGATGCGGTGCGCATACCATCGGAGAGGATGGGGAACACGGCTTCGGCAGCAGCGCTGGTCTTTGCGTTGTCGCCCATGAAGAGCATTTGATAAGGTGAGAATTCCCAAGTTTCGGTGTTGGATACGCCGCTACCGGGATCGGTGGTGGTCACTTCTTTAGCAGAGCCCACAGTGTTGAGCTCGTAAGCGGAGTTGATCACCTTTTCAGCATATTCTTGAGCTTTTGCCCATTGAGCCACGCCGGTGTGCACTTCAGAGTTGAGGTACAAGCGGCTGAGGAGCATCCAAGCAGCAGCTTTGTCTACACGACCCCAGCGGCCGTCGCCCTTGGTGTGGGGCTTGGCATCGGCAAGCACGGTAGCATTGTCGGCTTCGTCTTCACCAATGATGGCTTTCAATTCGGCTTCAATGAAGGCTTGCACTTCGGGAGCACTTGCTTGTTTGGGCTTTTCAGAAGAAATCACGGTGGTGAAAGGCACGTTGCGGAAAGCATCCATGAGCAGATAGTAGTGGAATGCGCGCAAGAAGCGTACTTCTGCGGTCATCACTGCATCGTGGTCGGAGAAGTCTTTGAGGTATTGGTTGCAATAAGCGATACCTACGCAAAGACGATAGTAGTAGCCACGGAGCATCGGGTGGCTGGCATCATAAGTGTTGTGGCAATAGGTGGGAACACCGTCGTCACCCCATCCGCAGTAAGCTTCATCGGTGGTGAGCTCGTTGCTGTTCCACATCTGACGGAAGAGACCGGATGTACCGCCATCAATACCGTCCACATCGCTGTCGCCGTCGGGACCGCCATTACCGGCAAGACCGAAGTTGGCGTAGCACTTGTTGAACAATTGTTCAGCTTCAACGTCGGTTTGCATAGATGGGTCAATCGGGTTAACATGCAAGTCGTTCAAACAAGATGTTAAGCCTGATGAGAGCACAAGTGCTGCAGCCGGCAGGATATATTTTAATATCTTATTCATTGTTCTTGTGTTTATTAATAATAATGTGTGATGAAATGTTCATTAGAAACTCAAACTCAAACCTGCTACGATTGAGAATGGACGAGGATACACGCTGTTGTCGATACCGCCAAACACTTCAGGATCGATGCCGTCGTATTTGGTGATGCAGAGCACATTGTTAACAGTGGCGTAAACACGTCCGCCAATACCTTCGTAGCTGCCGCTCTTGAAGAGGTTTTGGAAGCTGTAGCCCACGGTGATGTTGTCGAGCTTGAGGAACGATGCGTTTTGTACCCAGCGGTCGCTGAGGGCAGAATACACATTGTTGGTGGTCCAACCGGTTTCAATTGAATATACCGGGCGGTTGTTGAAGTAGTTACCGGAAACGGATTCAAACAGCGATGCAGTGCCCACGTTGCGGTAGTCGCACATGCGGTCGTTGAAGATGTAGTTGCCGAGGCTTGCACGCAGGTTGAAACCGAAGTCCCAATTCTTGTAGTCGAGGCGTGCGTTGAAGCCCATAGTAACAGGAGCAAACGGGCTCTTGTAGAAGTATTTATCCTTTTCAGAAATCACACCGTCGGCGTTGCGGTCAACAAATGCACCATCAATGGGCTTGCCGGCTTCGTCGTAGATTTGTTGATACACGTAGAAGGAGCTCATGGGGTGACCCACGGAGTGAGCTTGGCAAGTTACACCCGTACCGGAGGAGATGCCACCGGTGGGAACGAAGTAGTCGGGGTCGTCGTCGATGAGTTCGGTGATTTCGTTCTTGTTGTAAGTAAGGTTGTAGCCCAAAGAAAGTTGCATGTCTTGGGTTTGGATAGCCTTATAGTTGATAGAGAATTCAAAACCGTAGTTCTTCATCGAACCGATGTTTTGGTTCACACTGTTGCGGAAGTTGCTCATAGCAGCCACAGCAGCATAGTTGATCAAGTCGGTAGTTTTCTTGTAGTATACGTCGAGCGAACCGCTGATGCGTGAATTGAGGAAGCCGTAGTCGATACCCACGTTGGAGGTGGTTGTGGTTTCCCATTTCAAATCGGGGTTGTAAGCGTTCGGACGAGCAAGGTAACCGTCGCCTGCAGTGTCGTACCAGCTACCCTTCACACCATTGCTGATACCATAGTTAGCAAAGTAGCCATAATCGGCAACACCTTCTTGTTGACCGGTTTGACCCCAGCCTAAACGGAGCTTCATTTCGCTCACGAGCGGGTTGTCTTTCAAGAAGTCTTCGTTCTTCAAGCTCCAAGCCACAGAAGCGGAGGGGAAGTAACCCCATTGGTGGTTGGGTGCACCATCGAGCCAGTTGAAGCGGGAGCTACCGTCGGCACGCATAGTGAAGGTGAGGTAATACTTGTTGTCGTAGATGTAGTTCATACGTCCGAAGAACGAAACCAAGTAGTTTTCAGTGCGATAGCCCTTGCCATCGTTTTGGAGTGTGAGCACGTGTTCTTGTCCGGCAGTAGAAAGGGCGGAGTTGCTGGGCCAGTAGTTGCGATATTCGCTGTTTTCTTTGCGCCAGAAGTGTTGCCATTCATAACCTGCCATGATGTCGAAGTGATTCTTGTCGTTGAAGTCTTTGTAGTATTGTGCATAGGTGCTGAGGGTGAGGTTTTCCTTGCATCCGTCAGCCCATCCGAAGCTGCCCCAATAGCTGGCTTGAGGGTTGCCGGGAAGCACGTCGGTGTCTTGTGTACCACCTGCAAAGTCGCCACCGAGGGTGAGGTGGAGGCGGAGGTCTTCAAATCCATGCACCTTATAATCAATGTCGGCACTGCCGGTGAAGGAGTGGCTGCGTGCGCGGTCGTTCTTGAGCATCAAGATAGCCACAGGGTTGCGAGGTGCGTTGGTGTTGGTGATAGTGGGCCATGCAGCATCCTTCATGTCGGCATTGGAAGAAAGCCATTCGAAGTAGCCACCAAAGTTGTCGAAACCTTCAGCCATCACGGGTTGAGTCGGGTCGAAACGCACGGCGTTGTTGATGGCGCCGCCATCAGCATAGCGGTTCTTACCCCACATCCACTTCGCGTTGAGGTTCATCACCAAGTGGTCGTTGAATAATGAGGGATTCAAGTTGGCTGCCACAGTGTAGCGCTTGAAGTCGGAGGTCTTGATAATACCCTTGTCGTTGGTGTAACCCAATGATAAGCGGTAGGGGAGTACGGAACCAATCGAACCGGCCAATTGCACGTTGTGGTCTTGGCTCAAAGTGGTGCGAGTGATTTCGTCTTGCCAATCGGTGTTTGCAGTGCCGAGCGCTGCAAGTGCTTCAGCTTCGCGGTCGGTGCCGGCAAATGCTTCTTGAACGAAGGCACGATATTCGTCGCCGGAGAGCACGTCGATGGTTTTTCTCTTGGAGTTAACGGTCACACTACCGTTGTAAGAAATTGAAGGCTTTTGACCGCGTTTACCTTTCTTGGTGGTGATGATAATCACACCGTTAGAACCACGCGAACCATAGATGGCTGTTGCAGAAGCATCTTTCAGCACGTTGAAGCTTTCAATGTCTTGAGGGTTAATCATACCAAGGCCGTTGGGGAAACCCTTCACACCACTGTTGTCCAAGGGTACACCGTCAACCACAATCAGCGGGTCGTTGCTGGCGTTGAGTGACGCTCCACCACGAATACGGATGGTGGCGCTACCACCGGGGGTACCGCCATTGCTCACTACCGACACACCTGCCACTTTACCCATGAGCATGTCTTGAGCACTTACTACCACACCTTTGTTTTTGGTGTCGGGCTTCAAAGCCGTCACACTACCGGTGAGGTCTTTCTTCTTGGCAACACCATAACCAATCACCACCACTTCGTTGAGGATTTGGCTGTCGTCTTGAAGAGTTACTTGCACGTTTGGAGCTGCCGCCACCTCTTGGGTTTGGCATCCTACGTAAGAAACTTGGAGCTTGGCTCCCTGCTGAACGTTTGAGAGCGTGAAGTTGCCATCAAAATCGGTAGTAGTACCGATAGTAGTGCCAACTACGCGCACTGAATGGATACCATAAGGCCCATCAGAAGGGTCAGAACTCGCAAAGGAATTCTAAAGTTTACCTGCTTCATCATTTAAAAATTTAGTTAAAGTTTATTTTGGTTAAATAAAAGTGAGTATATTAGTTCTCTAAACGGTTCATACGCGCTTTCCTAATCTGCATAGTTTATGTTCGTGGGCTATGTTTTGATGGCCAACAAAGCAAATTAGTTTTGCAAAAATACCCCTTTATAATTAAGGGCGGAGCACTTTTTTACCCGAAAATTAAGAAATTTTTGTGCAATCGTTTGCATAATTCATTTTTTGTTTCTACATTTGCATCGGATTGCTAACTAACTATTATAAACCACAACGAAAACGTAGCCTGTTCTTGTATACAAATTGAAAAACGAGGTTATAGGGCTGGAGGTTCAATCCAACCCTATAATTTTTTTCTTAATTCCATCAAGAGCATGCCTATGCAACGTCAAACCGGGCAAGCAAAATTGTTCAAGTGGAAGTAGCACCCCCAGAGCACAGCGGAGCCAACAAAATTACCGGAGCATACATTACATTAATTTAATACACTAACCCGTTAGGAACACTATTATGAAAGAGCCCAACGTACTCACAATGAAAGATATAGCGAAGATGCTGAAAGTGTCGGTCGCCACCGTGTCGAGAGCATTGAAAGATAGTCCTAACATTAGTCGTGAACAGCGCGAAAAAATCCAAAAATTCGCACGCGAACATAATTACTACCCCAATGTAATCGCCGAACAACTCCGACACACACGCTCCGCACCCACCAAAGTTATAGGCGTGATTGTGCCCGAATTCGTACACTACTATTTCTCATCTATCCTTAGCGGCATCGAGCGAGAAGCCTACAAGCAAGGCTATCGCATTCTCGTGGCACAAAGCAATGAGCAATACACACGAGAAGTGGAAATTTGTGAATCGTTTTTCCAAAATAAAGTGTGCGGCATCATCGTTTCTCAAGCTAAAGACACCAAAAAATACGACCACTTCCTCCGAATGCTCGACAATGGCGTGCCGCTCGTGTTCTACGACCGAATCTGCGCCGGCATCAACTGCAATAGGGTGGTGGTCGACGACTACATGGGCACCTTCAATGCCGTGAGCTATCTCATAGAAAGAGGATCCAAAAGAGTGGCATATTTCGGCACAGATTTAGACCTCGAAATCGGCAAAAATCGATTCAATGGCTACAAAGACGCACTACAAAAGAACAGCATCCCATTCGACGAATCACTCGTGAAACTTTGCGACACCGGACAGCAAGCCGAATTAGTGACTCCGGGCGTGCTGGCAATGCGTAACCGTCCCGATGCCATCTTCGCCGTGAACGACGACACCGCCATCGGTGTGCTACAAACCACCAAGCGAATGGGATTCAAAGTGCCCGACGATGTGATGATTTGCGGATTCACTAACGGATTCCGAGCCACCTCATGCGACCCAATGCTCACCACAGTGGAGCAACGTGGCGTGGAAGTGGGCAAGCAAGCAGTGGAAGTGCTCGTCGACCGACTACAAGGCAAGCACCCCATCAACCACGTGGAAAAACGCATCGTAAAAACCCGCCTCGTCATCCGTGGCACCACACGATAACCCTGCCCCCCAAAACCTGAAGCCCCCTCCAAATCCCCCCCCCCCCTACAGGTGGCGACATGCCTCGGCATGTAACCCGCCCAGCCGTCCCTTTGCTCCCGTTAATAATTCTTAATGGGTCGGTTTGCAACATCTTGGCTGTCAGCAATAGTTCCCTTAAAGTGACTAACCGACTTAGCTGTAACTTGTTGTTGCTATCAAGACAAAGAACTAACTTTGTAGTGATTAAACAATAACAAAAGTTCCGTATTATGAACCAAGCAGAATTACAGAAATCGTCCGACGGCTATAGTATCGCCACTGTCGGAAACATTGCCTCTTTTGAGGGGAAAGCATTCGTGAAAGACATTCTTAACACAACATCCATGGAAGTGTCGTTCGGCTCACTTGCACCCGGATGCACCGTACCCTTTTTCCATCATCACAAACAGAATGAGGAAGTGTATGTGGTGTTGAGCGGAGAAGGTGTGTTTATTCTCGACGGAAAAGAAGAACCTGTTGCTTCCGGCAGTATCGTCAGGGTTGCGCCGTCAGTGAGCCGCAACACCAAATGCACAGGCAGCACACCTTTGGTCTATATTTGCATCCAAGCCAAAGCCGGCTCGTTGCAACAATACACCATGGGCGATGGCGTTGTGGAGCAATAACTCCCTTATACAGAAATCATAACGTGAAAGACAATATTTTTTCTGCCTTTCACGTTAAATATTTGATATGGATAAACACAAATCTATCTGCTTGGGCGAAACTTTATTCCCCGATTGCCCCGTACGCAACATCCTGGCGCGGGTAGGCGACAAATGGTCGCTCTTGCTGATGCACCAAATGATGCACCACCAAGAGCCTATGCGTTTCTCCAGCCTTAAAAAGGCCTTACCCGACATCTCTCAGAAGGTTTTGACATCTACATTAAGAAATCTTGAAGCCGATGGCTTCGTTGTGCGTAAGGTTTATGCTGAAGTGCCACCTCGCACCGAATACACGCTCACTCCACGTGCCCTTTCCTTTATGGCAGCCTGTCGCCCGATGGTGGAATGGGCCATCAACAATTTTGCGGCGATAATGAAAGATAGGGTCAGAACGATTGAACATCAATGACCTTGCCTCCCGGATGCCCCGCCTTACCGCCTCGTTTCCGCCACTTGCCTCAAAATAAAATCACCCTCCTTGCTAAAGAGCGCAAAGAGGGTGCTATTTTTTTGTTACCTCGGCATCGGTAGGGGAGATGCCGCAAGAAGTTGCTGTTATTTCAATTTTGCAATCAGCACATCACCGTGACCGTCAATTTCAATCAGCGTGGATGCTGCCGGAATCAAGAGGGTTTCGCCTTCCGCAATGGTGGTTTCCTTGCCGGTGTTGTCGGTAATCACCACTTTGCCGCTCACCCCTTGCAAGAGGGTGCAGTGATTCACGTGGTGGCGGTCTAATTCGTAGTGGTCGCCCACACTGATGGCTTCTGCTGCTTCAAAGTTGCTCACCTTGCCAATCAGCGCAGGCAACTGTTCCACTGCAGCATGGTGGTCGCCAAATAGGGAGGCACCGTATTTTTCTACCAATTGCGCAATGGTCAATCCTTGGTCATCGCCCAAAGCCACCACCGGGGCGGAAGCACAACAACACGAGCATGATGCCAATTTCTCAAATTTGAAAGGACGTATGGGATTCATAATTATGGCGTAAAATAAAAGTTGATGTTGATATTTTTCTTGTTGAGGAGAGCTAAGCGGTTAGCTTTCGAAAAAGGGTCGAGCAAAGTTATGAATTATTATCCATATTTGCAAACATCTGATGAAGCAAATCGCCGAAAATTCACGGTTCTTTCATTTAAAACCGGATATGATTGCCCGCTTTTGTGGCGTGCAACGATAATAAAGCCGCCTTCGCCGAAATATAACCACGTTTACCACAAAAAAGCTACAGCATCGTATGGAAGGTATATCCATGCCAAGCGCCATCCTACCCAACCCCATCCCTCCAAACCTCACCAAATCAAGCAGCCGCTATCAAAATAAAGCCGTAAACGAAAGATCCGTGCAACAAAATTCATTTCTTGTCTGTTGCTGCCATTTCATGCATTTTATTGTAGAAAAATGTTTGAATTTGAAACAAAATACGCCAAAATATTTTTATTTTAAATAAATTTTTATAATTTTGCCGTCGGATTAAATGATTTGCCCTTATTTTTTTGTAGAATCTCATTTTTAAAATTTATAGCTATATGAAAAAGTTTACTTTTCTTTCTTTAGCCGTGGCGATGGCTGCCACTATGAGTGCATCCGGTATGATGCAAGGCAATGTGACTCGATTGCAGGGTCCGATGAAAAAGCAATGTTCTCTCCACGAACGTATCTCTAAATCCGCTGAAGGCGATGTGCTCCAAGCCAAAATTGCCGGCAAGCGCGCTGTGCGCACCGCCGACACCGGCGAATCTCCCGTTTCCAATCCGCCGGCAGGCACCGTGTTCGAAAATATGTATGTCACCTCTCAAGCCTACGGTTTGGGATGGGGCGATATTTATTATGAAGATGTGGACGGCGGTTTGGGTGGCGTCGACGTGGCCAACGATGGCTTCGTGTATGTGCAAGGCCCGCTCTCCCAAGCCTATGTGTGGGGGCTGGGCAAGCCGTGGATTAAATGCGAAAAGCAAACCGGCGACACCATTGTGATGCACCTCCCCCAAGTGTATTGCATCGATGGCGGCGACCCCTATTACCTCTATCGTATGGCTTTCGATGAAGAAAACAGCACTTTCGTGACTGACTCTGTGAACCAAGACGTGAAATTTGTGTGGAAAGACAACACACTCACCCAAGCCGACGACGCTGTGATTGGCTTGTGCGACGCCACTGCCTCATGGTTCTACATGGCTGACTGGAATATCTCCTACAAGGTGAACACCGATGTGCCACTGACCGTGCCGGAAGGTGCCACTAAGAGCCTGTATAAGATGACATTTAACAACGAGCCCAAAGATTTAACCGCTACATCCAGCACCATGGTGAATGCCTTTGCAGCCGGCTCCGACCTCTATATCGACCACATGGAAGACGGACTTGCCGACGCTGTGATTAAATGCTCCGTGAGCAATGGCAAGGTGACCGTGCCCACTCGTCAATACCTGGGTGCCGACGAAAACTACAACTCTCACGTGTATGTGCTCACCGGCGATGCCTTCGTTCAAACCCAAGGCGAATCTTCTTACTTCAATTATGAAGTTAAGCCTTCTATCGAAATGCCCATCTCTGAATCGGGCAATGGTTTCGCTGCCGCATATCCCGCTTCTTTCATCGTGAATGCCGGACCCAACAGTCTCTACATCATTGCCGACATCGTGGCTCCGAGTTTCGAACAAATGGAAGACAATCCGATGACGCCGGCCGACCCCGAATTCACCTCCGATGATATTCGCGTGAGCACCAACTTCCACGTGTTAAAATTCCTCATCCCCACTGTGGACGTGGAAGGTAAGGAATTGAACATCAACAACCTCTACTACAATATTTACTACAACGACGCTCCCTACCAATTCACTCCCGAATTGTTTATCGGCTTCACCGAACCGATGACCGACCTGCCATATTCGTTTGTAGATAGCTACTACGATGTGTATCTCAGCAGCAGCACCGGCAAGCACTCCATTTACTTCTACGATATGGGTTACAGCAAAGTGGGCGTGCAAAGCATCTACCGCGGTGGTGGTGAAGAACATCGCAGCAATGTGGTGTGGGTAAACAATCCCGCCACCTCTATCGCCGACGTGGCAGCATCTCCCGCCGTGAAGAGCGTTGACTACTTCAATTTGGCAGGCCAACGCATCAACGAACCCGCAGCAGGCGTTTGCATCAAGCGTGTGGTGTATGCCGATGGCACCATCCAAGCTGAAAAAGTGGTGAAATAACCCCTTTACACCAAATCTCGCATAAGTCGGGAATTTCCCGAATAAGCATATCACCGAGTGCGTGCTCCCTATCAAGAAGGGAACACGCACCCTTTTTCTTACGCCCCCCCCCCCTACAAAAACACAGCCCCCACGCTATGCTATCTCATCTATAGCCTCTATAGCTTCTATAGCTTGCGCCAACCCGCCATCGGTTCTTCCTCAAAAATGAATCATCCGTGCCTTTCTATATATAATGTGTGCAATGAAATGAGAAAAAGTGTGAAATTCCACCATTTTTTTGCCTCAAATTTTTGCTTTTCTCCGCAATGTTTGCTAAA
>SFWW01000087.1 GCA_004559845.1 bacterium
CCTACAGCACTCATTCTTTCGCGACAAGACATTGCCGACCTGCCTGCCGAAAACGGCGAAGGCTACCAAGCGCGCTATCAAGCCGCTTTGCAAGCACAGCGCGGTGGCTATGTGGTGAAGCATGCAGCCGATGCCGATGTGGTGCTGGTGGCTAACGGCTCGGAGGTGTCCACTATCGTAGCAGCCGCAAAATTGATTGAAGCTGAAGGAATTAAATCACAAATCGTGTCGGTTCCTTCTATCGGTTTGTTCCTTAACCAAGATGCCGACTACCGCCATTCTGTGATTCCGGAAGGCAAACCCGCCTATGGACTCACCGCCGGATTGCCGTCTACCCTTAAAGCAGTCATCCCTAACGGCTACGTGAAGGGGTTAGACCACTTTGGCGAATCTGCTCCCTACAAAGTGCTCGACGAAAAGTTCGGTTTCACCCCCGAGATTGTGGCTAAATCAATTATTGAGTGGATAAGAAATAACTAAAATGCATTTTTTAACAAAAAAAATTGCGTATTCAAAAAATAGTATCTATATTTGCAAATAATTTGATAGAGAAGGTGCAATTTTTTATTATGCAATTTTTAAATTTTTTATTATAATAAAAAACGTAAGTTTATGAAAAAGATTACTTTATTAGCATTTGCTTGTGCTATGTTGATGGGCAACTTCTCAGCTGCCGCACAAGAAGTGACTTATGTTGAAGATCCCGCTCAAGGTTATCTCTTCAACAGAATGCAAGACAACTGGTTCGTTGAAGTTGACGGTGGTGCCGGTGTTTTGATGTCTACTTTTGACTCAAAGCAAGATTTTGGAAAGCGCCTCGGCTTGAAAGGCCAAGTTGCTGTTGGTAAATGGTTCTCTCCACTTCTCGGTATCCGCGTGGGTGGTGAATTCAACCAAATGATTGGTGTAACTCACAAGTATGGTCTTGGCTATCGTCCTTGGAACCAAACTATCGGCACTTATGAAGGAAATGCTTTGAAACCTTCTAAGTTCAACAACATTGGTGCCTTCGGTGATGTATTGTTCAATGCCACCAACTGGATTTGCGGTTACAAACCCGGTCGTTTCTACAATGCTGTAGTTTACGCTGGTTTGGGCATCCACTGGGTGTACGAACACGAAAAAACCGGTGCTGAAACTCGCGGCGACAGCTGGAAATACGACGGTGGCGCTGATAACCCACACTCTCGTAACTTCTCCGCACGCTTCGGTTTGCTCAACCAATTCAATGTAACTAAGAACATCGCCATCAACCTCGACCTCCGCTTCGAAATGCTTCAAGAAAGCACCGACGGTCACGGCTTGAGAACTTGGAACGAATATCCTTCTGCTCTCGTGGGTGTGGCTTACAAGTTCAACAAAACTGAATGGAACGCTCCTGTGGTTCCCGTTTGCCCGGAAATCAAATACACCGACGCTTATGTGGATGACCTCCGCGCTAAACTCGAAGCTGCTAACCAAAACATTGCTAACCTCAAAAAGCAACTCGAAGAATGCCGCAAGAAAAAAGCTCCCGCTCCCGTTGCAGAAGAAAAGCCTGAAGCTCCTCTCGCAACTGTTTACTTCCCCATCAACGTATCCAAAATCGTTGGCGTTCAAAAGAACGTAGTAGCAGCTGTTGCTGAAGTGATGAAAGCTGAATCTAACAACTACGTGCTCACCGGTTGGGCTGACAACTACACCGGTAACGACAAGATCAACACTCGTCTCCGCAAAGAACGTGTAGCTACCGTGAAGAAAGCTCTCGTGGTTAAGGGTGTAGAAGAAGGTCGCCTCGATGCACAAATCAACGATGGTAACCTCACCAACTACGGTGCTAAGTGCGCTTCTCTCGACCGCGCCGTTACTATCTACCGCGCTAAATAATTATAGAATTATATAGCATCATCAAGAGCCTTGCCCAAAAAGCAAGGCTCTTTCTTTGTAACAAATTTCAACTCCAAAATTTTCTAGGGCGTGGGTCTGCCATTGCAGCGGCTGGACTTTTGCAAGTTCGCAGCTTTCAAGTAGCGAGCAGTAGATAGCATTGTCGACGGCGCCGCTTTCGCTTTTGCTGAACAGGTAGTATTTGAGGCCCATCACGCCGAGGCGCTGACCTCGTTCTACTGCGTTTTTGTCGATCTGATAGCGGGCATAAATCGTGAAGCCCACTATGTGCAACATCCATTGCACTGCCTATGGGTCTCGCCGTTGACCAAAAATACTTGTTGACCCAAAAATTAATCGTATCTTTGCAAAACTTTAGCGCTACCATACAGAAGCCACCACGATGAAAGAATCAAAAAAAGACATATTACTATCGCTGATTCGAAATGGCAAACCCATCAGCCGTATGCAGCAATTCCAACTTGCAGGCTTGCTGAGTGTGCCCGCCATCCTGGTTCAGATTTCTTCCATCATCATGGAATTTATCGACGCTTCGATGGTGGGACAATTGGGCGCCAATCAGTCAGCTTCTATCGGACTGGTAGCCACCAGTTTGTGGCTCATTTTCGGCATTTGCAATGCTGCTGCTTCGGGCTTCAGTGTGCAAGTGGCACATTTAATAGGTGGAAAAAAAGATAGTGAAGCAAGAAATGTGTTTCGGCAAGCCATCACAGCTATTTGCATTTTTTCACTCACGGTGATGCTCGTGGGCGTGAGTATCAGTCCACACCTCCCCCACTGGCTTCGCGGCGGGAAAGAAGTGTGCGGCGATGCCTCCTCCTATTTTATGATATTCTGCTGTGCTATGCCTATGTTGGCTCTCAATATGCTGGCGGCGGGCATGTTACGCAGCAGTGGCAATATCAAAACGCCCTCTATTTTCAATGTGATGATGTGCGCTTTAGATGTGCTGTTTAATTTCTTGCTCATCTATCCCACCCACACAGTCACAATTTGCGGAATTCCTCTCACCATTCCCGGTGCGGGATGGCAGGTGAAAGGCGCAGCACTCGGTTCGTTTCTTGCCATCACCACCACCTCCATTTGCATGATGTGGTATGCCTGCTATAAATCGAAGGAAATGCGATTGAAAGGCGAAAAGGGCTCGTTTAAGCCCACCCGTCAATGCCTGCGAAAAGCCATAAAAATTGGCGGCCCGATGGGTCTGCTACATTTTTGCATGTGTTCGGCAAGCATCGTAATCACTGCCATCGTGGCACCACTCGGCAGTATTGCTTTGGCAGCAAACACCTTCGCTATCACTGCAGAAAGTATCTGTTATATGCCTGGCAATGGCATCGCCGATGCTGCCACTGTGCTCATTGGGCAAAGTATCGGTGCCGGCAGAAAAGCGCTTGCCAAACAAATGGCAGGCATCACGGTGGTGATGGGCACGGCAGTGATGACCATGATGGGAGTGCTGCTCTACTTCGGTGCACCTTGGATGATGAGCCTGCTATCGCCGGTGCCCGACATTATTAATTCGGGCGCGGAGGTGCTTCGCATTCAAGCATTTGCCGAGCCATTTTTTGCGCTGTCGATTGTAGGTTATGGCGTTTTTGTGGGTGCCGGCGACACCCTTGTGCCTTGCGGCTACAATTTGGCGAGCATGTGGGGCGTGCGCCTCACGCTCTCCGCCCTTTTGGTGGGCACATTCGGGCTTCGTGGCGTGTGGATAGCCATGGCAGTGGAACTCGTGATACGCGGTTTGCTCTACCTCTACCGCTTGCAATCCGGAAAATGGCTCAAATCCTATGCCGCCACCTAATATTTTCAAAGTCCACAAATCCCAAAGCAAGGAAATATGAAATACTTTTCCTATCTTTGTAGAAAAACAAATATTTAACTCAACCATACAAATTTAGCATGGCAACTGTTGACGATAAAAAAGTAATTTTCTCGATGGTGGGTCTGAACAAAACCATTAAGCAGACCAACAAAACCATCCTCAAAAACATTTATCTATCTTTCTTTTATGGCGCAAAAATCGGTATCATCGGTTTGAATGGCTCCGGTAAATCCACTTTGCTGAAAATCATTGCCGGCATCGAAAACGATTATCAAGGCGATGTGGTGTGGGCTCCGGGCTACAGCGTGGGATATCTGCCTCAAGATCCGCCTCTCGACGACGATAAAACGGTGCTACAAATCGTGAAAGAAGGGGTGCAAGAAGTGGTGGACGCACTTGATGAATACGAAGAAATCAACAAGAAATTCGGACTTCCGGAATATTATGAAAGCGAGGACAAAATGAATGAACTCTTTGCCAGGCAAGCCGAAATTCAAAACATTCTCGATGCTACCGATGCTTGGAACCTCGACACGCGACTGAATCGCGCTATGGCTGCACTCAACCTGCCGCCTGCCGACCAATTGGCGGCTCATCTTTCCGGTGGCGAACGACGCCGTGTGGCGCTGTGCCGACTGCTACTCCAAAAGCCTGATGTGCTCTTGCTCGACGAACCTACCAACCACCTCGATGCTGAAAGTATCGACTGGCTCGAACAGCATTTGAATCAATACGAGGGTACCGTGATTGCCGTAACCCACGACCGCTATTTCCTCGATGATGTGGCAGGATGGATTCTTGAACTCGACCGCGGCGAAGGTATTCCTTGGAAGGGCAATTACTCTTCGTGGCTCGACCAAAAGTCGAAACGAATGGCACAAGAAGAAAAGGCGGCAAGCAAACGCAGAAAAACGCTGGAACGCGAACTGGAATGGGTGAGAATGGCACCGAAAGCCCGTCAAGCCAAGGGTAAAGCTCGCTTGAATTCCTACGACCGACTGCTCAACGAAGACCAAAAGGAAAAAGAACAACACCTCGAAATCTTCATCCCCAATGGCCCACGCTTAGGCAATAATGTGATTGAAGCCAATGGCATTGCCAAAGCCTTTGGCGATAAAGTGCTCTACAAAGATTTGTCGTTCACCCTCCCGCCTGCCGGCATTATTGGTGTGATTGGGCCCAACGGCGTGGGAAAAACCACCCTTTTCCGCCTCATTATGGGACTTGAAACGCCCGATAGCGGCACCTTCTCGGTGGGAGAAACCGTGAAATTGGCTTACGTGGACCAACAGCACAAAGATATCGACCCCACCAAAAGTGTGTATGAGGTGGTGAGCCAAGGCAATGAACTGATGAGAATGGGTGGCAGAGAAATCAATGCGCGCGCCTATCTGAGTCGCTTCAATTTTGCGGGTGCCGACCAAGAAAAGAAATGCGGCGTGCTCTCCGGTGGTGAGCGCAATCGCTTGCAATTGGCACTTGCTCTCAAGCAAGAAGGCAATGTGCTCTTGCTCGACGAACCTACCAACGATATCGATGTGAACACCCTTCGCGCCCTTGAAGAAGGTTTGGAAGCGTTTGCAGGCTGTGCTGTGGTCATCAGCCACGACCGCTGGTTCCTCGACAGAATCTGCACCCACATCCTGGCTTTTGAGGGCGATGGCAATGTGTTTTTCTTCGATGGCAACTACTCCGACTATGAAGTGAATAAGGCAAAACGCTTGGGCATTGAAGAACCCAAACGCATCCGCTACCGCAAATTCGACGAATAAACATACCCTCACACATTTTAGGCAATAAAGGCTGAGTGGCTATTTTCTTATCGTGCCACTCAGCCTTCTCGTTTATCGGGTTTACAAAAATTTATTTCAATTTCATACCCAAATTGCTCATCATAAAAGCATAATAGTCGGCTGCCTCATCAATCACTTTAGAGATGGGCTTTCCGCCGCCGTGACCGGCTTTGCTCTCAATGCGAATGAGTTTGGGCTGATTGCCGGTGTTGGCTGCCTGAAGCGCGGCAGCATACTTAAAGGAATGCGCAGGCACCACACGATCATCGTGGTCACCGGTGGTCACGAGGATAGCCGGATAAGGTGTACCGTCGTTTTTGATATTATGCAACGGCGAATAGGCACGCAGATATTCAAACATTTCACGACTGTCGTCGCTACGACCATAGTCGGGTGCCCAGTTCCATCCAATGGTGAACAAATGGTAGCGAAGCATATCCATCACGCCCACCTGAGCGATAACTGCACGGAAAAGGTCAGGACGCTGGTTGGTGACCGCACCCATCAGCAAACCGCCGTTTGAGCCACCTTGAATAGCGAGTTTTTCGCTTGAGGTGTACTTGTTGGCGATGAGATATTGCCACCACATACACGCCTCCATTTTCAAGGAAAGGAATGCGGTTCACGTTGAACGAAGGTGTGAGGCTGATGTTGAAACCGCCGTAAGCATAAAGCAATGTAGGGTTCTTGCCATTGAGTTTCATGCCCTTCTTGTGGGTGATGAACATAGGCACGCGTGTGCCGTCTTTGCTGGTGTAGAACACCTGTTCGGTGATGTAGCGATCGCTGTCGAACTTCACGTTGGGCTTCCAGAAGAGTTTCGACTTGCCTGTAGCCATATCATAAGAATAGATAGAGCCTGGAGTGGTGTAGCTGGTGAAGTT
>SFWW01000088.1 GCA_004559845.1 bacterium
TTGCGGTTGGGGTCGCAGGTGAGCCCCACACCGAGTTTGCGGAATATTTTGCGGTCCACTTCGTTGAGCATCACGGTGCTGTGCATCTGGCATCCGTCGAGCATGGGGAGCACTTCGAGGGCGCGTCGGCAGTCGTCGTCTTGCGTGCTGAGCACCGATAGCGCCACCAGCACTTCGTCGGTGTGCAAGCGGGGGTTGCGTCCGCGCAGGTATTCTATCTTGGTGTGCTGTATGGGTTCTATCAAACTCTGAGGAATGAGTTTTTTGCCGTGGTCGATGCCTGCCAAATGTTTAGTGGCGTTGAGGATGAGCGCGGCGCTGGGACCGAGCAAATCGCTCTGCTCCGAAGTGATGATGGTGCCATCGGCAAGTTCTATGGCGGCGGTGGGCATACCCAACGATTGCTCGCGGCGCTCGCGTGCTGCCACAGTGGTTTTGCGATAGGCGGTGTTGATGCCGGCTTGCTTGAAGAGCAACGCTATTTTCTTCACTTCGCTATCATTGGCTTCGCCTTCCGCCAGCTCGTTGAGCGCGGTGAAGTAGCGCCGGATGATTTCGTGTTTGGCGGCATCGCAACACACTTCGTCGTCGCTGATGCAAAATCCTATCATATTCACACCCATATCGGTGGGCGATTTGTAGGGGTTTTCGCCGTAGATGCCTTCAAATAGGGCATTCAGCACCGGGAAAATTTCCACATCGCGGTTATAGTTGATGGCTATCTTGTTGTAGGCTTCGTAGTGGAAGGGGTCTATCATGTTCACATCGTTGAGGTCGGCGGTGGCGGCCTCGTAGGCAATGTTCACCGGGTGCTTGAGCGAGAGGCTCCACACGGGGAAGGTCTCAAATTTGGCGTAGCCGGCTGTGATGCCGCGTCGATGCTCTTGATAGAGCTGGCTCAAGCACACCGCCATCTTGCCGCTGCCCGGACCGGGTGCCGTAACTATCACCAATGGGCGTGTGGTGGGCACATAATCGTTTTTGCCAAATCCCTCGTCGGAGTCAATGAGTTCCACATTGTTGGGGTAGCCTTCAATGGTGTAGTGATAGTAGGCGCGAATGCCCAATCGCTCAAGTTTTTGGCGATAGGCATCGGCGGAACTTTGTCCGTTGTAATGCGTAATCACCACGCCACTCACCAAAAAGCCGCGCTTCATAAATTCTTCGCGCAAGCGGAGCACGTCCACATCGTAGGTGATGCCCAGGTCTTGGCGCACTTTGTTTTTCTCGATGTCGATGGCGCTTATCACGATCACGATTTCAGCACTGTCGCTGAGCTGCTGAAGCATAGCGAGCTTGGTGTCGGGCTTGAAGCCGGGTAGCACGCGCGAAGCATGATAATCATCAAATAGTTTCCCGCCAAGCTCCAAATAGAGTTTGTTACCAAATTGAGCGATGCGCTCTTTAATGTGTTGAGATTGAATTTTAACGTATTTGTCGTTGTCGAAACCGTATTTCATCTTTTATTTGCTACTTTGAATACGGGAAACAAATTTACAAATTTTTCATCTACCCACAAAATTCTCAACCATTTTTCGCAAGAAAAACACCCGGCTCTCCAAACCTCGCCAAATCAAGCAGCCGCTATCAAAAATAGCCGTAAATGATAGAGCCGTGGTTTTCGTCCCCGTTTTCGTTTTTTTTCGCAGGAAAATTGTATCTTTGTGGAGCCGCTCGCTTGCGAGGTGGCTTGATGAATTTTTTTCCACAGAAGACTGAAGTAGATTACGACAATGAGCAACTACACTTTGCCTCGCTTGGAGGCGTTGCGCAATTTGATGCGCACCAAGCACATTGATGCTGTGATAATTCCGGGCACCGACCCGCACCAAAGCGAATATTTGAGCGACCACTGGAAGTTTCGCGAATACCTCACCGGCTTTACCGGGAGCAATGGAACGGCGGTGGTTACACTCCACGATGCCGGGCTCTGGACCGATTCACGCTATTTTTTGCAAGCCGAACAACAACTGTCCGACTCGGGTTTCACTTTATATAAAGAAAACATTCCCGGACAGCCCACCACGCTGGAGTGGCTGGCTGAGGCTTTGGATGAAGATGCGGTGCTGGGCGTGGATGGCCGCCTGTTTTCGCTGATGGAGGCTAACCGTATCGAAATGTTTTGTGCCCAAAATGGCTTTATGTTTGCCCCCGATTTCCGTGCCGCTGAGGCGGTGTGGACCAATCGACCGCCCCGACCCATGAATCCTCTTTTTGTACACGATGAAGCACTTGCCGGCGAAACCGTAGAAAGCAAAATCAGCCGTGTGATGGATGCCGTGGAGCAAGCCGATGCCGATGCGCTGCTTATCACGGCACTCGACGATATCGCGTGGCTGCTGAATGTGCGGGGCTCTGATGTGGCTTACACGCCGGTGGCAATTGCTTTTGCCTTTGTGAGCGATAGTCAACGCGTGCTCTTTGTGGATGAAGAAAAAATCACCGATGAGGTGGCGGCACACCTGAAGCAATATGACGTGAAGGTGAAACCCTACGACGATATCGAAAAATTCTTGGGCAAACTCAAAGACAGTCTCACGGTGATGGTCGACCCCAATCGCGTGAGCGATGCCCTCGGACAAGCCATGCTGTGCAACAAGCATTATGCTCCTTCGCCCATCATTGCCCTGAAGGGTGTTAAAAACGACCACCAAATTGCGGGTTTCCGCAAGGCGATGCGCTACGATGGCGCGGCGATGGTGCGTATGATGATGTGGCTGGAGCAAAATGTGGGCAATGGTATCACGGAGGTGGATGTGGACCTTCGATTGCAGCAGGAGCGCGCCGCTTTTGCTTCAAATCGCGGCGATAGCTTCCACATGATTGCGGGTTACAAAGACCATGGAGCCATCGTCCACTATGAGGCTTCTGCCGAGTCGGCTTACACTCTGGCGCCGGAGGGTTTGCTGCTCATCGACACGGGAGGGCAATATTTGGAAGGCACCACCGATGCCACGCGCACCATCAGCCTGGGTAATCCTACCGATGCCGAAAAACACGATTTCACGCTCGTGCTGAAAGGTCACTTGGCGTTGGCAAGGGCGGTGTTCCCTAAAGGAACCACCGGTGTGCAACTCGATGTGCTGGCGCGGGGACCGATGTGGAGCGAGGGCATCACCTATCTCCACGGCACCGGTCATGGCGTGGGCCACTTCTTGGGATGCCACGAGGGACCGCAAAGCATTCGGATGCAAATCAACGAAACTCCCCTCGCCTTGGGCATGGTCACCAGCAATGAACCGGGCATCTATAAGGCGGGAGAATATGGCATCCGCACCGAAAACCTTCTGCTCTGCGTGTCGGCGGGCAGCAGCGAGGAATGGGGCGAATTCTACAAATTTGAAGACCTTACCCTTTTCCCCTACGACACCTCGCTGATGGATATGGCGATGCTCTCTGCCGAAGAGGTGGACCAAATCAACGCCTATCACGCTATGGTGGTCGACCAATTAGCGGATTTGCTCTCCGCCGAAGAATTGGCATGGCTGAAAAATAAATGCAAAAAAATCAGCAAATAATCCAGCAACAAGACATCCGTCTTAACTTCTTCAACTTCTTTAACTTCTTCAACTTCTTTAACTTCTTTAACTTCTCAAAAATATGGCAATTATCAGAAAAGTAAGGGGCTTCGACCCCAAAATGGGCAAAGGATGCTTCCTTGCCGATAATGCAGTGCTGGTGGGCGATGTGACCATGGGCGACGATTGCAGCATTTGGTTTGGTGCCGTGCTTCGCGGCGATGTGAACACCATCAAAATCGGCAATCGGGTGAATATCCAAGACAATGCGGTGATTCACACGCTGTACGAAAAATCGGTGACCACCATTGGCAACGATGTGTCGATTGGGCACAATGTGGTGGTGCATGGCGCCACCATCCACGATATGGCGCTCATTGGCATGGGCAGCATCATCCTCGACCACGCCGAAGTGGGCGAAGGTGCGATTGTGGCTGCAGGTAGTGTGGTGCTCGGTGGCACCAAAATCGGCCCCAACGAACTCTGGGCTGGCAGTCCCGCCAAATTCAAAAAAATGGTGGACCCCGCCCAAGCCAAAGAAATCAACGTAAAAATCGCCAAAAACTACCTCATGTACTCCACCTGGTACGAAGAATAACCCCACCATAATCCGGTGGATGTAAGCAAAAAAATGGTCGCGTGATTTGAAACGCGACCATTTTTTTTCGATGTAGCCGTTTATTGTTGCGAGCACAATGGGCGGCTACGCTAAATCGGATTAAAGTTTCACTTTGCAGGCTTTCTCGCCTTGCTTCACAACGTAGATGCCTTCACCAAATGCGGCTTTCACGTGGCTCAAACTATTGATTTTCTCGCAGTTGATGAGCACGCGACCTTGAAGGTCATACACACTCACGGGTTGTTCAAGGTTGATCACCACTGTTGAGATGCCGGTCGCCACTTGGTTGTCGGCGCCTACCACCACTGCACTCACGGGCGCGCCTTCCGATGCAAGGTCTACTTCCACTGCGAAGACGCCTTGTTCGTTATGAATGAAGTCAAGGGTGAATTTGCCGCCTTCAGCCGGCAAACCGGTGGTGCTGAGGGTGAATTTGTCTTTGTCGGCTCCATACATCGAGATGCTGATGGGAGAAGTGAGCGCCACACCTTCCACACTGATTTCAGGGCTGGTGGCTTTTTTGCCTATCGTAGCGGGGAATCTGAGCTCTCTCACACTGGTGCGGATGAGGGGCACATTGGTTTGACCCCAAGTAAAGTCGTCCACAAAGTAGGATGTGGTGCTTTCCGTTCCGCGGTTGCTCTTGAAGCGGAACCCAATGAAGAAGGTGTCGGCTAAGTCGAGCCCTTTGAGGTCGATGGTGAATGGCACCCATTCGCTGTTTTGGTCGGGGGTGCAAGGTATGTTTAGACCTTGAATGGGTTCTACATACATGCTTTCGCCGTCTTTTTCAATGTAGCAAACTTCTAATGCATCGCTCATACCTTCGCGCATAAGGGTGCCCATCAGTTTGAAGGTGAGCACCGGGTTGGCGCTGTTTTTGAAATCAAGCGCCGGGCTCACGAGGGTCATTACGCATGGCGTACTCTCTTCGGATTTACTGTCGTAGGGTGTCACCTTTGCTGCTCCGTTGCCATCGTCCCATGTGTAGCCCCACCAAGCACGAGTGCCCACTTGGGCAAGGTTTTTCCATCCTTCAAGGCTTAGCGCTTGGTTTTTGACCACACCGTCGAAGTTTTGCACGTAGGATGTGAGCGCATTGCTTTCGTCCAGTGGCAGTTGGTCGCCTTCTTTTCCCGACACATCGTCGGCTGTGGCTACTCCCTTCACCGTCACGCTTTTGCTTTCGGCGTTGAGGGCAGTGAATTTAACAACATCTGTGTAGTTGCCTTCTACCAATGGCTTGAAGGTGATGGTGATTTTTGTATCGCCGTTTTTTAGCAGGGTGGCGTTGTTGATGATGAAAGCACCATTAGCAGTGCCTGACACTGTGGCTGAGCCGTAGTCAATCAGGTCGGAGGTGCTCACGGTGATGGTTTGCTGCACACTTGCTCCGGCTTTACATTCAAAGGTTTTCAGTCCTTCGGTGTTCACACTGATGGTGGGGGGAGTGGCGGGATTCCAAGCAATAGCATTGGCTGCATAACCCGTGTTGAGTGTGCTTACATTGCTCTCAAAATTGATGCGGGCTGTGTGCTTGCCAATGGATTGGGGCTTGTAGTTGAGGGTGATGGTGGCTGTTCCGCTTCCGGCGGGAATGCTGCCTTCTGACACCACAAATTGGTCGCTATTGGCGCCGGTAACATACACGCTCACGGCTTCTGCGAGGTTGGCATATTCCACTGTGTAGGTGGCATAAGTCGCTTGTTGACCGATAGCCACGGGCGAACCGTCGTACGTTACATGAGGTGTTACAATCATACTAGGCTCGGCCACAGGTGCGCTGTCAAAAAGGTCTCCCCAAGCGGTGCCCACGCGAATAGCGTCGACAATCACTTCTGGTCCAACCTTGGTGGCTGAAGAACCTTGACGAAGTTCGATGGCTTGGAAGCTCTTCATGTCGGCAGCGGTGTGGGTAGCA
>SFWW01000089.1 GCA_004559845.1 bacterium
CGCAAAAAGTCCTCCAACTCGTCCTCGATTTCTATGGTGTGCACTTGTGCATCGTCGGAGAGCAACCCTTCGGCAAGGCATTGCGCCGAGTAGCCCGAAAAGGTGCCCAATTCCAGTATGCGCTCCGGTTTTGCCATGCGCACAAGCATTTTGAGCAAGCGCCCTTGCAAATGCCCCGAGCACATGCGCGAGTAGAGCAGCCGCAGATGGGTGTCGCGCTCCAATCGGTAGAGATGCTCCGGTTCGGCATCAATATGGTTCAGAATATAGTCGTTGAGCTGTTCGTTCATTTCTTCTTGGCATTTTCAATGAGCCATTCCACGGCGCGTCGGTAGCTGTCGAGCCCGTAGCCGGCAATCACGGTGGCACACGCATCTTTAATCATCGACACGTGTCGGAAAGACTCGCGTTCCATCACATTGCTAATGTGGGTTTCCACCACCGGCGCGGTGATAGCGCGAATGCAATCGGCAATGGCGATGGAATAGTGGGTGTAGGCGCCGGCATTGAGCACGATGCCGCTGTGGTCGAAGCCCACCAGTTGCAATTGGTCGATGATAGCACCCTCGTGGTTGCTCTGAAACAGGGTAAATTCCACATCGGGATATTGCTGCACCAATTCAGCCAGATAGTCGTTGAGCGAACGGCTGCCATAGATGCCCGGTTCGCGCACGCCCACCAAATTCAGGTTTGGTCCGTTGATAATCGATATCTTCATTTCTTAGTGTTTTGGTAAATAACCACCACAAAGTTAATTATTTTTAAGTATAAATTTTCAATTTGAATCGTTTTTTATTAACTTTGTGGGCACACTAAATCCATATTAGTTATTCACCATTATTAATCAATATTTTGTAGATATGAAAAAGTTATCAAAAATCCTCTGCACACTTGCCATTATGCTGATTGCCTCAGCTTCAGTTGGAGAATGGGTGGCTTCGGCACAAGTGCCCTCCATCCCTCGCTCAAGCAAATCTCGCAGTAAATCTCGCTCCAGCTCCAATGTGGTGTGGGGCACACAATACGATTGGCTGTCGACCCAATATGTTACCTATTCCGATATCCAATATTTAGACCGCGGACAAGTGCGCGTGCTCAAAAATTCGATTTATGCGCGCCATGGCTACAAATTTAAAGACAAAAACTTGCGCTCCTATTTCAATAGCCAATACTGGTATAACGGCTATCGCTCCTCCATTCCATCGAGGGAATTCAACAAAGTGGAGCAATACAATATCCAATTTTTAGCACGCTACGAATAAATTAGTGCGCCTTATGAAATGGTATGCCAAAACGATGCACGCTCTGCTCATTGGAGCGGTGCTGATGGGCGTGACGCTGAATTGTTCGTCGAAGCCAAAACAAAATGATGCATCATCGGCGTCGACAGAAGCCGTGGCATCTTCGCCGGAAAATAAAGCCGCCACCGGTGATATCCCGCCAGGGGCAAAAGCGCTGATGAAGGCTTATCCCGACTTTGTGAAGGGGTATCGCGACAACAAACTCATTATGGCCGACGGCTCCACTTTGGTGTATGACGATGGAAAAGAAAAAACCTTCGACCAGCGCCTCAACAATGCCGACCCCGAAGATATGTTTACCATCCCCTACGACACCAATAATTGGGCCCCCGGCTATCTGCACGACCCCGGGCGCATCCGCTGTGAAGCGCTCTACAAGAAGATGTATGGCGCCTCTGCCGCAGCGGTGCAGCGCACTTTGGTGCCCGTGAAATGGTTTGGACAAACGGTGCGATTCACCAAGGTAAATGGTGCTGCCGATGCCCTGCGCAAGGTGGCTGCAGAACTCGCCAAACACCCGGAATTGAAGAAATATTTAAAGTCGAGCGGCTCGTTTTATTGGCGACAAGTGCGTTTTGCCAATCGGCTGAGCGCACACTCCTTCGGTATGACCATCGACATCGGCGTAAACTACAGCGACTATTGGGGTTTCAAAACACGCAATCACAGCGAAACCACCAAAGGTATCAAATACTACAATCGCTTTCCGCGCACTCTGGTGCAAATATTTGAAAAACACGGCTTTGTGTGGGGAGGCAGATGGTATCACTACGACACGATGCACTTCGAATATCGCCCCGAATATTTCGTAAAGTGAAAAAATAGTCGTTTGAGCAGTTAAGAAGGACTGTCGCGAGCAGTTATCGCTCGCCGGAAGTTAAGATAAACGTCTTGCTCCCTCGCCCCTCATTCCTTCACCCTAATCGTCACTACGAAAGCAAATCATGTCCCTACCGCCCCAAACCCGCCGGTAGGGACTTTTGGTTACCACTTGCTATATATATAGCACCCCCTCCTTCCACAGACCAAAGTTACTATGTTTGTAACCAAAGGGACGGTTCTTTTGGTTACCACTTGCTAAATATTTAAAGCACCCCCTCCTTCCACAGACCAAAAGAACCGTCCCTTTGGTGCTTTGGAGTCCGGGATTGTTAGAAATTACACGATTTGTTTGGAATGTTGTTTCATAATTGATAAATTTGCTTGAGATTTAAAGACTAAAACTATATGTCAAGAAAAAGCCGAGAAATCAGTCCTACTGGCGTATACCACGTGATGCTGCGCGGCATCAATCGTGGCAGAATTTTTGATGATGAGCAGGACTGTCGCAAGTTTGTGAAAATCCTCCGTCAAGTCACACATCCCAAGGACAAAGACGATGCTCCGATGCCACCATATTGCTCCATCTACGCCTACTGCCTGATGGATAACCACATTCACCTACTCATAGCAGAAGGCACAGAATCGCTGTCAAACACGATGAAACGCATAGGTGTGGCATACGTGAGCTACTACAACAAACGTAACGAGCGTCTGGGACCACTCTTTCATGACCGCTTCCGAAGCGAGGCTGTGGCAGATGCTGGCTACTTTATCAATTTGCTGAGATATGTGCACTGCAATCCCGTAGAGGCGGGAATAGTTGAACACCCCTCTCAATATCAGTGGAGCAGCTGGCATGAGTATGATGGTTCTATAAAAGCCAACTGCGTTTGCGACCACACATTACCATTTACAGGCATGAACCGAGAAGAGGTGTGTGAACTGGTGCTGAACGTGAGCGAAAAACAAATCCCCCAACCCCGAATCAGTCAGCGTCGCTTAACCGATACCGAAGCCACAGAAATTCTGCAACGAATTTGTGGTGAAGAGCCTGTGCTGAATATGCCAAAAGAACGTCAAAAAAAGGTGGTTGAAAACGCTTATGCAGCAGGCGTAGGTTTACGCCAATTATCAAGAATCACAAAAATAAGCTATGGAGCAATCGGTGTACTGCGCAGAAGATCATACAGCAAAACAAACAACGAACCAAAAGAACCGTCCCTTTGATTTCCAGCAAAACAAATAACGAACCAAAAGAACCGTCCCTTTGATTTCCAGCAAAGCAAACAACAAACCAAAAGAACCGTCCCTTTGATTTCTCGGAGTACCATTAGCTGGTTATGCACCCCACCACCAAATCGCCTTCGGAGATGGCGTATTGTATTGTGGGCAAGCGAAGGCGAAACCTGAAGCGCGGCTTGGAGAAAGCAAAGCAAAAAAAAGAGCCTCGGTTGGTGGCAATTCCCAACCAATCCCAACTGTTACACACTAACAATAACCCCAAAACCGTGTGCGCAGCGTGGTTTGGGGTTGAAATAATGGTGACAATATTTTGACAAAAATGTAAAAATGCGGCATTTATTTCGGGGTTTTATGATGTAGTTTCAAAAATTTTAGTAATTTTGAAACTTGCTAACAAATTTTCAATGCCATCATAAGAATTTCAACATTAACACTAATATATTCATTTATGAAACTAAAACTGTTTTTGCTACTCACCCTGCTTTTGAGTGCCTCCGGCGGCTTTGCGCAAACCGGAGTGCAAGGCACGGTGATTGATGCCAAGAGCGGACTTCCCGTGGCGGGTGCTACGGTAATGCTCGACAACCAGGGCAATACCGTAACAACCGGTCCTTCGGGCGACTTCCTGATTAACGATGCACAACCGGGAAGCGACGTGCTGCTCGTGATTGGCTATGGTTACAAGGACTGTGAAACTGCAGTGGAAATTCCTGCCAAAGGGATTTTTAATGTGGGCACAATCCGACTTACCGTTTCGGCTTTCAACCCCATGGCGCAAAGCTCGGGCGATGACCAAAACGATGTGATTATCTCTGAATCGCAGCTGGAAGATGAAGAAGGCAACCAGCAAGCCGTGGCCACCCTATCCGGTGCCTCCGACAATCCCTTCTATCAGTCGGCAAGCTACAATTTCAGCGTGATGCGTTTCCGCATTCGCGGCTACAATTCGGAGTACACCCAGCAATATATTAATGGTGTGTATTTCAACGATGCCGCTCGTGGTCGCTTCAATTTTTCAATGCTTGGCGGCTTGAATCAAGCCTTCAAGAGCAAAGCTATTGGTTTGGGTCTCGACACGCGTAGTTATGCCTTGGGCGAAGTGGGCGGTGCCAACAATATCAGCACCCTTGCCAAAAACTATGCTCCGGGCTTTAGAGGTAGCGTGGCATACACCAACAGCAACTACCGCTGGCGTGGTATGGCCACCTATAGCACCGGGTTGATGCCCAGCGGATGGGCGGTAACACTCAGTGCTATCGGACGCTATGCCTCCGAAGGCGTGGTGCCGGGCTCGTTTTATAAGAGCTGGGGCTACTTCCTCGCCGTGCAAAAAGATATCAACACCAAGCACAGCATAGCCCTCACCACATGGGGCGCCCCCACCCGCCGTGCCAGCAATTCCGCCACCTTCGAAGAATGCTATCGCCTCACCGGCAACACACTCTATAATAGCAACTGGGGCTGGCAAGAAGGCAAAAAACGCAACGCTCGCGAAGTGGAAGCCTTCGACCCAACCGTGATTCTCAACTGGCTCTGGAAGCCCAACAACAACACCTCGCTCAATACCGGCGTGGCATTCCATAAGTCGTTTTACGCTTCCAGCGCGCTCAACTGGTATAATGCGGCAGACCCGCGTCCCGACTACTATCGCTATTTGCCCAGCTACTGGACCGACCCCAACATCGCCGCCATCTACGACGAACGCTGGACCGGCGACGACGATACTTATCGCCAACTGAATTGGGACAGTTTCTATCAGGTGAACTACCTCAACGAGATGGAAGGTAAGGGCTCGAGCTATATCCTCGAAAACCGTCACAGCAATCAAGCCAGCTGGCAACTCAACAGCAACCTTAATATGCGAATCAACAACAACCTTTCGCTGCAAGGTGGCGTGGGCGCCAACTACACTTGTTCGTCGTACTACAAAACCATCAAAGACTTGCTCGGCGGCACTTACTGGAGCGACTACGACCAATACTCCGAACGCGACTTCCCCGACAACCCCGATATGGCGCAAAACGACCTCAATAATCCTAACCGCAAAGTGGGCGTGGACGACCGCTTCGGTTACGACTACAATATCAACCAAATCAGCACCGACTTGTGGGTGCAAAACTCTTGGAATTTTGCCAAATGGGATATCTCCTACGGTGTGAAGGGTAGCTTCACCCAATATCAGCGCGACGGCTTTATGCGCAATGGTCGCGCGCCCGAAAATTCCTACGGCAAAGGCAAATCACACTCCTTCTTTAATTATGGCGCTAAAGCCGCTGTGATGTTTAAAATCGATGGTCGCAACAGCATCGTGGCTCACGGCTATTATGGCACACGCGCTCCGCTGAGCTACAATGCCTACGTGTCGCCGCGCATTAAAGACGATGTGATTTCCAACCTCAATAGCGAAATCATCGCTTCCGGCGACATTTCCTACAACTGGAACTTCCGCAATTTTAAAGGCGTGGTAACCGGTTTCTACACCGATATGAGAAAGGGCACCGAACGCACTTCCTTCTACGACGACCTCGCCAGCACCTTTATGAACTATGCACTCACCAATGTGCACAAAGTGTTTAAAGGCGTGGAAGTGGGCGTGAGCTACAAACTCACTCCCAACCTCACCGTTTCGGCTGCCGCCAACATCGGTAGATATCAATACAAAAACCGACCCATCGGCACCCGCGCAAGAAGCCTACTGCCTTGCCTTCAACTACACCGGGCCGCACATGTGGTTCTTTGAAGTGAATGGCTCGTGGATGAATCGCGCCTACGTTGACCTCTCTCCCGTGCGCCACGAATCGATGCCCGACCTGTGGAAGGTGTGCAACAGCGAGGAAGAATTGCAACAGCGCATCAAAGAAATCAGCGCCCAAGACAAGCTCAACGAAGCGCTCGTGATTAATATGAGCCTTGGCAAACTGATTTACCTCAACCGCACCGCATCGCTCAACCTCAACCTGAGCATCAACAACCTGCTCGACAACCGCATTATCCAAACCGGCGGTTACCAACAGGGACGCTTCGACTACACCAACTTCACCACCTCCAAATATCCTAATAAATACTATTATGCACAGGGTATTCGCATCTTCTTGAATGCCGGTGTGAGGTTCTAAGCAAATTTTTCACTTCTACAGTTTTTACATTAATAAATATTTGACAATAAAAAACAATCACATACATTATGAAACGTATATTTGTATATTTGAGCGTTCTGCTTCTCGGGGTGGGCTTCTTCTCGAGTTGTAACGAAGAGTTCGACACTCCGCCTATGGTGGTGCCGCAAGCAACTCATGTGCCCAATATGACCCTCGCCGAATTTAAAGCAAAATATTGGCAAGACAAAAACAACTACATCGACACCGTGAAAGAAGATATCGTGATTCACGGTTGGGTGACTGCCAACGATGTGAGCGGCAACATCTACAAATGCCTCTACATTTCCGACGGCACCGCCGGTTTTGCCATGTCGATTAATGGCAACAGCCTCTACAACACTTACCGTGTGGGCCAAGAAGTGGTGATTAATATGAAAGACTGCTTCGTGGGCAAATACAATGGTCAGCAACAAGTGGGCTATCCGCAATACTATGAAAGCGGCGGTGTGTGGGAAGCCACTTTCCTCCCGCTCGCCACTTTCGAAAGCATTGCCGAAATCAACGGACTGCCCGACCCGGCTAAGGTGGACACCGTGCCGCTGAATATCAGCGACCTGAAGACCGACGCCGAATCGCTGAAAAAATGGCAAGGACGCCTCGTGCGCATCGACGATGTGCATTTCCCCGATGCTGATGGAGTGAACACCTTCGCAAATGCCGATGCCACCACCAATCGCAACATTGAAGATGCCAACGGCAACACCTTGATGATGCGCAACAGCAACTATGCCACATTCCGCGCCAATATGTTGCCTATGGGCAATGGCTCGGTGGTGGGCGTGCTCAGCTACTACAACACCAGCGCTTCCAAACTCGATGGCGGCACTTGGCAAATCTATATCCGCACTGCCGACGACTGTATCGGCTTCTCTACCTCTACCAAGGGCTTAATCTCCGACCCCTACAGCGTGGAAGAAGCTATCGATGCCGAAGCCGAAGATAAATCGGGTTGGGTGAGCGGTATCGTGGTGGGTGCCGTGGCTCCTGAAGTGAACGAAGTGAAAACCGCCGACGACATTGAATGGAGAGCTCCTACCACCCTCGACAACACCCTCGTGATTGCACCCTCTGCCGACTGCCGCGATTTGAGCAAATGTATGGTGGTTTCCTTGCCGCAAGGCACTCCGTTCCGCCAGAATGCCAACCTCGCCAGCTGGCCTGAAGTGCTCCACACCAAAATCCTCATCAAGGGCAAATTCGGCAAATTCATGGGTATGCACGCCATTCTCAATAATAGCGGTTCGAAAGATGAATTCCGACTCTCGGTAACCACCGGCGGCGTGACTTTGGTGGAAGAAAACTTTGAAAACGGTATTCCTTCCGAATGGACTATCTACACCCCGTCGGGCGACAAAAAGTGGTACACCGCTACCTTCGACGAAAACACCTATGCTTGTATCACCGGCTTTAAGGGCACCAAGCCGCCTTACGAAGCATGGCTCATCAGCCCCGCTATCGACATCAAGAAGGCGAAAAACCGCAAACTCTCGTTTAAGAGCCAAGTGGGTTATCAAGGACCTACCGACAAATTCGAAGTGTATATCTTCAACGGACAAGTGCCATTCGCAGGCACCGTGACCGACAAGCTCAACTGCACCCTCGCCGTGGCACCATCCTCGGGCTATAGCGGCTTCGTGGAATCGGGCGACATCGACCTCTCGAAGTATGCCGACGGCACCTACTATATCGGTTTCCGCTACACGGCAGGGTCGGCTTCCAACTATCAAACTTGGTGTATCGACGATGTGACCTTTGGTGTGGCTTCGGCTGCAGCCACTCGTGGCGACTTTGAAACCTTCAACAATGGCACTGCCACTGCCACTTTCGGCAACTATGAAACCCGCGCAGGCTGGAAGGGCACCAATGTGAGCATTCTCAAGGGCGGTGCTTCCGATGCCAACCCGGTGTTCACCTTCATCGGTTTTAAAAATAATTCCACCACAGAATATGCAATGGCTTGCAACCTCAATGGCAAGAACTCTGCCGTGGGCAAGCTCGTTTCACCGGTGCTGGAAGGCGGTTTGGGCAAACTCACCTTCAACTATGGTGTGGCCTACACCGAAAGCAATGGCGTGTCGTTTAGAGTGGATATCAAGCAAGGCGGCACTGTGGTGAAATCGTTTACCGTAACCAAAGCCGATGCAGTGAAATACACTGCCTACGAATTTAGCGAAGAAGTGAACCTGAAGGGCGAATTCACCATCGAAGTGACCAACCTCAGCCCATCGAACAGCACTTCTAATAAAGACCGTGTGGCCATTTGGAATATGACTTGGACCCAAAACTAAGTCACGCTATCGTGTAACGAATCACAACAATTTCAATTGAAAAATTCCTGCGGTATCCTTTTCCGCAGGAATTTTTTTGTAATTTTCCTGACTTTATCACTTTTTCTTGATTTTTCTGTGTGCATGCCCTACAGGGGGCTGTGGCGCCGTTTTTCGTAATTTTTTGGATGACGCAATGATAAAGTTAGGACATAACTAACTTTTTGGTGCAAAAGTATTGTTTTGTCCCAAATTTATTATAATTTTGTGCCAAAATACAAATTAGTATGGTTGATAGTACAGCAAAAAGAATTGAGACAGCCATCGGTTCGGAACAGGAAGGGAAAATAGTCTTTTCCACAGACTATGCCGAGCTTGGTACGCCAGAGGCCATCAAGAAGTCACTAATCAGACTATGTGAACGTAATGTTATTGTAAGACTCGCCCACGGGATATATTACAAACCTAAATTCGACAAAGAACTTGGCTTTGGAATGCTGTTGCCAAGCCTGGACGATATTGCCCAGGCTATAGCAAGGCGTGATCATTCACGTATTGTTCCAACAGGAGACTACGCTCTCAATAGTCTTGGACTGAGTACACAAGTTCCGGCAAACGCCGTTTATCTTACTGATGGCTCACCTCGAAGAATAAGTGTCGGCAAAGGACATGGCATCATGTTCAAGCACACCTCGGAGTTGAAAGCCCTAAGTTTCCGCTCTGACTTAATGATGCGCATTGTATCTGCAATGAGAGCGATTGGAGAAGGTAAGATAACCGATGAACAAAAACGGATTCTGAAAGAGCATATTAAAAATGTGGAAGAAGGAGATTATAATGAAGATATTAAACTTGCACCTGCATGGGTGAGAAAGGAACTAATAGCACTATGAAATTTACAGAATTATCGCAGGAGCAGCAAAGGATTGTTTTTACGCAGGCTTCAGCTCAGACGGGTATCAACGTCAACCTGGCTGAGAAAGATTGGTGGATATGCCATGTACTTGCTGCACTATACAAACTCTCAAGTGCTGAACATACAAGTTTCAAGGGTGGCACATCACTGAGAATGTACCTATCCGCATGAGGGTGAATTATTCTGGACAACGTATTGAGTTTACGATGCCCTATCGTATTGATGCAGCTAAGTGGGATGCCACTAAACAAAGAGTAAAAAATGGTTGCACCAATAAGTTGAAAGTTTCTGCATCGGAAATAAATGCTGAATTGACACGAAGTTACACTCTGATTCAAGATATTTTCAAGGAATTCGAACTGCAGGTGTTGATGCCGACCACAGCCCCCTGTAGGGCATGCACACAGGAAAATCACAAAAAAGTGATAAAGTCAGGTGACTTGGACCCAAAACTAAGCCACGCTATCGTGTAACGAATCACAACAATTTCAATTGAAAAATTCCTGCGGTATCCTTTTCCGCAGGAATTTTTTTGTAATTTTGTGGGCGATTTCGGCAATGCGGGCTTTTTGTGCCCGGGGCAAAGCAAAACTGCCGCTACTCCAATCATGAAGCAACTTTTCAAAACCATATTCCCCTACGTAAGGGCTTTGGCTAAGCCTGTGGCACAGCAACCGGTGTTTTTCATCTTGGTGTTTTTGATGTGCATTCAGCAGCCCATCCAGTGGATGTGCTACACGCTCGACGACCGCTTGGGGCAAACGCTACGCTTCTTCCAGGGCTTGCTCATTGAGTTTGCCGTGGTGTGGGTGGCGGCATGGCTGATTGGTTTGATGAAAAGCACGTGGGCGAAAATGGCGGTGAAATCGCTGTTCTACTTCGCATTTTGGCTCTTGATGGGCATTTCCTACTTTCTGGTGCTCAACTTTGAAATGTGCATCTCGCAGCAAACACTCACCGTGCTGGTGGAAACCAACCCGAAGGAGAGCTCGGAATTTATCGACACCTACTTTTGGACCAACGCCAGCCAATTGAGTTACATCATCGATTTTGTGGTGCTGGTGCTCATTGTGGTGTGTGAATGGAAGCGCCGTGCCATAGAGCGATGGATGCGCCGGCGGTGGAAGCTGCGCTTTCTCACGTGGTTCACCGGGGTGTGTGCCGCCTTGGGCTTGGTGCTGATGGTGGTGTGCCACACGTGGCTCTTGTGCTGCAATAATTCGTCGAAAATCTACGCTTGGCGCCACTATTTCCCCTACGATTCACTCGACCCGTGGTCGCAAAGTTTGCACGCCATCAATTCGCTGCGCGCATTCAACAATGATGTCGACTTTGCCATTGAGGCGGCAAAAAAGGTGTACACCACCGCGCCCGTGGTGGAGGAGCAGGATTCGCTCACGGTGATTTATGTGCTGGGCGAAAGCTACAACAAGCACCATGCCAGCCTCTACGGCTATCCCCATCTCACCACACCGTGTATGGAGCGCGAGCAAGCCAAGGGAAATTTGTTTGCATTCACCGATGTGGTGTCGCAAGAAAACGTAACCTCGGTGGTGGAGAAAAACACCTTC
>SFWW01000090.1 GCA_004559845.1 bacterium
ATTGATGTGGCTGCCGAGAATATTGCGTGTTTTCATCAAGCTCAAGTGATGAAAGAAATTCGTGTGAGCACACGTCCGGGTGTGGAGTGCAGCCAGCGAGCCGTGCCCATTTCGGATGTGGGGCTCTACATTCCGGGTGGCCATTCGCCGCTATTTTCCACCGTGCTGATGCTCGCCATGCCGGCACGCATAGCGGGCTGCCGCAATGTGGTGATGTGCACCCCTGCCGGAGCCGATGGCAAGGTGCATCCCGCCATTTTGTATGCGGCGTGGAAATGTGGGGTGCATGCCATCTTTA
This sequence comes from bacterium, assembly GCA_004559845.1. Lineage (GTDB taxonomy): Bacteria > Bacteroidota > Bacteroidia > Bacteroidales > Muribaculaceae > Sodaliphilus. The sequence continues at coordinate 299 of SFWW01000090.1, forward strand.
AAAGTGGTGGCGCACAAGCCGTGGCAGCAATGGCATTTGGCACCGAGAGCGTGCCTCGGGTGAGCAAGATATTCGGTCCGGGCAATCGCTTTGTGATGGAAGCGAAAATGCAAGTGAATAGTGCCGGCGTGGCGATTGACATGCCTGCCGGACCGAGCGAAGTGCTTGTGGTGGCTGATGGCAGTGCCAATGAGCGCTTTGTGGCGAGCGATTTTCTTTCGCAAGCCGAGCATGGCCCGGATAGCCAGTCGATATTGCTCACCACCGACGAGGCGTTTGCCGAGCGTTTGCCCGGTGTGATAGCGCAAATGCTTGCCACCTTGCCGCGGCGCGAAATGATGGCGCAATCGTTGAGCCACAGTCGCATCATCGTGCTTCGCACCTACGAAGAAGTGATGCAATTCGTGAACGAATACGCGCCCGAGCATTTGATATTGAATTGTGACAACTGCGAAGCGCTTGCCGAGCAGGTGGAGAATGCAGGGTCGGTGTTCATTGGTCCGTATTCGCCGGAAAGTGCGGGCGATTATGCCAGCGGCACCAACCACACGCTGCCCACCGGCGGTTTTGCCAAAGCCTATAGCGGAGTGAACCTCGACAGTTTTACCAAAAAAATCACCTTCCAGCGCCTCTCGCAAGCCGGCTTGCAAAGCATTGGCAAAGCGGTGGAAACCATGGCGGAAGCCGAGAGCCTGATGGCGCATCGCTTAGCGGTGACGGTGAGAATCAACAACGAATAACGCAACAATAGTGTATAGAAGATGAGTAAATCATTTAACCTTTCCGCTTTAGTGCGAAGCAATATTCTTTCGCTGGCGCCTTACAGTTCGGCGCGGAGCGAATTTAGTGGCAGTGCCAGTGTGTGGCTTGATGCCAACGAAAGTCCGTATAATGGTCCCTACAACCGCTATCCCGATCCGCTTCAAAAGCAGGTGAAAGAGCGCTTGAGCGCCATAAAAGGGGTGGATGCGCGTCGCATATTTTTGGGCAATGGATCCGACGAATGTATCGATTTAGTGTATCGGGTGTTTTGCGAGCCGCATACCGACAATGTGGTAGCCATTTCGCCGAGTTACGGCATGTATGAAGTGTGTGCCGATATCAACGCGGTGGCGTATCGCAAGGTGTCCTTGGCAGCCGATTTCGATTTGGATGCCGATGCACTGCTTGCCGCCACCGACGCCCACACCAAAGTGATTTGGATTTGTTCGCCCAACAATCCCACCGGCAATGCTTTCAGCGCAGAGGCAATAGAAAAGGTGCTCAGTGGCTTTAGCGGCATCGTGGTGGTGGACGAAGCCTATGCCGACTTCTCCTCGCAGCCCTCTATGCTTACTCGGCTCGATGTGTATCCCAATCTTATCGTGCTTCAAACCTTCTCTAAGGCTTGGGGTAGCGCCGGGGTGCGCTTGGGTATGGCGATGGCTTCGGAAGAGATTTTATCGCTCTTCAACAAGGTGAAATATCCCTACAATGTGAATATGCTCACCCAAGAATATGCCTTGCGCCACATCGACCGGATGCCGGAAGTGGAGCAATGGATAAATAGTATTCTGAGCGAGCGTAGCCGCTTGATAGCCGCCTTAGATGCGCTGCCGCAAGTGGTGCACATCTTTGCCAGCGATGCCAATTTTGTGTTGGTGCTCGTGGTGGATGCCGACGGCATCTACACCCATTTGCAACAGCAAGGCATCATTGTGCGCAATCGAAATAAAGTGGAGAAATGCTTGGGATGCTTGCGCATTACCGTGGGCACGCCCGAAGAAAATAATGCAGTGATTAATGGAATCAAAAGTTATGACATCAAGTAAAAAGCGCGCCTTGTTTATCGACCGCGACGGCACCATTGTGGTGGAGCCCATTGAGGATGAACAAGTGGATTCATTCGAGAAATTGGAATTTTTGCCCGGGGTGATAGGCAATTTGTCGTTCATAGCCCGCACCCTCGATTTTGAGTTGGTGATGGTGAGCAATCAAGACGGACTCGGCACCGAATCCTTTCCCACCCACACCTTCGAGGGACCGCACCAATTGATACTGCGCACCCTTGAGGGCGAAGGTGTGACATTTGCCGACATCATTATCGACACCACCTTCGAGCACGAGCACAAGCCCACACGCAAACCCGGCATCGCCTTGCTGGGAAAATACACCGCCGGCGACTACGACTTGGCAAACAGCTACGTGATTGGCGACCGCCTCACCGATATCCAACTTGCCAAAAACCTCGGAGCACGAGGCATCCTTATTGCACCCGACGCAGAGAAAGCCAACGACGAATTGCAGGCGGCAGGGCTTACGGATTGGTGCGCGCTCGTGGCGCCCGATTGGCATCGCATCAGCGACTTTTTGCGCGGAGGCGAACGCCAAGCATGCGTGGAGCGCAACACGGCAGAAACACGCATCAGCATCCGCCTCGACCTTGATGGCACCGGCAAAAGCCACATTCACACCGGCATCGGATTTTTCGACCACATGCTCAGCCAAATAGCGCGCCACGGCGGCATCGACCTGGATATCGCTGTGGAAGGCGACTTGGAAGTGGATGAACACCACACCATCGAAGACACCGGCATTGCTCTGGGCGAAGCACTCTATCAAGCCCTCGGCAACAAGCGCGGCATCGACCGCTACGGATTTGTGTTGCCGATGGACGATTGCCAATGCACCGTGGCACTCGACTTTGGCGGACGCAGTTGGCTGGTGTGGGACGCCGATTTTCATCGCGAAAAAATTGGAGAAATGCCCACCGAAATGTTTTTCCACTTTTTCAAAAGCCTCAGCGACGGCGCCCGTATGAACCTCTACATCAGTGCTCAAGGCACCAACGAGCACCACAAAATAGAGGGCATATTCAAAGCATTGGCACGCGCCATACAGCAAGCCATCCGCCGCAACGTGTTCACCTACAATTTGCCCTCCACCAAAGGGGTGCTCTAAATGCTTTGAAGATATGAAACATCCATTTGCCACCACCCTGCTCCGCTGGTATGCCACCCATGGGCGTGATTTGCCTTGGCGCCACACTGCCGACCCCTACGCCATCTGGCTGAGCGAAGTGATTTTGCAACAAACGCGCATTGAGCAAGGACGCGACTATTGGCGTCGTATGATGGAGCGATTTCCGAATGTGGCATCGCTCGCCGCCGCAAGCGAAGACGAAGTGCTGCGCCTGTGGCAAGGATTGGGCTACTACAGCCGCGCTCGCAACCTCCATGCCGCCGCCCGACAAATCGTGGAAATGGGCGAATTTCCGCACACCATAGCCGGCATCAAGCAACTGAAAGGCGTGGGCGATTACACAGCAGCAGCCATCGGCTCCATCGCCTTCAACCTTCCTGCCGCCGTGGTGGATGGGAATGTGTATCGCGTGCTCAGCCGCCATTTCGGCATCCACACCCCCATCAATTCCACCGAAGGAAAGAAAGAATTTGCGCTCTTGGCGCAAGAATTGCTGCCCGGGCACCAAGCGGCTGCCTACAACCAAGCCATCATGGATTTCGGCGCACTGCAATGCACACCCAAGGCTCCCAACTGCCCCGATTGCCCCCTCGCCGACACCTGCCGCGCCCTTCATGCCCACGAGGTGGACATCTTGCCGGTAAAACTCAAAAAACTCGCTATTCGCACCCGACGAATGCAATATGTATATGTTCGCGTGAACGGCGAAATTGCCATCCGGCGACGCCCCGCCGGCGACATTTGGCAAGGACTTTGGGAACCGCTGCTCTTTGAAGACGACCAATTGCCACCAATGGAAGGCAGGCTCACTTTGCTACGCAAGGGTGTGAAACACGTGCTCACCCACCGCATCCTCTATGCCGATTTCTACCTGCTTGAAGCCGACACCCGCCCCACCCTACCGTCGGATTTCGTTTGGATACCGGAAGGCGAGCTCGACCGCTACGCCCTCCCACGCTTAGTGGAAATGCTGGTCAAAGAAGTGAAGTGTCGAGAAAAATAACCCACATGAAAGCCCCCGTTTTACAAACCTATCTGCGCACATACAGCGCAAAAAAAATGGGCGGATTTTCGCCTTTGAGCATCGGTTTAGGCGCAGAATTTGCCCGAATTTCATAAAAAACACGGCAGAAATTCAAAAAAAAGGCAAAAAAGTTTGCACACTAAATAAATTTGTAGTACCTTTGCATCGCTTTTACGGAGATTCGCTAGCTCAGCAGGTAGAGCACATCCCTTTTAAGGATGGGGTCGTGGGTTCGAACCCCACGCGGATCACCAAAGGAAATCGCTGACAGAAATGTCAGCGATTTTTTTGTTATTAGCATACGTGTGCATGGAAGACACTGGTCATATTGTTAATTCGTTTAACATATATAGGGTGAAAAACCGATTTGTTAATAAATGTAAAGTTAAACATTCTTAACGCACAAAGCGATGATATTTGGACGATTAAGAAAAGTTATTAATCTAAAAGATGATAAAAGCTCTTGAATTTTAACAAAAATATACAAATACCAAAAATCTCAATCGTATAATATATATACAAACTTTTTTTGATTTATGAAGATAGCAATTTTTGGTAAACTCAATCAGGCAACTTCCTATCACGATTGGTACACTTGCTTTCGTCGCCAACTTCGCGAAGTACCCATCTCCGAAATCCTAATCACCGGAGGTAATACGGTGTTGAATCGATATGTAAAGCATTATGCCAAATCTTTGGCAATATCAGTCAAGGAATACCACCTTGATGAAAGCACTGACCTGATGCAAGCAAAGTTATACCGCAATAAATGCATTGTCCGTGATGCTGACTTGGTGGCTGCGTGCGTGGATGAACAAATGTATGCAGAAAAAGGTGATGTTGAAATAGTTCCTTCTGAAAGCACGACCGGAGAGATTATCATTAATTGTAAGCGAAGAATGAACACTATCAAAACTATAAGAAATATAAAAGAGAAAAAAGACGTAAAACGTGAAGAACTCATCACTCTTGAGGAAGAGATTGCTCTAATCAAGCAAATCAAGCAGTCGCCCGACGACTGCGAGGCCGAAAAGCAGAAACTATTACTTGCAAATCGCAGATTTGTCCGTGTTATTGCTGATAGATATGCCAACGAAAAACATCAGGTGGAAGAACTTGTTGTTGAGGGCAATAAAGGGCTGCTCCACGCAGTTATAAAATACGATGAGACAAAAGGGTATAAATTCATCAGTTATGCTCATTATTGGATAAAAGAATATATAAAAGAGTATCTCAAGAATAATTCTAATTGAAGTGTATGGCTACAATACGAATTATAATGGAAATGATTATCAACTAAAAAATAATTCTAAAACATGAAGATTACCATTCATCGTGGCACCGACCAAATAGGTGGTTGCGTCACAGAATATGAGCATGAAGGCTGGAAGTTGTTTGTTGATTACGGAGAACAACTCCCTGGTGTTCCGAAGTCTAATCTATCAGATATTGAGGGCTTGACCAAAGGCGACATTACAAAGAGTGCGTTGCTCATCACTCACTATCACGGCGACCATATAGGGTGCATCTCGCAATTACCCCAGGAGCTGCCTATATATATGGGTGAACTTGGAAGAGATATACAATTGGCTTATTCGGAACATATGTCGAGTGTGGATAATAAGCAGAAAATTCCTATGAAGACTATGTGAACGATTGGGATGATTGGCATTGGGACTCAGTGGCAGTACACCCATTGGTAAAGTTGAAGTCAGGCTTTGACCATATGAAACTGTGAGATAATTGAATATAGTTCATCAGCCACGTGCTGAATTGGATTATAGAAACAATCAAAATAGTATTTATTCAAGAAAAAATTTTAAACCATGAGCAAATTGAAAGAAGAACTTGTCTGGAAACTTGCGAGTGCCTTTGGCGAAGGCGAAGTAATTTCAACAAAAGATAGAGGCTCGGAGTCTGAATGGTCGAAGAGTTTCAAATGCGAAGACGGAGAAGATGTGTTTGGTACGATACAAAGAATCTTCGGCATTCGCAAATCGGCAAGAGGATTATTTGAGGCCGCTACAAGCGGAGATGGCAATGAAAAGTCAAGAATCTTGACACTGCATTCTTCGTCTTTGCTGGCATTCTTGTGCTTCAACGACGTTGCTAATCATCCAATTACGATTGATGGTATCGTCTATGATGAAGTGATGTTTGAAGTTAAGAACGATGTAATTGATGCTTCTCTTGGAAAACCATCAAACATTGATGTTCTTCTTATGGGCGAAAACCGAAAGAAACTGCTGTTTCTTGAGTCGAAGTTTACGGAATATTTATCCGGAGGAAAAGTTTTTCTTTCACCGGATAGATATAAAGATTTTTATGAGTTGCTTTCAGAGAAATTAGAATTACCATTCATAGCTTCGTTCGACAAAGTAAAGCATAAACCCAACAAAAGCCATAGCGAACCATTTGAGACAGAGGAATATTGCTTAAAAACGAAAGAACGCACGTCGGAGTATTTAGGTGGTATAAAACAAGCTTTTAGCCACTTGCTTGGCATAGCAACCGGTCCGGCAAAAAAGCAAACGAAAGGAAATGAGGACTACACCCGTTCCCTATTAGAGAATGCCGACGAAATAAAATTCGCATCAATAGTTTTCAATTGCGACAACGAAAAATTTGACGATTACAAAATATTGTATGAATCGGTATTTGAAAACTCTAATGTTATAAAAGACACTATAAAAGATGTCTTGAAAAAGCGTGAGCTAAAACTTACAATTGTTCCTCATCTATTACAATATCAAGAGGTGTTCCAAGCCAATTTCCCTCATGAAAAGGTTAGAGAATTCTATCGAGTGGCAAACGCTACGTCTGCGGAAAGTTAATTGCAACATTCACCTCACAAGGAATGTCGCAGTTAATCAAAGGCTCCTTCTATCCTGTTTTAGAAACTTAATTAATGCTAACAATTGTATAATTTACACCCAAATGCAGGTGCTTAGTTAAAACATCTATAATATTCAAGAGCGGTAAAAAGAGGCTGTTTTGGTACCACATTTCGACCCCGAAAGGTCAAAGTGTACCACAATTTGTGGTACATTACCACAAAAGCACATTTCATAACTATCTGTGGCACAACTGACTATGAAATTTTTTGTGACCCCAAGCGGATCACAAAAGGGTCATCACTCACACCGAGTGGTGACTCTTTCTTTATGTCTATACCTATCTATCACTCAGCGACTCATGTTTTGTAACTGTTTGTTTTAGAATATTTTAGCAATTTCCTTGCTAAATTATCTTGGTACAAATTAGCATATTTTAGTTTGAAATAATTGCCTAACTTTGGTACACGAAAGCGAAAAGTGTACCACAAAATGGGGAGAAATGGGGAGAAAAAACCTGGATTTCGACCCATTTTTCGAGGTTGTGGTACAGTTTTGGTACACAAATCGCAATCTGTGGTACACCTTTTTCGGGGTGTACCACAAGCGAAACTATCATTATTTATAACTTTAATCGAATCTTTCTTAGATATGGCAAGTGTACCGACAATAAGAGTGATTTTCGACCGCAGAAAGACTGCAACGGCTGTCAAGAAAGCCTCTGTCGAAATCGAAGTGTATTATAATAGAGAACGCACACGTGTCTCTACGAGAGTAAGTGTGCTCAAACATATTCGCCTGAAGCGTCAGACGTATGAAACATATTTACATATCATAACATCGCATCTTGTTTCAGTGAAAATCTGGTAAATTTGAACAACAAAACCAATATGCGTGATGCTTATGCTATGCTCCAAGCATAGCGTGCAGTCACTTTGTTTCGTTAAGGTCATACCAGAACCATCACTGAGAAGCGTGAATTGCACGCTATTTTTTTATCTACTTTAGTCATTAAACACCTTTTATTGGACAAAAAACACACTATTTTATCCAGTACAGCGAATTTACTGGATAAAATTGATTATCTTTGCAGTCTAATATGACTGCAAAATGAAAAATATAATCCTCAATCAAAGGGCTGAACGTGATGAGCTGATGGCTCGTCCCTATCAGCAGCGAGACACAAGATACGATTTTGATGAGTTACTCGCTAATCCGCTAATCAAATTGATTACGGGACCTCGCCGTGTTGGTAAGTCTGTGTTTGCATTGCTCATGTTGCAGGGTAAGAACTTTGCCTATCTCAATTTTGATGACAATCTTCTGCTCAAAAACTGGGACGAGGATTTGGTAATGCAGATGCTTGACGATGTGTATCCGGGCTATGAATACCTGTTGCTTGATGAAATCCAGAACCTGCCTGATTGGGATTTATGGGTCAATAAACTGTATCGTAGAGGCAAGAATTTGATCATTACAGGCAGCAATGCCAAGATGCTGAGCAGTGAAATGGCTACGGTATTGACGGGTCGTTATCTCCAGATTGAAATGCTGCCCTTCAGCCTTGAGGAAACGATGCGCTGGAGAAATATCAATCCCAATGTTGAAGAGCAATCTGCACAGGCTATCGTTGTTACTGATGACTACATGCGAAACGGTGGCTATCCCGAAACTATTCAGTCTCGTAACATCACTAAAAGCTACCTGTCAACACTGTTCGACTCAATTCTATTGAAAGACGTTGCCAAACGCCATAAGGTCAGGAACACAACCGATTTATATAATCTTGCCACTTACCTACTCTCCAATTTCTGCAACCCTATTTCCGCGAATGACCTTGCGGCGGAGTTGGGATTGTCAAGCGTAACGACAACTAAAAAATTCTGTGATTATTTGGCAGAGCCTTACCTATTCTTCTATCTTCCGCGCTTCAACAACAAGATGAATTTGATGAAGAAAGCACCGAATAAGGTATATGTTGTTGATAATGGTTTTGTGCAAAGCACGGCCTTCAACCTGAGTGAGAACCTCGGCAGACTGTTGGAGAACCAAGTGTTTGTGGAACTATTACGTTGCGGGTATATTCCCGGCAAGACACTGTTCTACTATCGAACACGCAACGATAAGGAGATTGATTTCGTCACTCGAAAAGGCAGTAAGGTGGAGCAACTCATTCAAGTGTGCTACGATATGTCCTCCGAGAAAACCCGAAAACGCGAACTTGATGCCCTCGTAGAAGCCGCCGAAGAACTCCACTGCGACAATCTCCTCGTCATTACCAACTCTAAAGAAGAAAAAATCAAGAGGAAGGAGAGGATGATAATATTAAAATCTATAAGTAAATTCTAAATCGATTTTTCTGAAATCGACATATGATGGTTATTATCCAGAAGGGCAAGATTAGTAACAAATAATATAGGGATATTCAGTTAATCGCGGAGATTTTTATGGCGAGAAGTGTCGGAGGTTGTGATTTTTCTGTTCAACGTAGACATTCTGATTAAATTTTCAATTCTCAGTGGGTGAAAACTCGTTTTTCGGCTGGTTTGGGCATAATGAGGAGTCTCTAACCGATTGGTGGAGTTCAAAGTTTTCTATGGTGTTACTATGCCCGGCGTTTTCTTCGTTGCTTCCTCAAATTTCGGTGTCAACAGTCTGTTCATAGTCAGTCAAATTCAATTTCATCTTCGTAAAGTTCAATCCTCGCGCCACTGCTTACCTCGATGA
>SFWW01000008.1 GCA_004559845.1 bacterium
TGGGGTTAGTATTCTACGATGTGATAGCGCTTGGCGGTGAGGTGTTTTTTTGCGCCGGGTTTTAGCACCAACGTGCCTTCAATGGCGTAGGAGTTTACGCTGTAGCTGTAGAAGGAGCCGCCTTCTATGGTGATGCGGCTGTCGGATTTCACGCCTTTGGGCGATGATAACCCGTTTTCGCCGAGGGTCACCACCATCACCGTGCCGCCGGTCTGCACGTAATCTGCCGCATTGATGCCCTTGCCGCCTTCGCCGGTGCTTTTCAGGCGCAGTTCGCCGCCGCTCACCATCACGATGCTGTCGGCTTTCACGGCTGCAGCGCTGGTGGTGTCGATGTCTTCAATCACCGATGCGCCATGTGTGATAACGGTGGTGCGGCCACTTTTCATCTTCACAAACGCCTCGCAACGGATGCCTCGTGCGGCATTTCCGAAGGTTTCCAAATTGTGCACGCCGCCATCAATCATCACGCCATCGTTGGCTCTGATGCAGTGGGTGCCGTGCGAAATGACTTGGGTGTGCACGCCCGGGCGCAGGCGCACATAATCGTCGGAAGCGATGCCGGCTCGCGCCTGTGCATCCACTTGCAGCATACCCTTGCCGCTTACGATGATTTTTCCTTCGCTGAAAATGGTGGCTTTTTGCGCTTCTCCTTCGGTGTCGATGTAGTCGGCGCCATCCGATATCACATTCCGCGACCCTTCGTCAAGCACCACATACATCCGCTTTTTGTTTTGGCTATTGATAGCGGCGCCGTGGGGATTATGGATAGATGCATTGCAGAGTTCGATGCCGAATTTATTCTCGCCATACACCTTAATCGACCCATTGCGGGTGCTGCCGCTCACCTTCAAATACACCTTTTTCCCGGTGATATACACCGTGAGGTGTGCGCCATTTCGGAGAATGCGGCAGCGAGTAAGGTCGCCGCTCACCGTGGCATCTTCGCCGTTGAAGGCAATGTTTACCACGCGGTTAAGTTCTTGATTTTCAATATAGTCGTCGAAATATTCATCGGCGATGTCGGTAGGGATTTGTTCGGCAGAATCCTCCACTTCTGCATCATTGAATTGGATGTTTCGGATGCTCACCGTATCGTGGTCGGCAATGATTTGGCTAAAATCCGTGTCGTCGGACTCGCACGACGGCGCCACAAAGAGCAGTGCGAAAGCCGCCATTAGCAATAATATCTTTTTCATGAGCGCTTAGAATTTAAATTTATAGGAAAAGCCCACCATGTGGCTGTTACACTCTTCATCGTCGTCGTCTTCGTTCACCACTTGATACTGATAGTAGGCTTTCAGCACATGCTGTTTGCCTATCTTATAGGAAGTGCCCACTTGAAAGCGCGCCTTATCGAGCGCCATAGAATTAAACAATTCTCCATTCACGAAAGGCGTGAATTTGCAATGGCGGATATTGTACTCCGCTTCCAATTTGCTTCGCAACACATGTCGGCGCTTGCTTGCCACATCGTCGCGTTCCCATTCCTTATCGATGAAATCGTAGCGGTCCACGGTTTTTTCGGGTCGAAAAGTGAATTGCCAGCGTTCGCGCAGCGATAGATTGAGGCGCCCCACGTCCACATTTCCGCTCACCGACACCTGCCACCGGCTTCGCGTAGACCAATGCCCCGGGCGCCATTTGCGGATGTCGCCCTCAGGGGTGTAGGTAATTTTTTCTTGATTGTTGTCGTAGAGCAGCGAGTAGCCCGCGCTCACCTTCAGCGGTTTACACAATTTGTACTCCACACTCAGCGCGCCGCTCCATCGGTCGAGTGTGCGCGACGAATTGCGTGTGCGCAATTCCACTTCTGCGCCCACCGATGCTCTTTTTGTGATTTTGTGCTCCGCCTCCACGGCATACGACATACCGAAATCGTCGGCTGCGAAAGCCGGCAGAGCCCCTGTGCACAGCAGCACCGCTGCCATTATCTTCGATTGAAATTTTCCCATTCTTCTCGGTCGATTTTGGTGCTTTGGTTGATGAAAGAATCGTGGCTGTCGGTTTGGCAAATGTAGTGCACCTTCAGCAGTGCCATATCGCGGATAAAGTCCACGCTTCCCACCTCCACCTTCGTTACTTCCACGCCCAATCGCTTTTGCAAGTCGGCAACGAGGTCGGCGCGGTGTTGCTCGGTGATGAGGTCGGTGCGGTCGTAGTTCACATATTTGGTGCGCTCCTTGGTTTTGAGCAAAAAGGCTTCACACAGCCATATTGCAATCAGGAAGGCGAAATTGGGTGCCAATTGCACCACATGAAATTCGTCGCCCCCCGCCACCAGCGAGTTGACCACCGACATACACACGATGGTAAACAAATAGGTCATTTCGCGCACGGGGATGGTTTCGGTGCGGTAGCGCATAATGCTGAAAATGCCAAACAATCCGATACCGATGCCGATTCCCGCCCCGGCATTGAGTGCGTGAATCATAAACAGCATGAAAAACATCAAAAAGAAGATGGCGATGCCAATCATCACAAAGGTGAAATAATAGTCGCGCCGATGGCTTTTCTTGAAATAGAAGAAATGCGTGATAATCAGGATGAAAATCAAGTTCACCAAAAACATTCCTCCCATGAGCAGTAGATGTTGAGAAATAGTCATATATTGAGCGGTTTAGTGGTTTCTGTTGATGAGAAAGAAGAGGCAGTGCCCATTTGCATTTTTTCAATATCCCGCAGCCTGGGTTTGAAGCGGTTGATTTGCAGCGATTCGTCGGTGAGCGAGCACCCCATGCAGTATTTGCTAAATCCCTTAGGCTTGATGCGCAATGTGCGCAGCATTGGCAAAATGGGCGAAGGCATGCGGCTGTCGCGCTTCAGTTCTATCACCACCAATTCGGGCAAATGCTCCTCTTTTCCGGTGGCAAAATTATGAAAACGAATATTGAAATCGATGGTGATGCGCTCAGTTTTGGCATTATTCACCAAGGTGATGCGTTCAAACCGGTTTTCGATGAGGCTGTGCAATTGCTGAGGATTGCAATGCAAATGCCTACTCAGGAAATCGTTGTTTGCCATTTGCGACACCGTTTTCACGAAAGTGCCCGGCACGAACTCCGGCAACACCACACGCTTCTTTTTTGTGATGCCGTGGTTGTCTTTGGTTTTTACCTCCAAAAACGCCAATTTCGAGTCGAGATACGAGCGCACCCGGAGTTTTTGCCGCGGGCGTTTATCGTACTGATGCCGATAAAACATACTCATTTCTTCGGTGTCGAAATACATGGTGTAGTATGCTCCTACGCGCTTACCATCGATTTCCTGCACAAAATAATGCTCGCTTGCCATTTCCAAAAGCGCACACACCGATTGCCGAGTGGTCACATATTTCGTGTCCACGCGGTTCATCAATTTCACTCCTGCCATCTCCTTCAAAGAAATAGGGCGAAATCCGGTCAATAGGTTTTCAATAGTGCGCAATTGCTATATAGTTTGAAAAATGGTTAAAAGAGAGTAGTATAGGCAAAGATAAGTAAAATTTCTGATTCACGGCATAAATCATATACATTTTTTTTGCATAATTGCATAAGGTTCTTTCTTTTACGCCTCTTTTGATAGCGGTTGATTGATTGGTGGTATGGGTTGATTGATTGGTGTTTTGTTTTGGTTTTTTTAATTCTTGACTTTATGTGAGCGCTTTGTAACCCCCTAAAGAAAAGAGGAATGCGATTCTCATCGTATTCCTCCCTACAAAAAAAAATAGTATGAAATCTTTCTTATATCAAAGAGGGGTTGTCGTTAGTTGATGATGTCAAATCCGGTGTATTTTTGGAGCACTTTCGGCACCTTGATACCTTCCGGAGTTTGGTTGTTTTCGAGCAGCGCTGCCATAATGCGAGGCAGCGCCAAGGCAGAGCCATTGAGGGTGTGGCAAAGGCGTGTTTTCTTGTCCTCGCCGCGGAATCTGCATTTCAAGCGATTGGCTTGATAGGTTTCGAAATTCGATACCGAGCTCACTTCCAGCCAGCGCTTTTGTGCGCCGCTCCACACTTCAAAGTCGAAGGTGATGGCAGAGGTGAAACTCATATCTCCACCGCAGAGGCGAAGAATGTGCCAAGGCAATTCGAGTTTTTCGAGCAATCCTTGCACGTGGTCCTTCATCTCTTCGAGAGCAGCGTAGGAGTTTTCCGGCTTTTCGATGCGCACGATTTCCACCTTGTCGAATTGGTGCAAGCGGTTCAGTCCCCTCACATCCTTGCCATAACTGCCGGCTTCGCGGCGGAAGCACGCGCTATAGGCACAATTTTTTTTCGGCAGTGCGTCGCCCGGTATAATCACATCGCGGTAGATGTTGGTAACGGGCACTTCGGCAGTGGGAATCAGGTAGAAGTCATCCACTTGGCAGTGATACATTTGTCCTTCCTTGTCGGGCAATTGTCCGGTGCCAAGCCCGGAGGCTTCGTTCACCACGTAAGGCGGTTGAATTTCGGTGTAGCCGGCTTTGTTGGCCTCATCGAGGAAGAATTGAATGAGCGCCCTTTGCAATCGTGCGCCCTTGCCGATATATACCGGGAATCCGGCGCCGGTGATTTTCACGCCCAAGTCAAAATCGATAAGGTTGTATTTCTTCGCCAAATCCCAGTGTGGGAGCGCGTCATCGCCAAGTTCAGGCATATCACCTCCGGTTTTTTCCACCACATTATCGTCGGCAGTTTTGCCTTCAGGCACCCCTTCGTAGGGCACATTCGGCACCGAAAGCAAAATTTCTTTGATTTGTGCTTCAATTCCGGAGAGTTGGTCGTCGATATCTTTGTTACTTGTTTTTAATTGAGCCACTTGTGCTTTCGCCTCGTTGGCTTCATCTTTTTTGCCTTGCTTCATCAGGGCGCCGATTTGGGCAGCCATTTGATTAAGCACTGCAGCATTGTCGTCGCGTAGTTTTTGAATTTTCTTTCTTTGTTTGTCGAGTTCCACCACGCGCATAATGGGTTCTCGACCATCAAATTGCTTAACAGCCAATCGGCGGATTACATCCTCCGGATTTTCGTTGATGAGTTGTAGTGTAAGCATTGTATTTCGTTTTAAATCAAATTCTTTTCCAACCCGCAAAATTACAAATTCTTGCTCAACTATGCAAGCCTTCTACCCATTTTGGATGGGTGGTGGGGTTAGAATGTGATGGTGCCGGTGCTTTTTTTTGCGGCGTTGGCGGGTGCGGCAGCGGGGTCTTTAGGAGCCGACACGGTTTTGCGCAGTTCGGCAATTAAGCTTTTAAACTTGGGTTCGCGGTCGCGGTTGAAAGTAGGCGTTTTCTCAAAGAGGTCGATAATTTCGTCGTTGTCGAGGTCTTCGGGCAAAAACACAAACACCTTGTTTTCGGCGCGTTCAATGTTGGTTTGCGCCACTTTTCCGCCGTATTCTCCAGCCAAGCGTTGCAGTTCATCGTCGTCTTGCTTCACCACGTTTTTTCCCGCCACTTTTCCTACGGGCGCTTCCGCATCGAGGGTCACGTCGAATCCGGCGGCGAGGATGGTGGTTTTCACCTTTTCACCGAGCGTATCGTCGTAGCCCACGCCCCAAATCACATCCACTTCCGGGCTAAAGTTGGTCATAAATCGGCTCATATCGTTGAGTTCAGCCATTTTGAAAGGTTCGTTGGCATTGCGCGAATAGTAGATATTGACCAAGATATTTTTAGCGCTATACACGTCGCGGTTTTTGAGCAAAGGCGAATTGAGTGCGTCTTCAATCGACTTGGTGATACGCAAATCACCTTCGCCATAGCCGGTGCTGATTACCGCCACCCCGCCATCTCGCAGCGTGGTGTTCACATCGTTGAAGTCGAGGTTGATGCGTCCTTCCGTGGTGATGAGTTCCGATATGCTGCGCGCAGCCACCGAAAGGGTGTCGTCGGCCTTGCCGAATGCATTGGCAAAGTCGAGATCAGGGTAAATTTCGGTGAGGCGCTCATTGTTGATAATCAGCAGTGCATCCACGTATTTTTTCATTTCGTCGGCGCCATCGAGCGCCTTCAGGATTTTGCGTTGTCCCTCAAAGAGGAACGGAATGGTAACGATACCGATGGTGAGGATACCCTTGTCGCGTGCGATTTTAGCCACGATAGGAGCTGCTCCGGTGCCGGTGCCTCCACCCATACCGGCAGTGATAAACACCATTTTGGTTTCATCGTCGAAGAGCGCGCTGATTTCGTCGGCGCTTTCCATTGCCGCTTTTTCAGCCACTTCAGGCACATTGCCGGCACCGAGACCCTTGGTGGTTTGTGGTCCGATGAGCAATCGTTCGGGCACTGGAGAACTATTGAGTGCTTGTCGGTCGGTGTTGATAACCACAAACGACACCCCGTTCACATTTTGGGCGTACATGTGGTTCACGGCATTGCTGCCGCCGCCGCCCACGCCCACCACTTTGATGATAGTGGGTGCAGGGTTTGACTCTTTGTTGCCGTTGATGAGCACGGGCTCAAAGCCGGAGTTGATATCTATCTCGTTGAAAATATTGTCGTTGTCAGTCATTGTTGTTGTCGAGTTAAGTGGGTGTATACTGTGTTGATGCTCACTGATGTTTAGCTACAGGGTTTAGTCGTCTCTGCCTTCTTCTGTAAGGAGTTCGTCGAATTTATCGCGAATTTGTCCAAAAAACGAGCGTTTCTTTTTCTGCTTTTCTTCCCTTTTAGGTTGTTCTTCTGCCTGCTGCTCCGTGGTGATGGTAGGTCCGTCGGCAGGTTCGTAGAAGTGTCGGCGCACACAGGTAGCGCCGTCGGCAATCATTTCGGCAGCCTTATTGAGCAAAGAGAACACTTGAATATATTCAAATTTATTGATTTCGTGGTTCAAGATATTCACGCCCGGAGGAGTGGTGCCCATGCGCGTTTCAATCTTGGTTTTCTCCTTAAATTCGGCTTGCAAGCCTTTGAGTTTGGCGCCGCCACCCACCAGCACGATGGTTTTCACATCGGCAGATTGGAGGTGTGCGTATTCAATTTGTTTATTCACATTGGTAATCATTTCAGACGTGCGCGAAATGATATAATTGATGGCAGATTTCGAGTTCACATCATTGATAGTGATGCTTTCAGCATTCAGGTTCAGCGGTTCGGCGATGGCTTTTTTCACCATTTCGGCTTTTTCTTCGGTGGTGTTTTGCAATCCGTTCACCAAGTCGCGGGTGAGGTTGCGTCCGCCGAAAGGCAGCGTGGTGAAATACACCAGGGTGCCGGCTTTAAAGATTGACACGGTGGTGGTTTCGGCGCCCATATCCACGAGCATGCACCCCAGCATTCGTTCCTCTTCGGTGAGGATGCTATCAGCCATAGCCAGCGAGGTGACCATCAGTTTTTTCACCTTATAGTCGCCGATAGCGCGTCGGAGGTTGAGTTGCAGCGTGGGTTTTGCCACGATTCGATTAAATTTGATATTGATGCTACCGCCGCAGCAGCCCACCGGGTTAGGATTTTCTTTATTATCCACATAGTAGGTTTGTGCCACGATATCGATAGGTTCAAACGAAGCGATAGGTTCTTTAAAAGCGCTCTGCTTCAGGTTTTCGATATTTTGTTTGGTGATAGATTCCGAAATGTTGAGGTTACGGTCGATTTCGGTAGGCACCGAGTGAAGCGAACGTCCGTTGAAACCTACATAAATGTCGGTGATGTCACCATCCACTTTATTTTCCAGTTTCTTCACAATGCGCACGATAGCGTTTTTGGTGTTTTCCACATTTTGCACGCAACCGTAGCGCACGCAGTTGGTAAGTTTTTCTTCTTCGAGATGGTTCACACTCAGATACCCGGTTGTGCTTTTTTCAGCAATAGCCCCCACAATTTTTGTGCTGCCTATTTCAATTGCCACGATATGTTGGAGATTTTCCATAAATGATAGAGTTAGTTATGTGGTTGATTATTTTTTCTTATTTTTTTTCGAATCGGTTTTTGATTTAGCCTTGTCGTTCTTCTTTTTTTTGGGTGCATCGGCTTTTGCTTTGGGCGAGTCTTTAGGTTTTTCTTTCGCCTTTTCCGGAGGTTTTTGCTTTGTGTCGGCTTTTTCAGCATCCGATTCTTGAGCCATGGTTTGCGGTGCAAGCGATTCGTTTTCGTTGCTTTCACCGATGGAGTCCACGTGTTCGTGCACCACCTTCTTGTGTCGCAAATTGCCCACCACCTGATGGTTCCACTTCACCGAAATGGTGTCGTAGGTGTTCCATCCTTTTTCCGGCATCACTTTCCGGTAGAAAAGCAAGAGTTTTTTGAATTTGTTTTCAATATTGTCCACGCTGCCAAAATTCACCACATGTCCCAAAATATTGGGCACGATATAGATATTATTGGAATCGCGGTATTCAATCATACCCACCAAGGCATTAATCATCGAATCGGATTGCACGTAATCGATGAGCGGAATCAATCGCTGCGGCGGATATTTTGCGGTGAAGTGTCCTTTCACAATCATCACATCGGAGGAGAAAGAAGTGGACACCGGCATTTGTTTGCCGTCGCGGTTCACGTAGTAGGCATTATCGCCATCCATCACCCTCATCACCGGCACCAATTGCTTCACCTTCACCATCAGCACGCCATCCGAAGCCTTCACACATTCGCCATACTCCAAATAGGGCGAGCGTGCGAGCGCCTCTTCCACCGCCTGAATGTCGATATCCTTCATAGGCACACCAATCAAGCGCAAGTGGCATTGGTTGAGGTATTGCAGCACCCCTTCGGCATTCACGAACGACGTGCTATCGTTGTTCTCAATGCGAATATCCACTTTCACACACTTCTCGCCCTCGGTGCGAGCTTTAGTCCACACCACGCCCCACAAGAGCAGGCTTGCGAGAATGATGATGATGATGTAGCGCGCGTATTTCAATGTTGTTGTTTTTTTACTTCTTCACAAATTTCGGGTAGTAAGTTCACGATGTCGCCTGCTCCCACGGTGAGCAGCACTTCAAAGTTAAGATTTTGAATTGATTTAAGCAAGTTTTCTTTGCTGTAAATCTTCTTATTAGGGCATTTCACATCTTTCAAAATCAATTCGCTGTTTACCCCCTCAATGGGCAATTCGCGTGCCGGATAGATAGGCAGCAAAATCAATTCGTCGGCTTCGGAGAGTGCAGCGGCAAATTCGGGCGCAAAATCACGTGTACGGCTATAGAGGTGCGGCTGGAAAATCACCGTGAGCCTACGATTGGGGTACAGGCTCTTCACCGACCGAATGGAAGCCCGCAATTCATCGGGATGGTGTGCATAGTCGTCGATAACCACTTTGTTTGGTGTTTTGAGCCAAAATTCAAAGCGGCGTTTGGGTCCCATAAACGAGCCAATTGCCTCTTTCATGGCATCCGCCGGCACGTTCGCCAAATGGCAAGCCGCCATAGCCGCCACGGCATTTTCGATATTGATATCCACCGGCACACCGAGGTTCACGTCGGCAATCACGCCATCGGGCGTTACAAAGTCGAACACGATGTTCCCGTTGCCCTTGCGCACATTGGCGGCGTGGAAGTCGCCTTCGCTAAGCGAATAGGTGTAGCATCTCACTTCATCGCCGATGCGCGGCTTCAAATCCAAACCCGTGTGCACGATGAGTGCGCCGCCCGGGCGAATCAATTCGGTGAAATGTGCAAAACTCTCCAAATAATTTTCGTAGGTGCCATAGATGTCGAGGTGGTCGGCATCGGTGGAGGTAATCACCGCGATGTAGGGCTTCAGATGATGAAACGAGCGGTCGAATTCGTCGGCTTCAATCACGGAATAGGGGCTACTATCGGAAAGCAGAAAATTGCTGCCATAATTGCGCAACACGCCACCCAAGAAAGCATTGCTACCAATGCCCGACACCTCCAAAATGTGCGCCGCCATACTCGAAGTGGTGGTTTTGCCATGTGTGCCGGCAAAGCAGAGCGCTTGCGAATGCTCCGTAACCACGCCCAGCACTTTGGCACGCTTCACCACCTCAAATCCGTGGCTTCTGAACCATTGCAAACCGGCGTGCGAATCGGGGATGGCAGGGGTGTAGACCACGAGGGTGGTGTTGGCATCGCGGCAATAATCGGGGATGAGCGCCGGATTTTCGTCGTAGGCAAAATCCACCCCTTCCGCCTCCAGTGCGGCGGTGAGTTCGCTCGGCGTGCGGTCGTAAGCCGCCACTTTTTTACCTTTCGACAAGAAATAGCGTTCGAGTGCCGCCATTCCTATGCCGCCACCGCCCACAAAATATATGCAATCAAAATCTTTCATCTTTTTTTAGAAGTTAAGAAGTTAAAGAAGTTAAAGAAGTTAAGACGAATGTCTTGTGGCTTCAAAACTTGTTGACTTGTTGACTCGTTGACTTGTTGACTTGTTGACTCGTTGACTTGTTGGCTCGTTGACTCAAGAACCGACAATTTTCATTACTTCGTCCACGATGTGCTCGGCAGCATTGAGCAGTGCCATGCGTTCCACATTTTCCCCGAGCGAGCTGAGTGTTTCGGGGTCGTTGATGGTGGCAAGCATGGTGTCGACCAGTTTTTCCGGTGCATCGGCATCAGCCACCATAATGGCGGCATTGCGGTTGGCAAGGGCGAGCGCATTTTTGGTTTGGTGGTCTTCCGCCACATTGGGCGAAGGCACCAAAATCGAGGGTTTGCCCAAGAGTTGGAGCTCGCTGATGCTGCTTGCTCCGGCACGCGAAACCACCAAGTCGGCAGCGCGGTAAGCCATATCCATATTGCTGATAAACGGCATTTGAATCACATTTTTCACGCCCGATTGCTTCAGGGCTTCCCGGCATTGCTCATCGTAGATTTTGCCGCTTTGCCA
The DNA here is from genome assembly GCA_004559845.1 of bacterium. Classification (GTDB taxonomy): domain Bacteria; phylum Bacteroidota; class Bacteroidia; order Bacteroidales; family Muribaculaceae; genus Sodaliphilus. The sequence goes on from SFWW01000008.1 coordinate 10,760, forward strand.
CACCACCTGCACCTCATTAGCCACGGCACCGATTTTGTGCAAATCGCCGATGATGCTTTGATTGATGGTGCGAGCACCGAGGCTGCCGCCAATAATCAGCACGGTAGCCTTGTCGGGGTCGATGCCCAGCGCCTTTTTTGCATCTTCTGCCGACGCCTCACATTCCAATAGATTTCGGCGCACCGGATTGCCGGTGAGCACAATTTTTTCGGCAGGGAAAAAGCGTTCCATCCCCTCGTAAGCCACGCAAATGCACTTTGCCCCTTTGGCAAGGAGTTTGTTGGTAACCCCGGCATAGGAATTTTGCTCCTGCAGCAAGGTAGGGATACCCTTCTTTTGTGCAGCCTTCAGCATCGGACCGCTGGCATATCCGCCCACGCCAATGGCAATATCGGGTTTGAAATCCTTCAAAATTTGGTTTGCCAATCGAATGCTTTTCCACAATTTCATCAGCACCTTCACATTGCGGAGCAAGTGCTTGCGGTCGAATCCACACACCGGCAGCCCTTTGATATCGTAGCCGGCAGCCGGCACACGTTCCATTTCCATTCTGCCCTCAGCGCCCACAAACAAGATTTGTGCTTGAGGAAATCGCCGGCGAATTTCGTTGGCAATTGAAAGCGCCGGAAAAATGTGACCGCCGGTACCTCCGCCGCTCACAAGAAATCGTTTACTATTTCCAGACATTTTTATAATTGATAAGTTGTGAAGGATTCTCCGCGCGCAATTCTTCGGGCAGAGCCATCTCTTCTTTCGTTGCATTTTCTTTATCCGTAAGTCCTGCCACCGTGCGGCTGATGCTCAGCAAAAGCGCAAAGGCATAACTGGTGACCACAATGGCAGAGCCGCCCTTCGAGATGAGCGGTAAAGGTTGGCCCGACACCGGAAATACGCCGGTGTTGATGGCAATGTGAAACAGCGCTTGCAGGGTAATCATTGAAGCCAATCCAATCACCATCAGCGTAGGCAAGGTGCGCCTACAGCGCCGCGCTATCATAGCGGCACGCAGTAGCAGTGCCAAAAAGAGGGTGAGCACAATCACCCCGCCAATGAGCCCGGTGTCTTCCACAATGATAGAGAACACATAGTCGCTCGAAGCCAGAGGCAAACGGCTCGTTTCGCGCGAATTGCCGAAAAACACCCCCGTCACACCGCCGTGAGCTTGCGCCATGTAGGCAAACATCTCCTGGTCGTTTTCGTTGGGAATGATAGGTCGAGTCCACAGCGAATCGTTGTTGAGCCAATTTTCGATGCGCTTTTTGCGCACATTAGAGCGATCCACCTTCTTTTTTCCTTTTTTGGAGGCTTGCTCCGCAACCAAGTCGCCGTTTTCACCCTCTTGCATCACCTGTTCGGTTTGGGAGCGTGATTTTTGCAGGTTTTCATCTTTGTCATCGTTCGACGACTTAATCATATAGATAGCGCCGCCCACCAATCCAAAGGCTACCAGCAAAATGGCAATTCTCTTGAAGGTGATGCCGCCTACCACCATCATCACCAAACTGATGCTCGTGAGCAGCAAGAAGTTGGTCATACCATTCACATAGGTGAGCAAGCCATACACGGCAATGAGCAGCACACACACGATCACGCCATTGTTGCTCACGCCATTGCCTTTCTGTGTGCGCGAAAGCACGAGCGAAAGGCATAGCACCACCGCCAATTTGGCAATTTCAAAAGGCTGAACCGATATGCCCACCACCCGAAACGAACGCTGGGCATTGTTGTAGTTTTCGCCAAAAAAGAGCACATATATCAGCAGCAAAATCGAAATTGCGGTGAGCCCTACGGTGTAGAAAATGAGGTATTTTTTGTTGGTGTAGGGAATGCGATAGGTGGCAAGCAGCAGTCCTCCGCCAATCATTAAGAAGAGGATGTGCTTAAGGATGGGCATATACACACCCATTTTCACCACTTCGCGAGAAGCGGCGCTATAGGTTTCTACCAGCGAAATCACGATAAGCATGATGTAGATGCCCCAAATCCAGGGGTCGCCATGCTTACGCGTCATTTCCTCGTAGCGATGCGCCTTTTCGCTGATATGTGATTTATTGTTGCTCATTGATAGAGATAAAAGCTATGGAGTGGATTATTCTGCTATGGCATTCACGCCATTTTTAAATTGCTCGCCGCGGTCTTCCATATTGCGAAACAAGTCGAAACTTGCGCAGCAAGGCGAGAGCAGCACGGTGTCGCCCTTTTGCGCCCATTCTTCGCATTTGGCAAGGCATTCTTTCATGCTGTGAGTGTCGGCGATTTGAGGCACTTTTTCGTTGAAGAATTGCAGGATTTTGCTATTGTCGGCACCCAAGCACACAATGGCGCGCACTTTGGTGCTAACAAAATCGAGCAATTCGGTGTAGTCGTTGCCTTTATCTTTTCCGCCGAGAATGAGCACCACCGGGGTAGTCATACTTTCAAGGGCATAGTAGCAAGCATTCACGTTGGTGGCTTTGGAATCGTTGATATAGGTTACGCCATTCACGGTGCGCACAAATTCCAATCGATGCTCCACCGCCTCGAAATCGGCGAGTGCTCGGCGAATCACGTCTTGCTTAATGTGCAAGCACGAAGCCGACAAACCGGCAGCCATAGAATTGTATACATTGTGCAACCCCTTGATAGCGAGTTCGGCTCTCGGAATTTGCCATTGGTGTCCATCGATGTTGAAATTCACCATATTGTCGGCATCAACGTATGCCGCCAGCGATTCGTCGGTCGTGGCATCGAAGGGCAGGAGTCGGGCTTCGGTGTGGATATGCTTGAGTTGGGCATCGATAATGGGGTCGCCTTGCCAATAGATAAACGTGTCGTTGGCATCTTGGTTTTGCATGATGCGGAATTTGGCAGCGGCATAATTCTCCATCTTAAAGTCGTAGCGGTCGAGGTGGTCGGGGGTGATGTTGAGCAGCACCGCCACATTCGCCTTGAATTGATACATGTTATCGAGTTGGAAACTGCTCAATTCAATCACATACACATCGTGATGCTCAGTGGCCACTTGCAGCGCCAGGCTATTGCCCACATTGCCGGCAAGCCCCACATTCAGTCCGGCCTTGGAGAGGATGTGGTAGGTGAGCATAGTGGTGGTGGTTTTGCCGTTGCTACCGGTGATGCACACCATTTTGGCATCGGTGTAGCGCCCGGCAAACTCAATTTCGCTGATGATAGGAATGTGTTTAGCCGCTGCTTTTTGCAGAATGGGAACCGAGGAAGGGATGCCCGGACTCTTGATGATTTCGTGGGCTTGCAGCACCTTTTCTTCGGTGTGCTGTCCTTCTTCCCAAGCAATGTGGTAGCGATTGAGCAACTCTTTATATTTCGGTGCAATGCTCCCCATATCGCTCAGCCACACATCCATACCCTTCACCTTGGCGAGCACGGCGGCTCCGGCGCCACTTTCGCCTCCACCAAGCACTACTATACGTTTGTTGTTTGTTGTCATTGCCTATATATATGTAAATATATGTGTAAAAGGAATTATCGAATTTTTAATGTCACAAAAGTGATAACCGCCAAAAAGATAGCCACCAAGAAAAATCGCATCACGATTTTCGACTCAGGAATGGCGTTGAGGGGTTTTTGCCAAAGGGCGTCAACCTTGCCGCCGGGCACTTGAAAATGGTGGTGGAGAGGCGTCATTTTAAAGATACGCTTGCCCACGCCGGTTTTCTTTTTCGTGTATTTGAAATATGCCACTTGCATCATCACCGAAATGTCTTCCACAAAGAAAGTGAGGCACAAAATGGGGATGAGCAATTCCTTGCGGATGAGGATGGCAAACACGGCAATGATGCCCCCCAGGCAGAGGCTGCCGGTGTCGCCCATAAACACCTGTGCCGGGAAGGAATTATACCATAAGAAACCGATGGTGGCACCGATGAAAGCGGAGGCATACACCACCAATTCCGAGCTTTCCGGAATGTACATAATGTTGAGGTACGACGAATAAATCACATTGCCGCCCAGATAGCACATAATCGCCAATGCTACCCCTATGATGGCAGAGGTGCCGGTGGCTAAGCCATCGAGGCCATCGGTGAGGTTGGCACCATTGCTCACGGCGGTTACCACAAAAATGGTAACCAAAATAAACACAATCCAGCCGCCGGTTTGTGCGTGGTCGCCCATCCATTTCGTGAGCATGGCATAATCGAAATTGTGGTTCTTCACAAAGGGGATGGTGGTTTTGGTGGATTTTTGTGTTTCGCTATTGTGCTTCACCACCATTTCGCTGGTTTGCTTATTTTCCACCACCACATTTTCATTGATCACGATATTGGGCGAGAGATACATAGTGAGTCCCACAATCAATCCCAGCCCCACTTGTCCAATGATTTTGAATTTGCCCTTCATGCCGTCTTTATTGTGGCGTGCAATTTTCAGATAATCGTCGGCAAAGCCCAAGGCTCCGCACCAAAGCGTGGCAACAATCATTAGCAGCATATACACATTGTTGAGTTTGCCCAAAAGCAAGCAAGGCACGAGGATGGAAATAATGATAATTACGCCACCCATGGTGGGCGTACCTTTCTTTTCCATCTGCCCTTGGAGACCGAGGTTGCGCACGATTTCGCCCACTTGCATCAATTGCAAGCGCTCAATAATTTTTCTGCCAAACACGATGGCGATGAAAAGCGAAAGCACCAGCGCCATACCGGAGCGGAAGGTGATGTATTCAAACAAGCGTGCGCCGGGCACGGAATACTCTTCTAATGCGTGAAATAGATGATATAGCATATCGAATCAGAGTTTATTGTTCGTGGTTAAATATTTGGGTGAGCACTTCGGTGTCGTCGAAATGATGCTTCACCCCATTGATTTCTTGATACGTTTCGTGACCTTTCCCTGCCACCAGCACCACATCGCCGGGGTTGGCAAATTGGCAGGCGGCCTTAATGGCTTCTTTTCGGTCGGTGATTTTGAGCACATGGCGTCGGGCTTGTTCGGAGAGCCCGGCTTCCATTTCGCGAATGATTTCATCGGGGTCCTCGTTGCGCGGATTGTCGCTGGTGAGAATCACTTGGTGGCTTCTGTTGGCGGCTTCGGCAGCCATAATGGGGCGTTTGCCTTTGTCGCGGTTGCCCCCGCAGCCACACACGGTAATCACCTTGCCATTGCTCCCGAGCACATCGTGGATGGTGGAGAGCACATTCACCAAGGCGTCGGGTGTGTGGGCATAATCCACCACGGCTACGTAGCCGCGAGGCGAACGCAGTGTTTGGAAACGCCCCTGCACCGGCTTGAGCAAACTGGTTTTCACCGCCACGTCGTGGGCGTCGAAGCCCAAGAGCACCGCCACGCCATACACGGCAGCCAAGTTATATACATTGAAGCGTCCGGTGAACGCCACCTCCAATTCTTTTCCGTTGAGGGTGATGGTAGAGCCATCGAGTCGCTCTTCTATCACTTGTGCTTTAAAGTCGGCAAGGGTGCGCAGCGAGTAGGTGTAGTGGCGTGCCGCGCAATTTTGCAGCATCACGGCGCCCACCTTATCGTCGGCATTCACCAAGGCAAAGGCATCGCTGCCAAGACCATCGAAAAAAGATTTTTTGGCTTTGATATAGGCATCCACGGTTTTGTGGAAGTCGAGGTGGTCGCGCGTGAGGTTGGTAAACACGCCACCGGCGAAAGTCAGCCCCTCGATGCGGTGCTGTGCGCAAGCGTGCGAACTCACTTCCATAAAAGCGTAGTCGCATCCGGCATCCACCATTTCGGCGAGCAATCGGTTGAGGGTCAGATGATCCGGGGTGGTTTGCTTGGCGGGGTACACCTTGCGGTCCACCACATTTTTCACCGTAGAGAGCAGCCCCGCCTTGTAGCCCATCATTTGGGTGAGGCTATAAAGCAGCGAGGCGATGGAGGTTTTGCCGTTGGTGCCGGTCACCCCCACCAATTTGAGTTTGGTGCTCGGATAATCATACCATGCGCCGGCAATGTGTGCCAAGGCAATGATACTGTTGTCCACCTTTATATAGGTAACGCCATCGTGGAGCGAGGCGGGCAACTCTTCACACACCACTGCCGCAGCGCCGGCCTCCACCACTTGCGGAATGAATTGGTGGGCATCCACCGCCACCCCTTTCACGGCAATGAACAGGGCTCCGGGCTGTGCTTGTCGCGAGTCGTTGGTGATGCTTGTAATCGCCACATTGGCATTACCCACCACTTGCCGAATCGCCACGTGTGCGAGAAGTTGTTGCAATTGTTTTTCCATTTTCGTATATAAATTTTCAATCAGATATCGATGAATACTTATTTCATTTTCGGGTTGTTTGATAGGGTCAGTTTGATGCCGGTGCCGCGGTGCACGGCAGAGCCCGGAGGCACACTTTGTCCGACCACCACGCCCACACCTTCGCAGTGCACGCGCAAGCCCAATTTTTCGAGCCTTGCCACCGCATCGCGCAGGTTGAGCCCCTTCACATCGGGCACCCCTTTTCCGGATGCCGGACGCGAGCAATATTTGCCCGGCGTATTGCCCACGGCTTTTTTGATATAGGCGTGTCGAGATGCTTTGTCGCTTGCCGCCACATACATGGGTGCATCTTTGTCGCCCGCCTCGTGGGTGATGCTACGCTCATAGTTGCTTTCACTGCCTAAAAGTCCGCGTGCGCGCATCTTCTCGGCAATGTTTGCCATCACCCTACCACTACCGGCAGCGGCAGAGGTGGCACCGCCGTAAATCAGCACGATGCACGAATACATAGGCTTATCGTAGGGGAAGAAGCCACAAAAGGCGTAGCGCTGCTTTTCGCCATATCCTTTTTTGCCTTCCGACACATAAGCCGTGCCGGTTTTTCCAGCCAAAGGCACCTTACAATCTATCAAATTAAAAGCCGTGCCACCGGGAATGTGAACCACCCCATAGAGCAGTTCGCGCAATTTTGCTGCATTTTCGGGCGTGCACACTTGTTGGCGGATGTAGGTGATGGGCACGATAGAATCGGCTTCGCCTTCGCGTGAAAGTTTTTTCACCAAGTGCGGGCGCACGAATTTGCCATTATTTGCCCAGGCGTTGTACATCCCCATCACATAGAGAGGCGACATAATGGCGCAGTAGCCATAGCATTGTTCGCCGAAGGTTTGCAGTTCTTGACTGCTCATTCCCACTTGATTGTAGCGAGGCGGCATTTCGCCGGCAATGCCCGAATTGAAGGGGTCGAAAAAGCCCATTTCATGGAGTTTTTGCTGCAATCCTTGAGGATTGTTGCCATACTTTCTCCACATAATTTTAGCCATACCCACATTCAGCGAGAAAGCAAGAATGCCGCGAGTGCTGGCCCTTGCGCGGGGGTGTCGGTCTCTCACCAGCACGCCTCGTGCGGGGCGAAATTCCTTACCGAGTTCAAAAGTTTGGTCCAAATCGCTAATGATACCCTCTTCCAGAGCCACCATCAAATTGATGGCTTTGAGCACAGAGCCCGGTTCGTAGCGGAGCACGGCGTGGTTCACGCCCTCTTTGTAGTAGCCTTTTTTATAGTCGTAGTCAAAGTTGGAAATGGCTTTGATTTCGCCGGTGCTCACTTCCATCAGAATGGCGCATCCCCATTCGGATTTTGCTTCGTTGAGTTTTTTGAGCAGTTCGGTTTCCACAATTTCTTGCAGTGCGATATTGATGGTGGTGGTCACATCGTAGCCTGGCAGCGGCTTGGCGCCATAGTTGGTGGTATTGATATTGAGTGCCACCTTCGGAGCCCTTACCGGCACGCCAAAGAGCAAACTATCAAGTGCTTTTTCCAATCCCGACGACCCATGCTGACCGCCCACATCTTTCACCTTCTTATACACAAGCATCGATTTGAAAGTTTTGAAAAAAGGCATTTTTCGGATGCGGAACAGCGAGTCTTCAATCACCGGCTCGGGAATCAATCTAAACGTGTCGCTTTTTTCTTTGCAGCCTTTCGATAAGATGCTTCGCCATTCTTTGGCTTTGATTTTGGGATACACCACCTGGAGGCTATCGGCAAGCGCCGGCAAGAGTTGGCGCACGCGAGTTTCATTGAAAGCCTTATCCTTCCAGTTGATATAGGTGTAGTATTTGTTTTGCGGCTCTATCACATTGCCGATGCTTCGTGCCGCCATCGAGCCATAGGGCTTGTTGCGGCGGCGTTTTCGCGTTTCGTAGAGCATCACAAAATTCGAATCGTTGAACACCGGGAATTTTTTCACCCGTGCAAATTCCGTGTGCGTGAGCAGCGAATCGCCAAAGAGTTTGTAACTTCTGCTCCGGGCTTTTTTGGCTTTTTTGAGTTCTTTTTGCCACTGCTCTTTCGTTTTTGAAGCGTCGAAAATCGTTAAACTGTCGCATAGTGCATCCAAGTTGTTGTAGAAGACAGAGTCTTTAAAGCCATCGCATCTCCAGTCGATCATCGCTTGGGAGAAATACATGTTGGCTGCAAGCACACTGCCATCGTCGGCAAGAATGCGTCCGCGTTCGCCATAGAGCGTCACGGTGTCGAGCCACACGCTATCGGCTTTAATGTTCCAATCCTTGGCATGAATCACCGTGGTTTTAAAAAGGCGCGCTGTAATCAAGATAGAAAATACCAACAGCCCCAGTATCACCAAGGTGTAGCGCCAAAGGATGCGTCCTTTGTTGGTTTTGGATGTCTTTATGTTGCCGTTTTTGCTCATTTGTCTTTAATTTTGTAGGGCGGTTGGTCGGGCATAGTGAGGTCGATGTGGCTGGTGTCGATGCGCATCATCATTTCACTCTCTCTGATTTGTGAATTATATTTTGCTCCTGCCATCACGCAGTCGGTTTCGGCATTCTCCAAGTCCTTGCTCAGGCTAATCACTTGCTGCAAGCAATTTTGGTATTCATATTTTTTGCTGATTTTCATCATAATCAGCGCCGTCACCCCGAGAATGTAGAGCCCGTTGCGACGAAAGAAGTCGAGGGTAAGAAAACTCCTGCCCTGAACCCATTGCTTGGCAATTGATTTTTTGTTTTTGTTATTTTTCTTGTCGGTAGCCATCTGCGTGAGAAAATGTTTCGTTTTGTTTCAAACTTATGAATCGGCGATTTTGTAGGCGATACGCAACTTTGCGCTTCTGGAGCGCGGGTTGCCGGCCACTTCCGCCTCGCTCGGTACAATCACTTTGTTGTTCACAGCCTTGAGCGGGTTGTTGATTCTTCCGAAAAAGTCTTTTTCTATCTTGCCTTCAATATTGCCTGTGCGGATAAAATTTTTCACCAAGCGGTCTTCCAAAGAATGATAGGTGATGATAGCCAAGCGCCCGTTGGGGTTGAGCAATTCCAACGCCTGGCGGAGCATGCGCTTGAGCACCTCAATCTCATTGTTGACCTCAATTCTGAGCGCCTGAAACACTTGCGCCATCTCTTTCTTTTCTTGTGCCGGCTTGATGAAAGGCTTCACCACAGCCATTAATTGATGGGTGGTGGTGATAGGGGATTGCGAGCGTGCCTTCACGATGGCGGCAGCCATGCGGCGGCTCTGCTTCAATTCGCCGTAGAGATACAGCAAATCAGCCATCTGCTCCTCGCTGTAGTCGTTCACCACCCACGAGGCATCGCGCCGAGCATCTTGGTTCATGCGCATATCCAAGCGGGCATCGTGTCGGAACGAAAAGCCGCGTTCGCTTTCATCAAAGTGGTGAAAACTCACGCCCAAATCCGCTAAAATGCCATCGGCACCGCTCACGCCATAGTAGCGCATAAAGTTTTTCAAAAAAGCAAAATTGCCGTGTACAAATGTAAATCGCCCATCGTCAATGCGGTTGGCATAGGCATCCATATCTTGGTCCATGCTCAGCAATCTTCCGCCCTTGCCCAAGTGCTTGATAATTTCCCGGCTGTGACCGCCACCGCCGAAAGTCACATCGATGTAAGTGCCCTCCGGATTGATGTTGAGCCCCTCCATACACTCATGGAGCAAAGCGGGAATGTGATATGCTACGGGTTCTGCCATTGTTGTTGAAAATTCGTATCGTTCCGTTGCCATAGTGCGCTGTGGCGAAAGTGCCCAAAATGGAGATTTTTTCCACCTCAAAATGGGCAAAGCCCACTGCTGTATCCTATTTTTGCCTTTACTAATGTACACGCACACTAATCAGGGTGTAAAGTTACTTATATTTCCACATAATTTACAAATTTAAATTGCTTAATTTTTGTAAATTCGTAAAAAAGTTATTAACAACCGCTTAGAATGCTCTAAATCGCCGATTGTTCCGTAATTTCGCACCCTCGCTCACATTTGCACTTGTAAATTTTTCCCTCCCTCCCAAGCAATCCCAATGTACCATACAACGAGTGAAGCGATTACTAAAAGTACAATCATCGTAATAATACTATTGATTTTACGTTCTTTTCAAAGAAAGGGGTTGTGCAATAGTGGCTTAAAGGCTAAAATCACTACCTTTGCATACAATAATAAGTAACAACACGTTTAAGGTCACAAATTGTGATTTTGAAAATGAATATTAATATGACAGACATAACGGAAAAGACAGAAAACGGCGAACTGGTCACAAATCGTGACCAGTTGGTTGTCGTAGATAATATAGAGTCTCTAATAAAAGTAATTAGAGGACAGCAAGTTATGCTTGACAAAGACTTGGCAACGCTATATGGTATAGAGACAAGAACTTTGAACCAAGCAGTCAAACGTAACATTCAGAGGTTCCCTTCTGATTTTAGGTTTCAGTTAACAATGGAGGAATGTTCAAAATCACAGATTGTGACTTTGAACGCAGGACGAGGACAAAATATAAAGAAGTTACCTTATGCTTTTACAGAGCAAGGCGTGGCAATGCTTAGTAGTGTTCTTCGTTCACAAACAGCTATTGAAGTCAACATTCAAATAATGCGAGCCTTTGTTTCCATGCGTCATTTTATGGTGAACAACGCTTCTGTGTTCAGTCGCTTGGAAACTATTGAGTACCATCAACTGGAAATGCAGCAACATCAGCAAGAAACAGACAAGCGCATAGACGAGGTGTTTCGCAGATTGGACGAGGGCAATGCAAAGCCGAAACAAGGTGTGTTCTACAATGGTCAAATTTATGATGCCTATACTTCTAATAGACAATTATGTCGATGAAACTGTATTGACATTGCTTGATAAGAGAGAAAATGGCGTGTCTGCAATCATCTACACTCAGCAGATAAGCCGTCAGTTCCAACTCGACATAGACCGTCATAATGCTCAATATGCACCGATTGATGTTGAAACATTCCGTTTATCACATGACCGCTTCCTTTGTATAGACGAGATACTTACACCAGACGAATTGGTGAAAAGAATCAATAGAGAGTAAGACGCCTCTATATGTAAAGCAAAAAAAATATGATATGAGAAACTTGTGGATATTTCATAAGAACAAAAACTTAAAATAATGATTATGACAATTAGAAGAATAAGTATAACATTTGTGGCATTCATTTGGACAGGTAAAAGCATTGACGAGAGAATAGCCGAGGCTATGAATAGCAATTGGAGGTTTCAGTAGATTTTTGAACAGGGGGACAGTCCCCTGTCAAAAAAAAATGGTGTTTTGCTGACACTTTTTTTTGGGGTGGGGTGGCTGTTATTTGAAGAAAATTTTTTGGCCTGTGATGACCGCTTCGCCGGGCTTCATGGCGTTGAGTTTGAGCAGCCATTTCAGTTGCATGCCGAAATTTTGCGCTATTTCTTGGAGTGATTCTCCCTTTTTCGCCACATAGAAAGCCACTTCAGGGTGTCGGTCATATTTTTTCTCAATCCACACTTTTTCGCCCTCCTTAGGCAAGGCA
>SFWW01000091.1 GCA_004559845.1 bacterium
GCGGTGCCGGCTTGACGGCGTTCGCTATCTAATGCCATGGTGGTGGAGGCGGTGAGGGTGAAGCCCATGAAGGTGAGCAGAATGCAGAGCACGATTTCGTAGGGCCAAAATCCCAAATCCAAGAAGAGCACCACAGCCTCTATGGCGCTGAAAAGGAGCATACCGGCGCAGCTCACTTTCACACCGGTGGTGGCTTTAGAGAATTTGGCAGCTCCCCCGGCTCCTATGGCAATAAAAATGCCGTTCACCGATAGCGCTATGCCCGCCTCACCGGGGTTGGTGTAGCCATAATGGCTGAGGATGCTCCACACCGATGCGATGTTGCCAAACAGGATAACTTCGGCAGTGCATTGATGGAGCACGTAGAGTATGTATTGCTTATTGCGCACCACGGTGCCATAGAGGCGGAAGGTGGCGAATAGCGGTCGATTGATGCGTCGGCCGTCGGGCAGGGATTCTCGCAGATAGTAGGTGCCCACAGCCATGAGGAGCCCGATGGCGGCGAGCATAAAGAAAGTGCCTTGCCAGCCCATCAGCCCTGCCATAGCGCCACTTGCCATAGGCGCCACGATGGGTGCCACGCCATTGATGCAACCGGTGATGGCTATCACGGTCATGAGCTGATGGCCGCTAAAATTGTCGGCTGCAATGGAGCGAGAAATCACGATACCTCCGGCACCGCCAAAGCCTTGCACAAATCGTAAGGCAATGAAAGATTCCATATTCGGCGCATAAGCCACGGCTAATGAGGCGAGGAAAAACAAGCTCACTGCCACAAAAAGCGGGCGCCGACGCCCATATTTATCGCTGAGCGGACCGAGCACCAATTGCCCCACCGCCAAGCCCACCATGCCGGCAGTGAACCCCACATTCACCAAAGCATTCGCACTTTGAAAATGCTTCGCCACCAGCCCGAGGATGGGTCCAAATGTGTTGTTGATGAGCGGAGCAAAAGCGGTGAACGCGCCCAGCAAAATCAGCAAAAAGATTTTGTATTTTCTTTCCATTTAGTCGATTTTCATGCCGCCGGCTTGCTTAAATTCAATCGGCGACACCCCGGTCATTTTTCTAAAGAATTTGCCCATACTTGATTGGTCGGCAAAGGCATATTTATAAGAGATTTCCTTCAGCGATAGACCACTCATTTTCACCTCGCGTTTCAAATTAGAAATCAGCACTTCAGAAATAATTTCTTTAGCACCTTTGCCAATTTTTTGCTTACAAATATCGCTCAAATATTTGGTGGTGATATTGAGGCGGTCGGCGTAGAACGACACTTCGTGCTCGCGCTCCACATAGTCTGCCACCAAATAGGCAAAATCGCGGAAATAGGTGTCTGCCATCGTGTAGGTGGGCACTTTGGAGCAGTTGCCCGATTTAATTTGGCTTTCCACCATCACCAAAAGCATACTCCTAAACAAGCAGCCCGCCACCTCGGGCGAATGGTTGCCATTATCCAGCATGTGATACATGTGCAAGCTGCGCATAAGGGAGAGCAACAAATCCCATTCTTGCGAATCGGTAACCGCTCTCACCGGCTCTGAAAAAAGCACGCTGAGCGTTTCCACGGGCATACCCACCGACACATCGCGCGAAAACGAACCGTTAATCAGTAGCACCCACGCCTTAAAATCGCTCGACAAATGGCTGAGCTTCAGCTGAAGCATGTGCGCGCCGAAAAACCTACACCCGCGTGAAAGGGAGAAATGCCGCATATTAAATTCTATTTCAGCACTGCCCTCTTCGCAAAATATGAGCATATTCAAGCGCAATTCATTCGACAGCTCATACTCTTTTGAGGTTTCCACTGAAGCATCAATATGGTGAATGGCATAGCCATTAGCGTGCAATAATTCTCGCGTTTCGTTCATTTTTCCCAGATTTAATCAGAATTTGACAACAAAAATACAACAATATCCACAAAATCCGCATATAATATGGATTTTTTAACAAATTCTATTGCGTTTCCAACTCGAATTACACGAAACCCCACCTGCCATTCAATGCCCTTGGTGGCCACAGTGGTGGAGGATGAAAGAGTCGGGAGACACGGCTCTTTCATTTACAGCTATTTTTGATAGCGGCTGCTTGATTTGGTGAGGCTTGGGAGGGATGTGTGGGATGGATGGAAGAGAACAAAAAGTCGGCTTTGCCGAAAAAAACTGCGCCTATAGCTTGCAGGACTGAACCGTGTTCGTAGACAAGTGGGTGGATTGCTTTTTTGGGCGTTTTGCGCACCCATTTTATGGCGGAGGTGGGTGAGTACCGATTTTTCGGGTTTGTTCGGATTTGGACCAAAATCAGGCTGTTTTGTGGTCAAAAAGCGAAATGAAACACCTGAAACACCCGAAACACTTGAAACACCTGAAACACTGTCTGTGGATGTTCGGATTGCTTTTTTGTAAACATTTCAAAGAAAACAAAAAGTCACGGTGGATGTGTTTTAAATGCAAGAGCCGTGGCTGACAAGGCTGATTATTTGGGGGCATATTTCGTGAATTGAAGGAAAAGCAGTAAATTTGCACCCGGCAAATAGCCTCATTCATTTTTCACTATGGCTTTAGAACACCACATCACTGCAAAGATAGAAACGCTGGGTTGCAAACTCAATTTCTCCGAAACCGCCACCATCAGCGCATTGCTTGCCAAGCGCGGCATTATGCCTGCGCAGCAGGGCGATGTGCCGAAGGTGTGTGTGGTGAACACGTGTAGCGTTACGGAATTGGCGGATAAGAAGTGCCGCCAACACATTCGCAGCCTCATCAAGCGCTATCCCGATGCGCTGATGGTGGTCACCGGGTGCTATGCCCAGCTCAAAAGCAAGGAAATTGCTGCTATTGAGGGGGTGGATATGGTGCTGGGCAGCGAGCAAAAATTGCATATTGCCGACTATGTGGAGCAGTGGTTCAGCCATCGGCAAAAGCAGGTGGAGGTAACGCCCCACAACGAGATTCACACCTTTAGCCCATCGTGCGAGCGGGGTTGCCGCACACGCTATTGGCTGAAGGTGCAAGACGGATGCGACTATTTTTGCACCTATTGCACCATTCCTATGGCGCGCGGACGAAGCCGGAGCGGCACCATTGAGAGCCTTGTGGGGCAAGCGCGCGAAGTGGCTGCCCAAGGCGGCAAGGAAATCGTGATTACCGGTGTGAATATCGGCGACTTTGGCAAAAACACCGGCGAGCAATTCATTGATTTGCTGCGCGCTTTCGACCAAATAGAAGAAATTGAACGCTTCCGCATATCGAGCATTGAGCCCGACTTGCTCTCCGACGAAATTATCCGATTTTGCGCCCAATCGCGTGCCTTTATGCCGCATTTCCACATTCCGCTGCAATGTGGCTCCGATGCCGTGCTCCAACTCATGCACCGCCACTACGACACTGCCCTTTTTGCCGAAAAGGTGCACAAAATTAGGGCTCTCATCCCCGACTGCTACATAGGGGTGGACGTGATGGTGGGTAGCCGGGGCGAAACACCGGAGCATTTTGAAGAATCGCTTCGCTTTATCGAGAGCCTCGACATGCAACACCTACACGTGTTTCCCTATAGCGAGCGACCCGGCACCATGGCTTTGCGCATCCCCTACATTGTGCCCGAAAAAGAGAAAAAAGAGCGCGTGGCGCGCATGATGGAACTGAGCGAGCGCCAGGAGCGACGCTACATAGAGCGCTACATCGGCACCATTCGCCCCGTGCTTTTCGAGCAGCCTCACGGCGATGCCCCTATGCACGGCTTCACCGACAATTACATCCGCGTGAACGTGCCGCCATGCGATGCTTTGGTGAATTGCGTGGTGAATGCGCGCCTGCTGAGCATCGGCGCCGACCTCAGCGTGGATGCCGAAGTGATTGATAGTGTAACCCCTCAATCCCCCACCCCGGCAAGATGAAAGAAAAATGGCAAAACGTGCTTTTAGCGCCCTTGGCGTGGATGCTCCATTTGCTGGCGTGGATGCCATGGTGGTGGATTTGGCTCAATGCCGACGTGATGTATTTCATCGCCTACCGCGTGCTGGGCTACCGCAAACGAATCGTTCGCAAAAATTTGGTGGACAGTTTTCCCAACCTTTCGCTCGATGAAATCAAGCGGATTGAGCGCCAATTTTATCGCAATTTTGTGGACTACTTTTTTGAAGCCATCAAAATGCTCCACATCAGCAACGAAGAGATGCGGCGCCACATGCAGTTTCGCGACGTGCACTTGGTGGACGAAGCCATAGCCCGCGGCCAAAGTGTGATGCTCTACGCTGCCCACACCTTCAATTGGGAATGGCTCACCAGCATCAGCATGTGGTTTAATGATTCCACACTGCGCGCCAAACCCATCATCGGACAAGCATATCACCCCTTGGAAAACGCGTGGTTCGACCGCTTTTTTCTGCATTTGCGCAGCCGCTTCAGCGAGTGCTTCCCCAGCAGCGAAGTGCTCCGCACCATGATGGGAGCCAAACGCGAAGGCAGACTCATGGTGCTGGGATTTTTGAGCGACCAACATCCGCTACCGGGCCACAAGGGTGTGATTACACGCTTTTTGAACCACCCCACCGATTTTATTAATGGCACCGAAGCCTTGGCACGCAAGCTCGACATGACGGTGCTCTATTTCGACATACGAAAACTCAAACGCGGGCATTACGAATGTGTGATTACGCCTATGTTTGAGCACGCCAAAAATGAGCCGAAAGACGCTATCTCCCTGCGCTATGCCGAGATGCTTGAATCATTTATCCATCGCGACCCGGCACTGTGGATGTGGACCCACAACCGCTGGAAGCGACCCGTGCAATATCCCGAAAATTTTCAATCTCAATCTAAATAAAGAGCCCCAATGAAACCCGTAGCCGTAATTATCCTCAATTGGAATGGAGCCGCACTTTTGCGCAAATATCTGCCCTCGGTGATAGCCAACACCAATGCCGACATCGCCGACGTGATAGTAGCTGACAATGGTAGCACCGACGAGAGTGTGAAGGTGCTCAAGGAGGAATTCCCTACTGTGAAAACCCTCCTTTTCGACCAAAATTGGGGCTTTGCCGAAGGCTACAACAAATGCGTGAGCATCACAGCCTACCCCTACACCGTGCTGCTCAATAGCGATGTGCGCACACCGCAGGGATGGCTCGAGCCGCTCTACCATTTTATGGAACAAAATCCCGATGTGGGTGCCGTGCAACCCAAACTCCTGAAAGACTTCGGAGCCGACGACCACCGACAAGTGTTTGAATACGCCGGTGCAGCTGGCGGATTTATCGACTGCCATGGCTTCCCCTACTGCCGCGGGCGCATTTTCAGCACCGTGGAAGCCGACCACGGGCAATACGATGATGCCCCCACCAACATTTTTTGGGCCACCGGCGCCTGCTTTATGGTGCGCAGTGAGGTGTATGCAGCGGTGGGCGGACTCGACAAAGATTTCTTTGCACACATGGAGGAAATCGACCTCTGCTGGCGAATGCTAAATGCCGGGCACCGCATTTGCTACGTGGCGCAAAGCCGGGTGTTTCACCTTGGTGGAGGCAGTCTGCCGCAAGGCAATCCGCGCAAAACGTATCTCAATTTCCGCAACAATCTGCTCCTTTTGCACAAAAATCTCCCGGCTAAAGATGCCCGCCACACCCTCTTCGTGCGTCGCCTCTACGACACGCTCGCCTTTTTCCAAAGTCTGGCATCACTGCATTTTGGCGACGCCAAAGCCATTATCCGCGCACATCGCCACTTCCGCACCATGCGCCGCAATTATCCCCAACCTGCCACCAAAAATTGGCTGAAAGCCTTCCCCGAAGGTGGGCGAAACATCATTGTGGACTACTACCTCCGCCGACGCAAAAAATTCACCGACCTGAAATAAAAAATCAGCACCCCCACCATAGCCATCCCCAACCCCAAACCACATTCCCACTGCAAACATAGTAACTTTTGATGGAATTTTTGCGCCCACCTGTAAATCAGTACAATTTATATAATTCATATTTGCTGTTTTTCAACTTTTTGATTATCAAATAATTAACAAGCAAAATAGGAATTAAATAATTTGGAGAAAAACAAATATAATCACTAATTTTGCGAAACCTTTAATTAATAATTAATCATTTAATAAGAGCAGAAACATGATGAAAAAGTTTTATCACATTTTATTAGCAGCAGTAGCTCTCACTATGTGTGTGGGATGTAGCGAAGAGGAAGACGAGAATTGGAACAAAGACGGAAAGTTTTACGATTTTGGGCCTCTTGAATTCTACATCAGGGCTACCGACGGAGAGCATAATTTATTTGACCCTTCCTATGAAGGAAATATCTGTAACAAAGTGAGCGTAACCTACAATGGCGAAACTTACTATTACACCCCGGAGTCAAAAGTGTCGCCAAAATATTTCCCTGCCACATTCAGAGGATTATATCAAAGGTCTTTCGTTAATAGAACAGACCCGGATGACCCTGCAACAGAATTCCAAGACCATGTTATGTTTTTTGGCGAATTTGATTTTAGCAAAAAATACAAAAACGAGGTGTTTTATATCAACTGGCCTGATGGAAAAACCGACAAAGTGAGATGGAGCCACTGGCTGGTGTGGGCTAACGACAGGATAGAATCCAGAGGTGATATGTTTCTAAATGGCAAAAAGATGCAAGGTCCGTTTATCACGCGCGAATTCAAATAAGAATATCAAGAGAGCAACCTATTCAAGTTTCGCAAGTGTTAATATTCGGAAGTTACGAAGTTAAAAGAAGTTATCACTCGCTTCGCTCGTTAGGAAGTTAAGACGAATGCCGTTGCTTGGCGATGAGCTAAGCGGTGATTTTAATCTGTAAACCCCTTTTTTACTGGCGAAACTTGAATAAACCTATTGATAACACTATAATTGCTCTTACAAACTCACTACATTTTCAACACATCAATACACACTTTTTGAACACTTATTTTTGGTAGTTATTTCAATGTCATGACACGATTAGAAGGAAGAGTGATTCCACTCTAAATGCAATCTTAAATCAACACAAGGGGCCGGAACCGCATATTCCTGATTCCAGCCTCTTTTTCTTTGGGTCAACGAGTATTTTTTGCTCAGTAGAAAAAGTGTGGGGCAATATGCCAAAGGCATAACTCTTTAAGCGCCCTTTAGGTGGAGGCCATATTCTCATCCGACAGAAATAATCTCCCGATGACATCTTGCCGTATTAGGCTTGACTTCACCCCACCACCCACCATATCTTTGCGCCCGAGTTCTTTGAAATAATAGTAGTCACAGCATTCTTCGAGTGTTCCAAGTGTTCACAAAGGGAAAAGGTTTTCGTTTTCGTTTTGGTTTTCGTTCATCTTGGTGTTCCGGGTGTTTCATTTCGCTTTTGGACCAGAAAATTGGTACAAATCGGAACAAAACCCCGGTGTTTCAGGTGTTTCAGGTGTTTCAAGTGTTTCAGGTGTTTCAAGTGTTCCAAGTGTTTCACAAATGGAGGGTTATCGTCATCGTTATCGTTCAAAGTGGCGTTTCAGTAGCCTCGCAATTCCACGCTATTGTAAACGCGCTTACAAATAGCCCATGCCCACTTTTCGGTAATTTGGCGGCGATTTGTTCGGTAATTTGGCGGTATTTTGTGCAGTGGTTTGGCGGTTGGCTGTGGATGTTTTGCATTTTTTGGGGCAAAAGTATTGACAAGGGCTTCATAATGTTGTAATTTTGCAACTAATTTGGTTTTTTGCCGATTTATGCACCTATGCTTTTCGGCAACCACCACTTTCAATGCTTCAAAACAAACTTATATATCATTATGACGACAAGTAACAAACTAACCACGGAGGTGAAATCCGCTAAATCCAAAGAGGTGATGCCTTTGGGAAAAATCAACTACATTTTAATTGCGGCGTGCGTGCTTCTGATTATGCTGGGATTCTATCTGATGACCGGCAGTGCCAACACCGGCAGCACGTGGAACGAGGATGTGTTCAATTCCACACGCACCGTGGTGGGTCCGATGGTGGCTTTGGCAGGCTTCACACTGATGATTTTTGCCATTATTTTTAAGAAAAAGAACTGCAACAACCACGAAGAATAAACATCGGCAATGGATTGGATACAAGCATTGATTTTGGGGCTCATTCAAGGCCTCACCGAATACTTGCCCGTGAGCAGTAGCGGACACTTGGCTATCGGCTCATATCTA
>SFWW01000092.1 GCA_004559845.1 bacterium
TCGACTGGGTGGTTTCCACCGGTCAGCGTGCGCTTCAAGTGCTCCCGATCAATGATACAACCATCACCAACACATGGTTGGACTCCTATCCCTACAAGAGCATCAGCATCTATGCGCTGCACCCAATGTTCGCCGACATTCGCCAGCTTCCACAACTTGAGGACAATGAGCGTGCGCGCTATTACGCCGCACTCCAACACGAACTCAACGCACTTCCTCAAATCGACTACGAGCGTGTGAATGCCGCAAAGCGAGGCTATTTGCGTGAGCTCTTTGAGCAAGACGGCACAAAGATGATGCGCACCAAGGCGTTTAAGACATTCTTCGACGAAAATAAAGACTGGCTCGTGCCTTATGCGGCATTCTGCCACTATCGCGACCTTTACGGCACAGCCACATTCGGCGACTGGCCCGACCACCACACCTTCGAAGAAAGCGAACGTGAGGCGATGGCAAACAGTCGCACAAGCGAATACAAGAAAGTGGCATTCTGGTACTTCGTGCAGTTTATCCTCGACCAGCAAATGCGAGGTGCGCACGAATATGCACGCAAGAAAGGCGTAATCCTCAAAGGCGACATTCCAATCGGCGTCAGCCGCGACGGTGTGGAGGCTTGGGTAGAGCCACGCTATTTCAACCTCAACGGTCAAGCCGGCGCACCACCCGATGCCTTCTCCGCCAATGGTCAGAACTGGGGATTCCCCACCTACAACTGGGAAGAGATGATAGCCGACGGCTGCTTGTGGTGGGAAAAGCGCTTCAGCAAGATGGCGCAGTATTTCGACGCCTACCGCATCGACCACGTGTTGGGCTTCTTCCGCATTTGGGAAATTCCGATTGATGCCGTGTATGGCATACTCGGCCAGTTCTCGCCAGCCCTTGGTATGACACGCGAGGAAATTGCAGGCTACGGCTTCAACTTCCAAGACTACATGCTCGAACCTTTCATTACCGACTGGGTGCTTGAACGCACATTCGGTCAGCGCGCATCGGAAATCCGCGAGAAATACCTGCTCCCCACCCACGACGACATGTATCGCCTTAAACCCGAATACGACACCCAACGCAAGATTGAGGCGGCATTTAAAGATGCCGACCAAGACGGCAAGAACGTGGCAGAGGCACTGATGTCGCTGGTGAGCAATGTGCTCTTCCTGCGCGACCGCAAAGACCCCAATAAGTTCCACCCACGCATCTCCGTGCAGCACGACTTCATTTACGAAGCCCTCTGGCAATCAGATAAGGAAGCCTTAGCCACTCGTATGCTCGTGTGTGCCGAAGACCTTGGCATGGTGCCCGATTGCGTGCCTTGGGTCATCAACCAACTCCGCATCCTGAGCCTCGAAATTCAATCGATGCCGAAAGATGTGAATGTGAAATTCGGTGTGCTCCAAAGCAATCCCTATCGCTCGGTGAGCACCATCTCTACACACGATATGCCCACCCTTCGCCAATGGTGGGACGAAGATTGGGAACAAACGCAGGAATACTACAACGCCGTGCTCTGGAAGCAAGGTCCGGCTCCCCATCCGCTCCCCGGCGATGTGGCACGACAAGTGGTGGTCAACCATCTCAACTCGCCATCCATGCTGTGCCTGCTCTCGCTACAAGATTGGCTCTCTATCGACGAACGCATTCGATTGGCTGACCCCGATGCCGAACGCATCAACATCCCTGCCAACCCGCGTCACTACTGGCGCTATCGCATGCACATGACCATCAACCAACTCCAAGCTGACACAATGTTTAACTCTACCATAACCGATTTATTAACCAATAGCGGACGAAAATGAAAACCCTATTTTCCTTACTGATTCTTTTAGCATTTGCCTGTATGCCTTTGGGCATGAAAGCGCAAGAAGTGAAATCGCCTGATGGCAACGTGGTGGTCAATTTCTCTCTCGACTCGAAGGGATGCCCCACCTACACCCTTTCCTATAAAGGGAAAACCGTGTGCAAGCCGAGTAAATTGGGATTGACTCTCGCTAAAGACAAGCATGCCAATGCCGGTGTGCACGAAACCGACTTGAAGGAGGGATTCGCTGTGGTGGATACCCGGACCTCCTCTTTCGACGAAACTTGGACCCCGGTGTGGGGACAATACAAGCAGGTGCGCAACCACTATAATGAAATGGCGGTTACCTTGCACCAAACCTCTGCCGACCGCACTATCATTATCCGTTTCCGCGTGTATGATGAAGGTATGGGATTGCGCTACGAATTCCCTCAGCAAAAAAATCTTAACTACTTCATCATTAAGCAAGAAAACACCCAGTTTGCCCTCACAGGCGACCACATGGCGTGGTGGCTTGCCGGCGACTACGACACACAGGAACACCCCGGACAAACTAGCCGCCTCTCGGAAGTGCGCTCTCGCATGGATATGTGTTTGAACCCCGCTCCCGGACGTAAGCCCGATGGCATGTGCGACCCCGTGACCGGCAATTCTTCCACTTCGTTGGTGTCGCCCACAGGTATGCAAACTTCACTCCAGTTGAAGAGCGACGACGGGCTCTACATCAATATCCACGAGGCTGCCTGTGTGGATTATTCCACCATGCACCTCGACCTCGATGATAAGAATATGGTGCTGGAATCGGCTCTCACTCCCGATGCCGTGGGCAATATGTGCTATATGCAAACGCCTTGCAAATCGCCTTGGCGCACCGTGATGGTGAGCGATGATGCGCGCACCATGCTCTCTTCTTATCTCATCTATAACCTCAATGAGCCGTGCAAAATTGAAGACACTTCTTGGATTCACCCCACTAAATATAATGGTGTGTGGTGGGAAATGATTGTGGGACACGGTAATTGGCACTACACCAACGACCTTCCCTCGGTGCGCCTTGGCGAAACCGACTTCTCGAAGTGCAAGCCCAATGGCACACACCGTGCCAACACTAAGGAGGTGATGCGATACATCGACTTCGCGGCTGCCAACAACCTCGACCAAGTGCTGGTGGAAGGCTGGAATGTGGGATGGGAAGATTGGGCGAATATGTGGAAATTCGACGTGTTCGATTTCGTGACTCCTTACCCCGACTTCGATATCAAGGCGCTCAACGATTACGCACATAGCAAAGGCGTGAAATTGATGATGCACCACGAAACCAGCTCGTCGGCTATCAATTATGAGCGCCACATGGAGGCTGCCTACAATTTGATGAATGAATATGGCTACGATGCCGTGAAGAGCGGATATGTGGGCGATATCATTCCGCGAGGCGAACACCACTACGGCCAGTTTATGAACAACCACTACTTGCGCTGCATCACCGAAGCTGCAAAGCATAAAATTATGGTGAATGCTCACGAGGCTACTCGACCCACCGGTTTGGCTCGCACTTACCCCAATCTCGTGGGAAATGAAAGTGCGCGTGGCACCGAATATGAGGCGTTTAGCGGTAGTAAGCCCGACCACACCGTGGTGCTGCCGTTCACGCGATTGCAAGGTGGCCCGATGGACTACACGCCGGGCGTGCTGGAAACCGACCTAAGCACTTGGAGCAACAATCCGCACAAAGTCCACACCACTTTGGTGGGACAACTCGCCGTGTATATGGTGATGTGGGGACCCCTACAAATGGCTGCCGACCTGCCGGAAAACTACGAAAAATATAGCGATGCCTTCCAATTCATTCGCGATATGGCTATCGACTGGGACGACAGTAGATACATTGATGCCGAACCGGGCGCCTACATCACCGTGGCGCGTAAGGCGAAGGGCACCGACAACTGGTTTGTGGGCGGTAAGTGCAATGAAGACGGACACAAGGTGACCGTGAATTTCGACTTCCTCGATGCCGGTCGCAAATATGAATGTACCATTTATGCCGACGCTAAAGATGCACACTATGCTACCAACCCCAAAGCGTATGTCATTACCAAAAAAACCGTGAAGAAGGGCGACAAAATCAAGATGGTTGAGGCTCCCGGCGGTGGCTTTGTGATGTCGGTTATGGCGAAATAACGATTGATAGATTGTAATATATTACATCTTTTGAAGGACCGAATTCCACTCCGATGTCAATTCGGTCCTTTTTTCAAAAATAAATACTAAACTACACATGAAAAAATCCGTAATTTTTTTATTTATGGCAATGGTTTCGTGGCTGGGCATGAATGCCGAGCTCTACAACGAGATGACCTATAGCAAAAAGAGCACCACGTTCTCTTTGGTGGCTCAAAAAGCGCAGTCGGTGCAACTCAATATCTACACTGATGGCACCGGGGGAAAACCCGTGAAACAAGTGGCAATGACGAAAGCCGGTGATGGCAATTGGACTGCTGTGGTGAAAGGCGACCTGAAGGGTAAGTTCTATACCTTTAATGTGACCCAAGACGGCAAACAATTGGGCGAAACTCCGGGACTCTTTGCCAAGGCGGTGGGGGTGAATGGCAAGCGCGCCGCCGTAATCGACCTCGCTGCCACTAATCCCGAAGGTTGGGAAAAAGATAAGGCGCTGGGTTACGCTTCCACCGACATCATTGTGTATGAATCCCATAACCGCGATTTTTCGGTGAGCCGTAAGGAGGCTCGCTATCCGGGCAAATTCTTGGCGCTCACAGAGCCGTGGGCGATTGAGCACCTGAAGAATTTGGGCATCACGGCTATTCACTTGCTCCCGTCGTTCGACTATGCTTCGGTGGATGAAGAACACCTCGAACGCCCGCAATTCAACTGGGGCTACGACCCGCTCAACTACAACGTGCCCGAAGGTTCCTATTCCACCAATCCCTTTAAGCCGGAAGTGCGTGTGAGCGAATTTAAGCAAATGGTGAAGGCGCTCCACGATGCCGGTATTGCCGTGATTCTCGATGTGGTGTATAACCACACGATGGATATTGAACACAGCAATTTCCAACGCACCAACCCCGACGCTTTCTATCGCAAGAATCCCGATGGCTCTTATAGCGACGGCTCCGCTTGCAACAACGAAACAGCCAGCGACCAACCGCTCATGCGCCAATACATGATTGAGAGTTTCAACTATTGGGCTAAAGAATACCACCTCGATGGATTCCGTGTGGATTTGATGGGTATTCACGATATTGAAACCATGAATCTCATCCGTCAATCGCTCCCTAAAGATGTGTTTATCTATGGCGAAGGATGGAGTGGCGGCACTTGCGCTTATCCTATCGAAAAATTGGCGATGAAGGTCAACACCTATCAGATGCCGGGCATTGCCGCTTTCTGCGACGATATGCGCGATGCACTCCGCGGACCTTTCAACAACGACCACGAAAGCGCTTTCCTCGCCGCTAAGCCGGGCTATGTGGAAAGCATTAAAGCGGGTATTGTGGGCTGCATCGAGCACCCGCAAGTGGATTATGCGAAGGTGAACTACAGCAAAGCGCCTTGGACGCTCCAACCCACCCAAATGATGGCATACGTGAGCTGCCGAGGAGGAAATGATTCGCCTCAATTTCTTGGCACAAACTGCCGTGTTCACTTCGCAAGGTGTGCCGTTCATGCTCAGTGGTGAAGAGCTGCTCCGCGACAAGAAGGGTGTGCACAACAGTTACAATTCGCCCGACAGCATCAACCAACTGCCTTGGGAGAATCTGCAAAAATACCCCCAAGTGATGGCATATTATAAGGGCTTGATTGCCTTGCGGAAGGCTCACCCGGCGTTCCGCCTTGGCGATGCCGACCTCGTGCGTAAGCATCTCGAATTTTTGCCTGTGGGCGAAGGCTTGGTGGCTTTCCGCCTGAAAAATGGCATTCGCACCACCATCACTTCGCGCTTGGAGGTGCCTGCACAAAGTGCACTGATTGTTCATAATTAATCTTTAAGTGTGTAGAACTATGAAATTCAAACTGTTAATCATTGCGCTGCTGGCTGTTTTCGCATCCCGTGCAGCTGTAAATATCCACCATGTGGAACCTGCCTTTTGGTATGCCGGAATGAAGAACCCGTCGCTCCAAATCATGGTGTATGGCAAGGATGTGAAGCATGCCAATGTCACCACTTCCTACGCCGGGGTGAAGGTGGATAGCGTGGTGCGCCTCGATAGCCCCGACTATTTGCTCGTTTACCTGAATGTGAAAGAGGCGAAACCGGGCACCATCAATCTCCAATTTGAACAAGCCGGCGATAAGAAGTCGCTGAAATATGAACTGAAAAAGCGCGATTTGCCGGGCGAGGCGCGCCGGGGCTTTACCAATGCCGATGTGCTCTACATGCTGATGCCCGACCGCTTTGCCGATGGCAATCCTGCCAACAATGTGGTGCCGGGTATGCTCGACCAACAATGCGACCGCACGGCGCCTTCGCTGCGACATGGGGGCGACCTGGAGGGCATTCGTCAGCATATCGATTATTTCAACCAATTGGGCGTGACCGCACTGTGGTTTACGCCGGTGCTCGAAAATGATATGCCGAGCCAAATCACCCACAGCTGCTACCACGGCTATGCCACCACCAACTACTATAAGGTGGACCCGCGCTTTGGCTCTAACGATGATTACCGCAAATTCGTGGACGAGGCCCATACCAAGGGATTGAAGGTGGTGATGGATATGATTTTCAACCACTGTGGCTCGAGCCATCCCTGGATGAGCAATCCGCCATCAAATGATTGGTTTAATCAGCCTAACTATGGCTTACAAACCAGCTATAAACTCACTCCGTGCGTAGACCCCTACGCCAGCGAAATCGACAAACGCGAAACCGTGGAGGGATGGTTTGTGCGCTCTATGCCTGACCTCAACCAAAATAATCCGCATGTAATCACCTACCTCATTCAAAATAGCAAGTGGTGGGTGGAAACCGTGGGCATCGATGGCATTCGGATGGATACCTATCCCTATGCCTATGCCGCACCCATGGCGCAATGGATGAAGGAAATTAATTTGGAATACCCGAATTTCAACACTGTGGGCGAAACTTGGGTCACCCATCCTGCCTACACCGCGTCGTGGCAAAAGGATTCGCGCTTGGCGAAGGAAAATAGTCATCTGAAAACCGTGATGGACTTCGCTTTCTTTGAAGCAATGGATTCCTGCAAACGAGAAACCACCGACGACTGGTGGAAGGGTTTCAACCGGGTGTACAACACTTTTGTGTATGATTTCCTCTATACCGATGTGAACCACGTGATGGCGTTTCTCGAAAACCACGACACCGACCGCTTCCTGGGAGAGGGGAAGGATGTGGACCGACTTAAGCAGGGCTTGGCGCTGCTGCTCACCATCAAACGCATTCCCCAACTCTATTATGGCACTGAGGTGCTGATGAATGGCGTAAAGAAGGTGACCGATGGAAATGTGCGCAAAGACTTTATGGGTGGTTTCCCGGGTGATGCGCGCAATTGCTTTACAGAAGCCGGTCGCACCGCAGAAGAAAATGAAATGTTTAATTGGCTGAGCCGTTTGCTGCACTGGCGAAAAGGCAACGACGTGATTGTGAAGGGCTCACAAACGCAATTCTGCCCCCACAAGGGCTCCTACGTGATTGCTCGACGCCACATGGGTAAAACCGTGATGGTGCTGCTCAATGGCTTGGATAAAGTCAACGAAGTGGATGTGGCGCGCTACGCCGAACTGATTGGCTCACACACCGTTGCTCGCAATGTAATCACCGGTGAATCCGTAGCACTCTCCCAAAACATACCCATGCCCGCTCACGGCACTCTCATCCTCGAATTCTAAAAACATATTCCCCAAATAACGGGACCCCCCAAATATTTTGCCCGGCATTCACCCCAATGCCGGGCAATTTTTAACATCCACCCCACCATCCGCATAATGACCTTCACCAATCAAACTCTATAGCTCTATAGCCCCTATAGCCCTCCTCAAAATCCCCTATCATACAGCGAATTAAATGTAGGGGCGCAATATTTTGCGCCCGCCCCTCAATTCGCCCCTCGCTGCACTATAGCCACCATAGCCTCTATCCGCTCCGCCACTCGCCCTTCTGCAAATAAAAAAAATCCCCGGGGAATCACTCCTGGGGGATTTTCGTTCTTTGCAATGTGTATAGTAGTTTTGCAAAGAAAGGATTTTTTAATTAATATAGCATGAATTTGGAATGATATGTTTGTTATAAAGATTCTATAATCAATTCAAACTCTTATTTAAAATTGGCTAATTCGTAGCAGCCTTGCAAAATCTTGCCGTTCTGGTTGTCCACCAGCGATGCTTGCCACCAATTGTCGAGCACGCGGTTGGTGTTCCAATCCAGTCCGTATTCGTTTTGCTCTGCGCACCACCAAAACAGCCCCTTTACACACTCGTATTGATTGAGCATCGTCACCAAATCCGCCACAAATTGCGCTTGTCCGGCTTCGGTGTAGGGATATTTACTGCTGATGTTGGTGTCTTTGGTGCCTCCCATTTCCCAGCGGTAGGAATAGCCTGTTTCCATAATCATAATGGGTTTGTCGGGCACTTGCACTTTCAGTTGCTTAATCACCGTTTCCAATGCCGTAATCACGGTGCTTGCCGTGGCGTGGTAAGCCGGATAGTAGCTCAGCCCCATGATGTCGTAGTCGAGGTTGAAATTCTTGGCGCCGATGCCAAAGAATTTTCCCGGGTTGGAATTATTTGCCATCTCAATGTGGCATATCACCTTTGCTGCGGGAAGCACTTCGCGCACGGCTTTTGCGCCGGCATTAAAGTAGGCGCTGAAATTCGCCCATGTGCCTTTGTTGTTGACGCCATCAGGATACACGTTGCCGGTGGGCCAGAGCATACCGTAGGTGATTTCGTTGCCCACTTGCACATAGTCGGGGGTGGCACCGGCTGCGATAAGCGCCTGCAGCGATTCTTTGGTGTAGGCATACACCGAATCCGCCATCACTTCCGGCGTGAGGCTGCTCCAGCGCTTAGGCACCGTTTGCTTACCGGGGTCTGCCCACGAGTCGCTGTAGTGGAAATCGAGGATGAATTTATGCCCGGCATCTTTGATTCGCTTGCCGGCTTTTGCCACGTAGGCGAGGTCTTGAAACACGCCTTCGCCCTTGGCTGTGGTTGATGCATTGGCAGGGTCCACAAAGAGGCGTACGCGCATAGCGTTGAGCCCGATTTGCTTATAGAAAGCAAGCATATCGGTCACTTGCGCGCCGGTTTTGTCGTAGTAGAGCGCGCCATGCTCTTCGTAGCGGTCGAGCAATGAGATGTCGGCACCGGTGAGTTTGAGATTAGGGTCTTCGTATACGCCCAAAATGATGTTAATCACCGTGGTCACGTCGCTCACATCCACCTTTCCGTCGCCATTCACATCGAATTGTCCATCGGTGCTTCCGCTCAGAATTTGGTTGATTTCTGTGGTCACGTCGCTCACGTTTACGTTGCCGTCGCCGCTCACGTCGCCGGTCACGGCTGCACTCCCCCGGGTCATCAGACCCAGGAGTGCAACGAGTAAGACACTGATTACTCTCTTCATATCAAGCGTCAATTTTTATCTAAATCATTAGCTCAAAATCATATTCACGAGTGCGGTCACGTCGCTCACATTCACCACACCGTCGCCGTTGATGTCACACACTTCGTCGGCAAACGTTTCCACTGCGAGAATCTTGTTCACCAATGCGGTCACGTCACTCACATTCACCACGCCGTCGCCGTTGATGTCGCCTGCCAGGGGCTCATCGCCGCCTCCGCCATATTGCAGGGTGATGTCTTCCACGAGCATCTTGCCAAGATTACGCTGAAATAGTAGTCTTTCGAGGTGATATCCACGGTTTTGTAGTAGAATTTGGCACCTTTCACCATCTTGGTGTCGCTCACCACGGAGCCGGGCCAAGTGCCATTGAGCTCTTTGTTTTTCTTATCCCACATATAGAAGTACACCGAAGGCCAGCTGGGGTCTTTGAGGTGAACGGTGGCGGTGTGGGGGATAAAGGGCTCAATCTTGTAGTCGCGCGTAATCACTTTGCTCACGGCGCCGTTTTTCAGCAAGCCCACTTTCAGGGTGCAGCTGTTGGCAATATTCACCTTGGTGCCGCTTGCCACTTTGGCGCTCGATGCGGTGGGTTCGGAGCCGTCGAGGGTGTACACGAGTTGTGCTCCCGAGGTGGCGCTTACTGCCACCAGTTTCACGTCGAATGCTTTTTCATATTCGCCTGAAGCCACATCAGCCCAAGCCACTTCGCACGATGGCGAGAGGTAGTATTTATAGTGGTAACCCGAAATCACTTCCACCCACGATGCAGCAGAAGGGGTTACTTGTGCGGTGTTGCCCACCACCACCATCAGTTTGCCGTTGGTGCCGGTCACTTGGTTGGCGAAATAGGCAACGTTGCTGCGATATTTCGAATAGCTACTTTGGTTGTGAATACCGGCAATGGCGCGCAATTCAATCATGTTTTTAATTTCCGACTTATAGTCTTGCCAGTGCTTGTAGAACACGCACGGTGTGCCGGGCATTGCAATAAGGAATGCGTTGGCTGCAATGGTGTCTTTTTTGATGGGGTCTTGTGGCTGAGCGCTGGAGCGATATTCGGTGTCGTGATTTTCAATGAAAGTCACGGCGTAGCGGCGATAAGAGGAGTTTGCCATCACGGAGGTGTTGCCCAGCTTGCTCCAGTCGTTGCCGTTCACGGCGTCGCGCACGGTGTAGCGGAAAGGGAAGTCGAAAGCGGCAGACTGAATCACGTTGTTCACCTTGGTGCCGTTAATCCAGTTCATCACCGTAGAGGCGTTGCCGTCCCAATATTCGCCCACTGAGAATTGCACATTCGCTGCCGCATTGTATTCGCCGGTAAACGAGGCGCTGTAGCCCTTCACCATATCGTAGCGGAAGCCGGCATAGCCCAAGTCGTTGAGCAAATAGGGGAGATATGCGTTCACAATAGTTTTCACGTTTGCGCTTTTGTGGTCAATGTCGCGGCAACCGTCCCAGTCTTCGCCGGTGTCGTTGTTCGAGCTCAGCGAAAAACCGTTCGTAGTGGCCCAAGTTTTGGTCTTGCCGCCGTCGTCGTTAGCACACACGTCGGTCGATTTAAATTGATACGTCACGCCATTGTAGGTTTCGGCGGGAAAATCCACCCAGCTGCCACCCACACCCATATTGTTGTGGTGGTTGAGCACCACATCTTCAATGATGCCGGTGCCTTTTTCCTTAAAGGTCTGAATCATAGCGCGCAGTTGCTTTTCCGAGCCAAAACTGCTGTTGTGGTCAAAGAAATATACCGGGGTGTAGCCCATTTGGTTGTAACCCGAGTTACAGTTACCCGATTGGGGCACCCAAATCAGTTTGAAGCAACTCAATTCATCGGCTTGAGATGCCAAGTTCGACCATTGAGAATCCACAAACGAGTCCCAATAAAAGCCTTGCAGCATCACGCCGCCATAATTTGCCGGCCAACCTTGGGCTAAGGCAAGTACCGGCATCAAAAGTGCCAGCGTAGCGATTTTAATTCTTTTCATATTGTAAGTTTTAGTTTTGATATTCACAGGAAAACGTAGTAAGTACCACAAAGTTAACCAATTTTTTTCGTCACCACAATATTTAACAAAACTGTAACTCAAAAAAAAGTGCAATCGTTTGCACAACCCCCTTTCAAAAAAAATAGCAGCGCTTCCTTTGCAAATAAAGGAAGCGCTGCAAAAAGGCGTATTTTGTGTTGTGTATTGTTGCTTATCCGAGGATGAGATTCACGAGAGTCGTCACGTCAGTCACATTCACGTTGCCGTCGCCATCAAGGTCGCAATTTTGGGGCGTTTCACCATCCAAGATGTATCCCACCAAGGTCGTCACGTCGCTCACATCCACGTTGCCGTCGCCGTTGATGTCACCCTTCAGGGTGTCGGCTTTCTTCACCACCTCCACTAAACCGTTGGGCGTGTAGTAGCCGGCGTTCACAAACTCCAAGTCGATTGTTTTTGGAGTGCCGGTCCCGGTGTTAAACACCACGCCGGTGGGCAGTGATGCGGGCAGTTCGCCGCCATCCCACAGCCACACTTTGTTGCCATTCTGTGCACTTCCCACTTCTGTGAGCGCTGTGCCGGGCCATGCGCTACCGGTGAAACTCCCTTCATCGTTCCAAATCCACGCGTTGGGCGACGAGTAGGTGCTGTTGCCTTCAAAGTAGCAAAACAGGTGGCCGTCGATGTATTGTGCGCACTCCGGTAGGGTGGTGGTGGCATTGCTGTCGTAGGCTGAAGTCACGTCTTGATACGAGCCGTCGGCATTGAAAATGAGGTAGATATCGCTGCTCACGCCGGTGATGTCGGTGGTTTGCACGCCGGCGCCGTCGTTCACCACCAAGTTGATGCTCGCAGCGTTGAAAGTGGCGGTGTACCACACTTTGCCGTCGGCAGTGGTGGAGGTTTGACTCAGTTTATCGCCCGGCCACACCGACGAGAGGATATTGCTGCTGCCGCTCCACACATACAGGTAGGGCGCCTTCGCGGCATTGATATGCACGGTGATGTCTTTCGGCTCATCGGGTGGGGTAGTGCCGCTAATGTCCACATTGTCGCTCACGAAATAGGCGTAGTTTTCGCCGGTGCTCACCAATTTAAAGCCGGTGGTGTTGGCATTCGCCACATAGCCCACAATCACCATCACGGTGCCCACCGAGCCTTGCACCTTCATCACATAGCCGCCGCCTTGCGTGCCTTGTTCGGTGATGCTGCTCTGATTGGTGATGCCCGCAGCTTTGCGCGCCAATATCATATTGCCGATTTCGGTTTTATACGTTTTCCAGTGCGGCAACATAATGCAGGGGGTGCCCGGCAAACCTAAGATAAAGGCGTTGGCGGCGAGCACGTTGTTCGAGAGTTTATCGTTGTTGCGATAAGTGTCGTGGTTGTCGATAAATGTCACGGCGTAGCGATTGTTGTTCGGGTCGCCGGCAATGCCTTTATCGCTCAGCGCGCCCCAGTTGCTATTGCCGAAGGCATTGTTTATCACATATTTCAGCGGAAAATCGAAGACTGCGCTATTATAGCCCGTGCCACTAATCCAGCCCTTCACCGCGTTATAGCTGCCGTCCCAATATTCGCCCACGCTAAATTCCGGCTGCGCGCTCTCGTTGTAGAGCTTGGTGTACTTCGGGTCGTAGCCCTTCACCATATCGTAGCGAAAACCGGCATAGCCGAGGTCGTTGAGCAGAAAATCGAGGTAAAGTTTCACATTTTTCTGCACATTGGCTGAGGTGTGGTCCAAATCGCGCGCACCGTCAAAGTTATCCCCCGTATCGTAGTTGCCGGTGGGGGAGTAGCCATTGTAGGCGCACTCGTCGTTGCGGCAAATGTCTGCCAAGGTCCACGACATGGTATTGCCATTCCACGTTTCGGTCGGGAAGTCGCACCAATTGCTCTTGCCGTTGCGGTGATTAATCACCACATCTTCAATAATGCCGGTGCCTTTGCTCTTAAAGGTGTTAATCATGGTGCGCAGCTCGGCAGTGGTGCCAAACGAACTGTTGTGGTCGAACCACCACACGGGCGAATAACCCATGTTGGTGTTTTGACAATTGCCCGATTGAGGCACCCAAATCAGATTGAAATACTTCGAAAGCTCGTCGGCTTGCGAGGTGAGCACCGACCATTTCGATTCGCTGAAACTGTCCCAATAAAAGCCTTGCAGCATCACGCCGCCATAATTGGCAGGCCAACCGGCAGCTACCGATTGAAGTGCCACTAAAAGCGATGCGAGGGTAAGAAAAATGCGGTTCATTCGTGTTGATTTTGGTTATTTGTGGGGTTATGATAGAGGTGAGAAGGCGTGGCTTTTGCCATCAGTCTAAAAATATGAAGCCCTATACGGCGGAAATTAATGCCCTATGGGGCTTCACCAACTTTTATTCGTCATCACTATGATGCGTGTGGCAATTTGCCCTCTTTTTTCCACAAATTTCGCTCATTTTCGCCCAATTTCCTATCCTACACCCACAAAATCCGCCCACAAATTCATGCAAACGATTGCATAACCCTCCTTCCCCCAAAGTCACAAATTCCAAATTCCTATAGGTGGGGGCACATGTGGCATGAAACGAACAAAAAAAGCCACTACGGTGGGGATGTGAGGGCTGACGCCCTTACGTGTGCATGATGCCAAAATCTAACGGGAAGCAAGCTCCACCGTTATCTTTTGCCGTCACGCCCACGGGGGCTCGCTATGCTCGCCTCTCACATCCCTCACCGTATCGGAAAAAAAGTCGCTTCGCGAAAAAAAAGTCGGCTCCGCCGAAAAAAAACACGCCTGCCGCAAACAGTGGCGCATCGTATGGGAGGTATGCCCATGCCTCCGCACGCCACTATCAGACAGCGAACTAACTGTAGGGGCGCAATATTTTGCGCCCGCCCCTCGCTGCCCACAGCCCGAGTTTTTTGCACTATCGTAATACCATCAGCTGATGCGGGCGCAAAATATTGCGCCCCTACAAGTGGGTGAATCCACCCACCGCCCAGCGTCGCCATACACTGCAGTCCGGCAAACTATAGGCGCAGTTTTTTTTCGGCGAAGCCGACTTTTTCTCCGCGAAGCGGCTTTTTTTTCGGGCGGCGAGGGATGTGAGTGGGGTGCGAAGCAGCCCACCGTGTGTAGCGAGTGGGGATAGAACGGCGAAAACTCGTTTTCGGCTTTATGCCCATTCGCCTGCTCACGATAGGGCTTTAGCCCTCACATCACCTCCTCCCGACTTTTTGTTCTCTTCCATCCCACAATCCCACAAAACCCACCCGACCACAAAGCCACCATTCCTGCAGCAGAGCATCGCCGGCGGCTGTTGCAAAACAAAACAAAAATAGGCTGTGCCAATTTGCGGCACAGCCTATGAAAAATTTACTTAAAAGTGGTTATGAATAGAGGGTGTGTTTTTATTTCACTTCTGCACCCATTACGTTGAACTTGCGGTCACCGTAAATGATGTAGATTTCGCCATTTTCAATCACTTTGTAAGCCTTCACATTAGCACTCTCTGTGACGTCAACAATGCTCGTAGTGAGTTGCAATCCTTGTTGATCATCAGTGCCGCAGGTGAGTGCCACGTAGGTTTCATCACCCTGAGTAGCTGATCCACCTGGTACAGTCAAACCAACTGTGCCTTCAGTGTTGGTCACTTTCGCCACATAGAATGGAGTAATCTCAACATTCAAAGCGGGTTGGGTAACGCCAGATTTGTTGTCGAATATGATAGCGCCATTCTTCCATACATGGTGACCATTCTCAAATTCTTCTGTAGCTGCAAAGTTGAGCTGGTCAATTGTATAAACACCGTTGTATGCAGCTGCACCTTCGAGATAGAAATCAGCATTGTACAAAGCATTGCCTGCATCTACTAGCTTTCCGCCAATGTTATCATTAGTGCCGGAATGGCTAACTCCTAAGTTAGTGACCACAATCACATCTTTTTGCTTATGATAGCCTTGATCGTCCTTGAT
>SFWW01000093.1 GCA_004559845.1 bacterium
CACACACCTTCCCCGAATCCACCACAGCAGCCCAACTCACCGAAGCCATCGAAGCCCTCTACACCCTCACCGAACTAAAAACAAAACTCCAAACCCCCAAAAAACCAAACGAACACGAATCCATAAAATCCAAAATAGCCACCCTCGAAAAAACAGTAACAGCCATCCTCCCCCCGCACCTCCACCCCCAAATCCTCCCCCAAAAATGTCCACAGCCCCAAAAGCCCACAGCCTCTATATAATCTATAGCGTCTATAGCGTCTATAGCGTCTATAGCGTCTATAGCATCTATAGCCTCTACAGCCGCTATCTAAAATAGCCGTAAATGAAAGAACCGTGCCGTAATGGTTTTTTTTCGTGGAATGATGATTATATCAAAAGAAATCGTTATATTTGTGAACAGTAATCATTCACCCTCTAATCAGCAAAAACAAATGGAAAACAAATTCATTACCACCGGAGAAATGTTGAAAAAATACAAGTTGCTTGAATCGCATTTTCCTCCGAGTAGTTTCAAAATCTATACCCCTTCGGCTGTAGAGCCGGTGAATGGAGCTTACACCGACAAACAATTATCGGCAGAAGCGGTGAAAATGCTTGAATTTGTTGGTCTTAGCGGTTATTCGGCAGATGTGAGGTATGGTGATACGGAAGGCAATGCCGGCGTGATTATCGGCGTGGAAAAAAGGTTTGAAAAGGCGGTGCACATCAAGGTGTCGGCTCAATTCAAATCGTCATGGCAATCGCTGGTGGCGATTTTGGCGCACGAAATTTGCCACAAATTGCTCCCAACAAAAGATTTGGATACATGCGATGAAATCTTGGTGGATTTGTGCACCATTTATGTGGGCTTCGGCAAGATTGTGCTCAATGGCTACCTCAGTAAATCCTATGGCGTAGAACTCCAGCAAATGGGCTATCTCGATTCGTTTAATTATAAGGTGGCCAATCAGTTGGTGAACGTGGTGAGAGGCAGAATGAATTTAAAGGATGCCGGATTTGAAGATACTGATCCGATTCTGACCGACCTATTGAAAATGTGGCTTTCTTACCAAAATGATGCCGAACTGGCAAAAGCGCAGTTCCAACTTGAGGCGAATCAAGTGTCGGAATTGCTGCGCAACATTGATTTGCTGGAGCAGTATTTGAGCGATATTAAGATTCAGCAAGCTGTGGAATGTCAGCGATTGAGCCGATTATACGGACCCTATCTTCAAGCAAAAAATGGCGAACTTGCCATACATTTGGTGGAATTGATTTTTCAAAAATTTTTCAAAGATTTAGACAAGAAACCCCTTGTGAAACCGGAGTTGGAAACCATCAACAATGCCATCAACACGCTGCTCTTTGAGCTGCACAAAACCAAGAATTTGGATTTGCACCATAAGGTGATTTGCCCCAAATGTGGCAAACAATCAATGCCTGTTCACCAAGATAAATTTTTCCGTTGCTCTAATCGCGAATGTGGCATCTATTTCTTCCATAAAGGTGAACCCTGGAATGCCACGGTGCATCAGCGAAAAGTGAACCAACAGCGTATGGCGGATGCCGCCGAGCGTAACGAGCTGATTGAAAAGCGGGTGAAAGAAGAAACACGCAAGGCCAATCAACGGGTGGACGATGCTTTAGCAGATGCAAGAAAAAGGATAGTCTACGCACAAGATAAAGCTCGAAAAGAAGTGGAAGATATCAGGCAAAACGAAATCAATCGCTATCGCGAAACAGTGAAGCGCCGCACACCCGCACTCCTCCGCTGGCTCCTATGCAAATATCTGTGATAAAATCTTCCGCATTTCTCCTTTTATGCTACCAAATTTATCTCTTGCGAAGCAAAATTTGTAATATTAATAAACTTTAATAGGGATTAATACTTTGGTAGTGTGCTCGTTTTTGTGTAATTTTGCATAGTTTTTGCGCGATTTGCACATTTTTGTGCAACTCAGTTGCGCTGATGCTACTCTGAAAAAATATTATTTAAAAATTTTTATATAAAACAACAAATTTATGAGTTTGAATATCATTGTGCTGGCAAAGCAGGTGCCCGACACCCGCAATGTTGGCAAAGATGCAATGAAGGCCGACGGCACCATCAACCGTGCTGCCCTTCCTGCCATCTTCAACCCCGAAGATTTAAACGCATTGGAGCAAGCCCTTCGATTGAAAGAACAGCACCCCGGTTCCACTATCGGATTGCTGACTATGGGTCCTCCACGTGCCGGTGAAATTATTCGTCAAGGACTTTATCGCGGTGCCGACACCGGTTGGTTGCTCACCGACCGCTTGTTTGCCGGTGCCGATACATTGGCCACCAGCTATGCTTTGGCCACAGCTATCAAGAAGATTGAAAAAGAAAAACCGGTGGATATCGTGATTGGTGGTCGTCAAGCTATCGATGGCGACACTGCCCAAGTGGGTCCGCAAGTGGCTCAAAAATTGGGCTTGAACCAAGTGACCTATGCCGAAGAAATTTTGAAGGTGGAAAATGGGGTCGCCACTATCCGCCGTATGATTGATGGCGGTGTGGAAACCGTGGAAGCTCCGCTTCCGGTGGTGATTACCGTGAATGGTAGTGCTGCACCTTGCCGTCCGTGCAATGCCAAATTGGTGATGAAATATAAATATGCCACTTGCCCGATGGAGCGCACCGGCGAAGAACCCTGGAAGGCTCTCTACGACGAGCGTCCCTACCTCACACTCAATGAATGGAGCGTGGCTGACGTGGATGGCGATCCTCAACAATGCGGCTTGAATGGCTCGCCCACTAAGGTGAAAACAGTGAAAAACATCGTGTTCCAAGCCAAGGAAAGCAAAACGCTTACCGGCAGCGACGACGATATCTCTGCTTTGATTGAAGAATTGTTAGAAGATAAAATAATTGGCTAATAGTAGTACACAATGAATAACGTATTTGTATATTGCGAGATTGAAGGCACTACTGTTGCCGAAGTATCTCAAGAATTGCTCACTAAGGGACGCAAATTGGCTAACGAGCTCGGGGTGGAACTCGAAGCTGTAGTGGCCGGCACGGGAATTAAGGGTAAGGTGGAAGACCAAATCTTGCCCTATGGCGTCGACAAATTGCATGTGTTTGATGCTGAAGGTTTGTTCCCCTACACTTCTGCACCTCACACTTCTGTGTTGGTGAATCTTTTTAAAGAAGAAAAACCGCAAATTTGCTTGATGGGTGCCACCGTGATTGGGCGTGACCTTGGTCCGCGTGTGTCATCTTCTTTGTTTAGCGGTCTCACCGCCGACTGCACCGAATTGGAAATCGGTAGCTACGATGATGTGAAAACCAAAAAGCACTACGACAATCTGCTCTATCAGATTCGTCCGGCTTTTGGTGGCAACATTGTGGCTACCATCGTGAACCCCGAAAACCGTCCGCAAATGGCTACAGTGCGCTCCGGCGTGATGCAAAAAGCCATCTACGAAGGTCAAGCCAAGGGCGAAGTGGTTTACCCCGACGTGGCAAAATATGTGCCCACCACCGACTTCGTGGTGAAGGTAATCGACCGCCACGTGGAAGCAGCCAAGCACAACCTTAAAGGTGCTGCCATTGTGGTGGCAGGTGGCTACGGCGTGGGTAGCAAGGAA
Organism: bacterium; assembly: GCA_004559845.1. GTDB lineage: Bacteria > Bacteroidota > Bacteroidia > Bacteroidales > Muribaculaceae > Sodaliphilus. Next base: position 3,598 of record SFWW01000093.1, read on the forward strand.
GGTTTCGACCAGCTCTTTGTCCTCGCTAAAGAACTCCACGGCGAAGTGGGCGCTTCTCGCGCTGCAGTGGATGCCGGCTGGGTGGATGCCGACCGTCAGGTGGGTCAAACCGGTGTTACCGTTCACCCAAAGGTGTATATCGCCTGCGGTATTTCCGGTCAGATTCAGCACATTGCCGGAATGCAAGATGCCGGTATCATTATCTCTATCAACAACGACCCGGATGCACCAATCAACAAAATTGCCGACTATGTGATTAATGGCACTGTGGAAGAAGTTGTTCCAAAACTCATTAAGTATTACAAGCAAAATTCAAAGTAATATACTTATAGAAGTTAAGAAGTTATAGAAGTTAAGAAGTTAAGACGTTACCTTTGTGATGATTGCATCAACCTATAGTTTTGAAGACTTGTATGTGTGGCAAAAAGCTCATACTTTTGTGCTCTCTGTATATAAGGTGACACGCCATTTTCCGGCTGACGAAAAATTCGGTCTTACTTCTCAATTTCGCAGAGCTGCTATTTCAATTGAGGCAAATATAGCCGAAGGATATAAAAAAATTGGAAAATACGATAAATTAAGATTTTACAATATCGCTCAAGGCAGTTTGGAAGAGTGTAGAAATTATCATATTCTCTCAAGAGATTTAGGTTTTATCAATTCTGATGAATTTGAATTATTACGCTCAATGCTTGAAGAAACCAGCAAACTGCTTAATGGCTATTGCAAAGCAATTGTAAATAATGTGGCAACTAATAGTGATAAATTGTAGCAAGTATGATGAATCTAAGTTGGAAGCCAATAGACATTCGTCTTAACTTCGTAACTTCATAACTTCTTAACTTCCAAATTAATTTTAAGTATTACAAGCAAAATTCAAAATAACAATGGCTAATTACTATACCGATCATCCGGAAATTGGATTCCACTTGAACCATCCGCTCATGAAGCGCATCGTGGACCTCAAGGAACGCAATTACGAAGATAAAGATAAGTTTGAAGATGCTCCCGTGTGCTATGAGGATGCTATCGAAAACTATAAGCGCATTCTCGATATCACCGGCGATGTGGCTGCCAATATCATTGAACCTAACTCTGAAGCTGTCGACCAAGAAGGTCCGCACTTGGAAAATGGGCGCATGATTTATGCCAGCAAAACTTACGAAAACCTCGATGCCACTCGCAAAGCTGGTTTGTGGGGCATTTCTATGCCTCGCCGATATGGCGGCTTGAATTTGCCTAACATCACTTTCTCAATGTTGAGCGAAATTATTTCGGCTGCCGATGCCGGCTTCCAAAATGTGTGGAGCTTGCAGAGCTGTATCGACACCCTCTATGAATTCGGCACTGAAGAACAACGCCAAAAATACATTCCTCGTATCGCTGCTGGCGAAACCATGTCGATGGACCTTACCGAACCTGATGCAGGTTCCGACCTCCAACGCGTGATGCTCAAAGCCACTTTCGATGAAGAAAACAATTGCTGGCGCCTGAATGGTGTGAAGCGCTTCATCACCAACGGCGACTCCGACATTCACTTGGTGCTCGCTCGCTCTGAAGAAGGCACCAAAGACGGTCGCGGCCTCTCTATGTTTATCTACGATAAGCGCGACGGCGGCGTAGATGTTCGCCACATTGAGCACAAACTCGGTATTCACGGTTCACCTACTTGCGAACTTACCTATAAGAACGCCAAGGCAGAACTCTGCGGTAGCACTCGCCTCGGCCTTATCAAATATGTGATGGCGCTCATGAACGGTGCTCGCCTCGGTATCGCCGCTCAATCGGTGGGCGTGGAGCAAGAAGCCTACAACGAAGCACTTGCTTATGCTAAGGAACGCGCACAATTCGGCAAGAAGATTATCAACTTCCCGGCTGTGTATGACATGCTGAGCCGCATGAAGGCTAAACTCGATGCCGGACGCTCGATTCTTTACCAAACCGCTCGCTACGTGGATATCTACAAAGCACTCGAGGACATTGCTCGCGAACGTACGCTCACACCCGAAGAACGCAAGGAAATGAAGCTCTATTCTCGCCTTGCCGATGCCTTCACTCCGCTGGCAAAGGGTATGAACTCTGAATACGCCAACCAAAATGCTTACGATGCTATTTCGGTTCACGGTGGTTCGGGCTTCATCATGGAATACAAGTGCCAACGCCTCTTCCGCGATGCGCGTATCTTCTCTATCTACGAAGGTACTACCCAACTTCAAGTGGTGGCAGCTATCCGCTATGTGACCAACGGCACTTACCTTGGCATCATCAAGGAAATGGAAGACGCTATCAACCACGTGAAGGAAGCCGCCAACAACGACCTCCACGATTTCCTCGCTCGCCGTCTGTATAACATGACTGCCGAAATCATTATGTCGCTGCTCATTCTCGACGATGCTTCACGTGCACCCGAATTGTTCGCTAAGAGCGCCAATGTGTATGTGCGCTATGCTGAAGAAAATGTGGTAGGTCACCATGCCTATATCAAGGAATTTAAGGCCGACGACCTCGCCGATTTCCTTGCCGCAGAACCTGAAGCAGCTCCCGCAGAATAAGTTAGGCAATATTCATAACTTCAACAAAGATGCCACCTCCCCATTGAGCGGTGGCATTTTTTTTTGTTTATGAGCAAAAAATAATGACCTATGGGTCAAAAATCATGCGCCCATCAAGCAGAAGATAGGCGCATGATTATTTATGGTGTTGTTTGTCCGCGAGGGCTATGCTTAGAATGTGTATTCCAAGCAGGCGTCGAGCAGGCGTGTGATTTCGGATTTGTCGAGATTTCTACCGATAAACACAATTTTTTGCATACGGTCGCCGTAGGTTTCGTCCCAATCGCGGCGCAAAGTTGGGTCGGTCTCAAGCATTCGTTGCAATTCATTTTCAGGCATGGTGGCATAGAAATTTCCTGCTTGTCGGATGGATTTCTGCTGTCCGGCTTGCTCAAAGAGGTAACACATGTCGGGCTCATCGCTGAAGTAGCACACTCCCTTGGCTCGTATCACATTTTCCGGCCATTGGGTGGCTACAAAGTGGTCGAAATTCACCAAATTCAATGCCGGTCGCCGATAGTAAACGAAAGTGCCGATACCATATTCTTCCGCCTCTCCCTCATCATGGTGGTGGTGATGATGATGATGATGGTGCTCATGCTCATGTTCATGTTCATGTTCATGTTCATGTTCGTGTTCGTGTTCATGCTCATGTTCATCTTCATGGTGGTGGTTTTCGTGTTCATCTTCATCGTGATGTCCTTCGAGTTCGCGTATCCAAGTGGCAGAAGTCACCACTTTTTCAAAATTGAAGAGGTGTGTGTTGAGAATCTTGTTGAAATCCACATCGCCATAGTTACATTCCACGATTTCCGCCTTCGGCTGGAGGGCGCGAATAATTTTTTTGATGCGGTCGAGTTCTTCCGCCGACACCTCTGCGGCTTTATTTAGCAAAATCATATTGCAAAATTCCACCTGCTGAATTACGAGATTTTCGATGTCTTCCTCACCGATATGCTTCTTCATTAAATCGTCGCCACAACCAAACTCATCACGCATACGCAACGCATCCACCACCGTCACGATGCAATCGAGGCGAGCCAGCCCGTTTTCCACATATTTTTTGCCCATTTGTGGAATGGAGCAAATGGTTTGTGCAATGGGTTCGGGTTCGCAAATGCCGCTGGCTTCAATCACGATGTAGTCGAATTTGCCCATTGAGGTGATATCGTGGATTTGCTCAATGAGGTCCATTTTCAGTGTGCAACAAATGCATCCATTTTGCAACGCCACCAGGCTTTCATCTTTTTGCCCCACCACGCCACCTTTTTCAATGAGGTTGGCATCAATGTTCACTTCGCCGATATCGTTCACTATCACGGCAAATTTGATGCCTCGATTATTGTTGAGAATTCTGTTCAAGAGAGTCGTCTTACCGCTCCCGAGATACCCGGTGATTAGCAACACGGGAATTTGATTAATCATCATCATTATTAATGCGTTTTAATTAGAATCGAAGTTCGTAATTGTTTTCTAATACAAAATTACAAAAACAATCCCATAGGGTGTATCATTTTCCGCCGCTTTTCGCATAATTATGTCCGTGCTATCGAAAAAAGTTTCGTAAATTTGTAGTTTGAAAATATGGTAATTCACATTGATATGAAAAAAATATTGTTTCTTTTGGTTTTATTTACCACTGCTTGGGTGTGTGCCGGAGCGCTGGAGTTGTCGGATTTTGTGCTTCGCTATCGCCCTTATGGCATTGCTGCTACGCAGAATTGTGCTAATGGCGATTACTACTATCAGAAGAGCGCAGATGGCTCTAAGATTTTTAAAATTGCCTATAAAAATGAAGCGGATGAAAGGGTGGTGTTTGATAGCGAGGACCTTCGTGGCTGCACCATCACGAATTGGGATGGCTATGAGGTGAGTGCCGATGAGAGCAAAATTTTGCTCCACACTGCCACCAAAATGGTGTATCGCTATTCCTTCACCGCCGACTATTACGTTTACGATACGAAATCGCAGCGCATCACCAAACTCACCGAAGCCGGTGGCGAAGAAATTGCTACCTTGAGTCCCGACAACAGGAAGGTGGCTTTTGTGAAAGATAACAATGTGTATGTGAAGTGGCTTGCCTCGGGCGAGGTGCGTGCTATCACCACCGATGGCAAAAAAAATAAGGTCATCAATGGTGTGCCCGATTGGGTGTATCAAGAGGAATTTGGCATCCTTAATTCGCTTCGGTGGTCGGCTGATGGCTCCACACTGGCGTTTATCCGCTTTGATGAGAGTGAGGTGCCTATGTATAGCATGGAGCTATATGAGGGCGCTTGCAAGCCCAATGAGGCGTATGCCCTTTATCCGGGTAGGTTCGATTTCAAATATCCGGTGGCGGGTGAGAAAAATTCGGTTGTGAGTGTGTTGGCTTGGAATGAGGCGTCGGGCGAGTTGCGCAAGATGGCGTTACCCATTGGCGATGAGCATTATGTGCCGCACATCGATTTTGCGCCGCAAGGTGAGCGGCTGATGGTGAGCACCCTCAATCGCACACAGAATGATTTGCGCATTTATTCCGTGAATCCCCTCACCGGCGATGCTACGGAGGTGTATGCCGAGCAGTCGGATTCGTGGATTGACCCCGAAACACCCAACGGGGTGCAATACTACGATTCTTTCTTTGTGGTGATGAGCGAAAAATCGGGTTATATGCAGCTTTACCAATGCGCCTACGAGGGCGGAGAACCGAAGGCGCTCACCTCCGGCCACAACAATGTGACCGCTTTTTATGGCTACGACAAGGCGCGCCGGCAATTCTACTATCAGCGCACCAACGGACCGCTCAACCGCGTGGTGGAAGCGGTGGATGCTGCCGGCAAACGGATCATGCTCACCCAAGGCGATGGCACCTACAGCGCCAAATTCAGCTCCAACTTTAAATATTATATCCGCACATTTAGTTCGCTGCGCGTGCCCAATCAGTATGCTATTTTCCGTGTTGATGGCAAGAAGGTGCGCAATCTGGAGCAGAACACGGAATTCGCACAAAAATATGCCGGCGAGCAAGTGCCTCATCGCGAGTTGATTACGGTGCAGAGCGATGGTTACACGCTCAATGGCTATATCATTAAGCCTGTGGATTTCGACCCTTCGAAAAAGTATCCCGTGATTATGAATCAGTATAGCGGTCCGGGTTCGCAACAGGTGCTCAATCGCTGGAGCATGGATTGGCAAGAATATTTTGCGATGCAGGGCTTTATCGTGGCTTGTGTGGACGGACGCGGCACCGGCGGGCGCGAGAAGGCGTTTCAGAGCACCGTGTACCAAAATTTGGGCAAATATGAAACCATCGACCAAATTGCTGCCGCCCGCCACATGGCTTCGCTGCCCTATGTGGATGCCGACCGCATTGGCATCTGGGGATGGAGCTATGGCGGCTACGAGGTGCTGATGGCGATGTCGGCAGAAGGAGCGCCTTATGCTGCCGGCGTGGCGATTGCTCCGGTCACTTCGTGGCGATTCTACGACACCATCTATGCTGAGCGCTTTATGCGCACTCCGCAAGAAAATCCCGACGGCTACCGCAATGGCGCGCCCTTGGAACATACCGACAGCCTGAAGGGAAAATTGCTCATCATGTGGGGTAGTGCCGACGATAATGTGCACATTATCAATTCTATGCAATATGTTGCCAAACTGCATGCACAGGGCAATCAATTTGATATGATGGTGTATCCCAACATGAACCACAGCATTAATGGTTGCGACATTCGCCATCCGCTCTATCAGCGTGTGCTCAATTTCTTTAAAACGCATTTGCAGAAATGAAGCCACAATTGATTGTGATAACGGGCCCCACAGCATCGGGCAAAACTGCCAAGGCGGTGGCTTTGGCAAAGGCTATCGATGCTGAGATTATCAGCGCCGACAGCCGACAAATTTACCGCGGAATGGACCTGGGTACGGGCAAGGATTTGGAGGAGTATGGCGATGTGCCTTACCACATGATTGACATTTGCCCGGCAGGGTATAAATATAATTTGTTTGAATTTTTGCGCGACTATCAGAAGTGCTACGATGATATCACGAAACCAAAAGTCTCGATGAACTCACCGCTATCTTGAAGCAATACAAAACGTTACGCAATAATAGCGACATCGATACCCCAAAGCGTGCCATACGTGCCATCGAAATTTGCGTTTACTACCACGAACACCCTGATTTGAAGCTCGCCACTGAGCCGCATCCGCTGCAAAATGTGCTTACCATAGGGGTGAGCATACCGCGCGATGAGCGCAGAGCTCGCATCACCGATCGATTGAAAGCCCGCTTGGATGCCGGTATGGTGGATGAGGTGAAGCGCCTGATTGAAGTGGACGGCGTGTCGCCCGACGATTTGATTTACTACGGACTGGAGTATAAATTTATTACCAAACACGTGATTGGCGAACTCTCCTACGAGGAAATGTTTGCCCAACTTGAAATCGCTATTCACCAGTTTGCCAAGCGACAAATGACGTGGTTCCGTGGCATGGAACGTCGAGGCTTCCCCATCCGCTGGCTTCCCTACAATCTCTCTCAAGAGGCTTTCACCACCGCCGTCTGTCAGCTTTTATAAAGTAAGCAAGGCAATGGGTCAATGGCTCATTGCTCGGAAGAAGTTGCCGCCCCAAATTTTTTGGAGGTCGGCTTCGGTGTAGCCCATTTCCAAGAGGCGCATCGTGATGAGGATGAGGTCGTTGTCGGCGTTGAGCCCGGGCACTCCACCGCCTCCGTCGAAGTCTGTTCCGATGCCCACATGGTCGACACCCGCCACTTTTACCATATAGTCGAGGTGGCGAATAAAGGCGTCGAGGGTGGCTTTGCCATCAGTTTTGAGGAAGCCGCCGTACGCCACGGTTTGCACCACGCCACCATGGCGAGCGAGCGCTTTGAGTTGGTCGTCGGTGAGGTTGCGGTCGTGGTCACAAAGCGCACGCGCTCCGGAGTGGGTGCACACCACAGGCTTTTTGCTTTCTTTGAGCACATCGTAGAAAGTTCCCTCGCTGCAGTGCGATAAATCAATGAGGATACCCAGTCGGTTCATTTCTTTCACCACCTTTTTTCCAAAGGGTGTAAGCCCTTTTCGGCTGTCGACTGAATTCGACGAAGAGTGGCAAATTTGATTGTCCCAACAGTGTGTGAGGGTGATGTATTTCACGCCCTTTTGAGCGAGGGTATCGAGTTTGTTCAGGTCGTAGCCAATGCCTAAGCCGTTTTCCACTGCCAGAAATATGGCTTTTTTGCCTTGTGCTTTCAGTTGTGCCACGTCGGAGGCAGAGCGTGCCAATCCGCAGAGCTGCTCGTTTTCGCGGATTTGCTCCATTGTTACATCAATGAGTTGGAGCGTGCGGCGCCAGGCTTTGCTGAAAGTGTGGTCGGTGAGCGGGAGTGCCACGTCTTGTTTCTTGCCATTGCTGTTGATGGTGGTGTCGGAGCCCACCCATGCAGCAAAGAATTGGGCGTCGAGCATCCCCTCTTGCATTTTTGGTATGTTCACACGATTCGTGCCCCGCATGCCTAGTGCACCTTGGTTTCTGACGAAACGCAGTGGCGCATCGGTGTGGCTATCCACCGAAAGAATGTGCTCGTGAATGGCTTTCGCTTTCCGGAAAAGTGCT
>SFWW01000094.1 GCA_004559845.1 bacterium
GAATTGAGCCACATCCACATGCTCAGCGAGAACGGGTTTAAACAAGTCGGCGAGCACGGCATCGTCGGTAGCCATCAAATATTCGTGGTTGAACCATTTTGCCTTTTCAAAGTCGAATTTTGCGCCACTCTTCGAGCAGTGAGCAAACGAGAAATCGCGGATGAGTTCGTCCATGCTCATGATTTCGCGGTCGTCGCCCGGATTCCAGCCAAGGAGCGAGAGGAAATTGACCACTGCCTGTGGCAGATAGCCGCTTTCACGGTAGCCTGAAGAGATTTCGCCGCTCTTGGGGTCGTGCCATTCGAGTGGGAAAACAGGGAAGCCAAGGCGGTCGCCATCACGCTTGCTCAATTTTCCTTTGCCATCGGGCTTCAGCAGCAGCGGCAAATGCACAAATTCGGGTTGCGATTCCGCCCACCCGAAAGCCTCGTAGAGCAGCACATGGAGGGGTGCGCTGGGCAGCCACTCCTCGCCACGAATCACGTGGCTCACTTCCATCAGGTGGTCGTCCACGATGTTGGCAAGGTGGTAGGTGGGAAGGTCGTCGGCACGCTTATAGAGCACCTTATCGTCGAGGATAGAAGAATTGATGGTCACATCGCCACGAATCAAATCGTGTACCACGCGAAAGCGAATTGCGCATCGTCATACGCGTGGAGGCATCGTATTGGAAATTTTTGATTTCCTGACGCTTCGCCTCGAGTTCTTCGGGCGTGTCGAAAGCGATGTATGCCTTGCCGGCATCGAGCAATTGCTTCACATATTGGCGATAGATGTCGCGGCGTTCGCTTTGCTTGTAAGGTCCGAAAGCGCCGCCTTCAGCCACACCCTCATCAATGCCAATGCCCAGCCATTGAAGGGCTTCATTGATATATGCTTCGGCACCGGGCACAAATCTATTAGAGTCGGTGTCTTCTATACGGAGAATCATCGTGCCGCCATGCTGGCGCGCAAAGAGGTAGTTATACAGCGCCGTACGCACACCGCCAATGTGTAGGGGTCCTGTGGGAGATGGTGCAAAGCGCACTCTAACCTTTCTTTCCATTATCGTAATATAGTTTTCGTTGAGTTGTTAAAAAATAAATTGTGGTGCAAAAATACAAAATAATCGCGACTTACACCTTATAATATAGTGTGAATTACACGCTATAGTGGAAAAAAACGCGCCAATGGTGGGCAAAAGGGCATCACATCACGTTAGCAAAGTGGAAATTTCGTCCAAAAGCGAGTGCGCCGTGGGGTCTACGCGACATGGAGTGACCGCCACCCAACCGCTATTCACCACATTCACATCAGAATTGGGATTATCGGGCTCGTTGAGGCGATATTCGCCCGACACCCAGTAGTAGTCCACCCCAAAGGGGTCGACCCGATGTTCGTATTCCTTTTCCCATTTTCCCATAGCCGTGGGCACCACCTTCAGTCCGAGGGGATTGTCCGGCCTCATACACCACGCCCATGGTGCCGCTATAGAGGGTGCACGAGCCATAGTTGTAGCCATGATTGATGCCCGAAAGCACCAAATTAGGTTTGCGGCCGCCAAGAAGTTGGTCGAGGGCGAGTTTCACACAGTCGGTGGGAGTGCCCGGCACCTCATACTGCGTGAAGCCCGGTTCTTCTTTTTTCTTAAAAGCGCGAAGAGGCTGAAAAAAGGTGATAGAGCAGCCCTTGGGCGCTACAGCCACCACATCGCCGAATTTGCGAGCCACACGGATGAGGGTGTGGATGCCATTGAAGGAATAGCCGTCGTCGTTGCTGACCAAAATCAAGGGTCGAGGAGATTGAGAAGTCATAAAAAAAATGATGTGTGGATAGATTGATTTTCATTGCAAAGATAATAAGATTTGAACTAAAACGAAAACGAAAACTAAAACTAAAAAGGAGGATTCGGCAGTGAGAATAAAAAAAATTGCAAAAAAAACGGGAAAATTATTGTTAGTTAAAAAAATTGTAGTAAATTTGCACTCGCAATTCGCAAATGAATCTGCAGAAGTTGACTCCGTAGCTCAGTTGGTAGAGCAATTGACTCTTAATCAATGGGTCGAGGGTTCGAGCCCCTCCGGGGTCACCCAACGAAAATGCTAAATGTTTGGCACCAAATCAGTTTGCCTTACTTTTAGCATTTTTTTATTTGTGTTTTTTGGTGAAATATATGTCCCTTTTTTGGACGGCTCTTTCATTTACGGCTATTTTGAATTTGGAGGGATGGAGGGATGGTGTTGAGTGGGATGGAAGAGAACAAAAAGTCGGGAGGCGGGGATGTGAGGGCTGAAGCCCTTGCGTGGGACGACGAGTGGGATAAAGCCTGAAAACGAGTTTTCAGCTTTATCACCACTCTCGCCCACAGTGGGTTGCTTCGCACCCCACTCACATCCCTCGCCGCCCGAAGAAAAAGCCGCTTCGCGGGAAAAAAGTCGGCTTCGCCGAAAAAAAAAACTGCGCCTGACGCAAAAAATGGCGCATCGTGTGTATCAAGGGCGGGGGGATGGGTGTGGCTGTGGGGCTTCAGAAAGGGAAGTTTTGTATAACAATTCAAAAATTATACTATTTCGTTTCTTTATTCCAAAAAAATATACTAATTTTGCTACTGCATGTGTGTGGGAAGAGGCTAAAGCGGCAGGGCAGCGACTGCACTGCCGTGGGCCGGATGAGGAAGAATTTTTCCGATTATTCCCGTTGCATACGCTTGACTACAAACGATTTACCAACAAAAAAAAATTTTACTATTGTGAAGAATAAACGACATCGCCTCCAGATTATCGTGGATATTATCCGAAAGACCTGTATCGGTAGCCAGAGCGAACTTTCCGACATCCTCAATCAGCGGGGTGTGAATGTGACGCAAGCCACCTTATCGCGTGATTTAAAATCCTTAAAAATCACAAAAGTGGCAAATGATTATGGCAAATATATGTACATCATACCCGACAGCAACGAATTGCAAGACACGATGCTGATGAAGGGTCAGCGCCATTTGTCGAGCAACTCTCAAATCGGGTTTGTATCGTTTGACTACTCGGGCAATATAGCGATAGTGAAGACCCGCAACGGTTATGCCACGGGATTGGCTTACGACATCGACATGAGTCATTCCTACATTGTGCTGGGCACGATAGCGGGTGCCGACACCGTGTTTGTTTTGCTTCGCGAAGGGGTATCGCGAGAAGAAGCCAACGAATTTTTTTCTCGCTTCATCCCTGCCGAACTCATTGAGAAAGAATGAGGGAAAGATGATTTTATAAAAAATTGGAAACCAAGAAGTTGAAAAAAGCTGATTGCTCGCCGTTAGTTGCGACGCACGCACGCCTTTTGGCGACGCAAATGGTGGCGAAAGATTAGATGATTTGATTCGAAAAAAGAGAAATGACAGACATTAACGAAATTGAAATTGTGGTGGCAGGAGAGCCGCATCTGAAATACATCGACGAGATAGTGGAAACGATGGCGGCAGCTGCCAAAGTGCGTGGCACGGGTATTGCGCGCCGTTCTCACGAATATATGGAGAAAGTGATGCGCGAAAACAAAGCCGTGTTGGCGCTCTACCATGGTCGGTTTGCCGGCTTTAGCTACATTGAAAGCTGGGACCACCAATTGTTTGTAACCAATTCAGGACTCATTGTTCATCCCGATTTTCGAGGCATCGGAGTGGCAACGCTCATCAAGCGACGCGTATTTGCTTTGGCACGCGAGCGCTATCCGCACGCCAAGGTGTTTAGCCTCACCACCGGTGCTGCTGTGCTCAACATGAACACCAAGCTCGGTTTCAAGCCCGTAACCTTTGAAGTGCTCACCCGCGACAAAGCCTTTTGGAAAGGGTGTGAGAGTTGCGTGAATTTCGATATTCTCCAGCGCAACGGCGGCGAGAAATGCCTTTGCACCGCCCTACTCTACGACCCTGCAGAACACATTAATGAAGAAATAACATACAACAGCAATATGAATACTACCACCCCCAAACAGCGCAAAAAAGTGGTGCTCGCCTATAGCGGCGGATTAGACACCTCCTTTGCCGTGAAATATTTGTCGGAAGATTGCGGCTACGACGTGTACACCGCCACCGCCAACACCGGCGGCTTCAACGAAGAGCAACTGCTCACCATCGAGAAAAACGCCCTGGCATTAGGCGCCATTAAGCACGTGAACCTCGACGTGACCCACGAATACTACGAAAAGAGTATTAAATATATGGTGATGGGTAATGTGCTGCGCAACGGCACCTACCCGATTTCGGTGAGTTCCGAGCGAATGTTCCAAGCCATCGCCATCATCAATTATGCCAAAGAAATAGGCGCCGACTGTGTGGCACACGGCAGCACCGGTGCCGGCAACGACCAGATTCGCTTCGACCTCACCTTCCAAGTGCTCGCACCTGAAATTGAGGTAATTACCCCCACCCGCGATTTGGCACTCACCCGCGAATACGAAATCAATTATTTGAAAGACCACGGCTTTGAAGGCGACTTCAAAAAACTGGAATACAGCTACAACGAAGGGCTGTGGGGCACCAGCATTTGCGGAAAAGAGACCCTGCATAGCAACGAGAATTTGCCCGAAAGCGCCTATCTGCGTCAAATGACCGAATCGGGCAAAAAACGCATCACCATCAATTTTGAGCAAGGCGAGATTTCCGCCATCAACGATGTGCCCTACCCCGACAAAGTGAAAGCCATTCAAGACCTTGAAGAACTGGTGGCACCCTTCGGCATCGGGCGCGACATCAATTTGGGCGACACCATTATCGGCATTAAGGGCCGTGTGGGCTTTGAAGCGGCTGCCCCGCTGCTGATTATTGCCGCCCACAAATTGCTCGAAAAGCACACCACCACCAAGTGGCAGCAATACTGGAAAGAGCAATTGGGCAACTGGTATGGAATGTTTTTCCACGAAAGTTACTATTTGGAGCCCGTGATGCGCGACATTGAAGCCTATTTGGTGAACTCCCAGCGCAACGTGACCGGCAAGGTGATTATCGACTTGATGCCCTATCGCTACGAATTGGTGGGCATCGAAAGCGACTTCGACTTGAGCAAAACCAACTTCGGCGAATATGGCGAAATGAACAAAGCGTGGACAGCCGACGATGTGAAAGGCTTCACCAAAATCTACGCCAATCCGCTGAAGGTGTATCACTACAACCAGATTAAAAACGGCAAAGACGACAAGTAAATTATGATAAAAGCAGGCATCATAGGCGGAGCAGGCTACACAGCCGGCGAATTGGCACGCTTGCTCATCTACCATCCGCAAGTGGAACTGAAATGGCTCAGCAGCACCAGCAATGCCGGCAATCGGGTGGATAGCGTGCACCAAGGGCTCATTGGCGAAACCGACCTTGTGTTTACCGACCAAACGCCACTCGACGAAATCGACGTGCTCTTTTTGTGCACACCTCACGGCTTTTCAAAGCCATTTTTGGAAGAACACCGAGAGGATATTCCGGAAGGACTACGCATCATCGATTTGGCGCAAGACTTCCGCATCGCCGACGGCAAGCACGATTTTGTGTACGGATTGCCCGAACTCAATCGTAGCCACATCACCACAGCCACACGGCACATCGCCAACCCCGGTTGCTTTGCCACAGCCATACAACTGGCACTGTTGCCCTTGGCAAAAGCACATTTGCTGAATGCCGACGTGCACATCCACGCCATCACCGGTAGCACCGGCGCCGGCGTGAAACCCGGACCCACCAAACACTTCTCGTGGCGCAACGACAATGTGAGCATCTACAAAGCGTTTCGCCACCAGCATTTGGCGGAAATAGGACAATCGCTGAGGAGTTTGCAACCCGATTTTGATGCCCAATTAGAATTTATACCCGTGCGCGGGTGTTTTTCGCGCGGCATATTCGCCACCCTCTACCTGCACAGCGATGCCACGGCAGAGGAAGTGAATCGCCTCTATCAAGCCTACTACGCCGATGCAGCGTTCACCTTCGTGACCGACAAGGCAGTGGATTTGAAAGACGTGGTCAACACCAACAAATGCCTCCTCCATGTGGAGAAAATCGACGACAAAATTCTCATCACTTCGGCTATCGACAATTTGCTGAAAGGGGCTGTGGGCACTGCCGTGCACAATATGAATCTGCTCTTCGGCATGCCCGAGCGAGAAGGGCTATTGCTCAAAGCATCAGCATTTTGAGAACCAAAAGCCGAGAGCCATTAGCCATTAGCCGTTAGCCATTAGCCATTAGCCGAGAGCTACTTAGCTATAGAAGCTATGGAGCTAAAAGCTATAAAAGGCTAAAAGCTAAAGGCTAACGGCTAAAAGCTAAATTTTTTTACTATGAAATTATTTGATGTATATCCCTTATTTGATATCGAGATTGTGAAGGGGCGGGGTTGCCGCACCTACGATGCCGACGGCACGGAATATCTTGATTTATATGGCGGCCATGCCGTGATTTCGGTGGGCCACAGCCACCCGCACTACGTGGAAGCGCTCAAACGCCAAGCCGAGCAATTGGTGTTTTACAGCAATTCGGTGGTGAATGGCTTGCAAGTGGAATTGGCAAAAAAATTGGGCAGCATTTGCGGCTACCCCAACTATCAACTGTTTCTCATCAACTCCGGAGCCGAAGCCAACGAGAATGCGATGAAATTGGCATCGTTTCACACCGGAAAGCCACGCGTGATAGCCTTCAGCAAGGCATTCCACGGACGCACCTCGCTCGCGGTGGAAGCCACCGACAACCCCAAGATACAAGCACCCGTGAATGCCACACCCCACGTAACCATCGTGCCATTTTGCGACATTGAAGCCGTGCGGGCGGAAATTGCCAAAGGCGATGTGGCAGCGGTGATCATAGAAGGTATTCAAGGCGTGGGCGGCATCCAAATTCCTACCACGGAATTTATGCAACAGTTGCGCCAATTGACCCGCGAATCCGGCGTGGTGCTCATCCTCGACGAGATACAAAGCGGCTACGGCCGTACGGGAAAATTCTTTGCGCATCAATGGTATGGCATCGAAGCCGACATCGTGACCATGGCAAAAGGCATTTGCAACGGTTACCCCATGGGCGCGCTCATTTGCAGCGAAGCCTTCAAACCCGTGTACGGAATGCTGGGCACCACCTTCGGCGGCAACCATTTGGGCTGTGCCGGCGCCATCGCCGTGCTTGAAATCTTCGAGAAAGAGCAACTGGTGGAGAACGCACGAAAAGTGGGCGAGCATCTGCTCACGGAACTGAAAAAGATTCCCGGCATCAAGGAAGTGCGAGGCCGTGGCTTAATGATAGGCATGGAGTTCGACTATCCGGTGAAAGAACTTCGCAGCCGCTTGATTCACGAGCAGCACGTGTTTACCGGCGCTTCAGGCACCAATATGATACGCCTGTTGCCCCCGTTGGTGCTCACCATCGCCCAAGCCGACGAATTTATCACCCGCCTAAAATCCGCCCTCTAACCGCCCCCTC
>SFWW01000095.1 GCA_004559845.1 bacterium
TGGAGTGATTCTCCCTTTTTCGCCACATAGAAAGCCACTTCAGGGTGTCGGTCATATTTTTTCTCAATCCACACTTTTTCGCCCTCCTTAGGCAAGGCATTGCTCACCGTGATATCGTTGAATGCCAGGATATCTTTTTTCTTTTTGCTAAATTCAGCGGCGATGGCATCGTAGGTGTCGCCTTTTTTTGCCACCACATAATATTTGCCCCATTTCCGATGAATGTTGTGTGCCATAAAAGCCGGTTTCATCGCAGATTTTTCCACATTTTCCTCCGCCGGGAGCTGCTGCGGAGAAGGCGCCGCTTTGGGTTGTCCGGTGTCGTAGAGATAGAGTTGGTAGGTTTCAATCAATCGTATCAATTTGGGTGCATATCCGGGGTCTTCAGCGTAGCCACAGGCTTTCAGTCCGTACGCCCACCCTTTGTAGTCGCTCACGGGCAAATTGTAAAGGCGATTGTAGCGTTCTCTTTTCAAGAATTTGGCATGGTCTTCGAATCCCTCTTCCGGAGTTTCGTATTTTCGGTAGCAATTGTAGTCGATTTCGGCTCCCTTATAGGTGCGTTCGCCATCCCAACCGTAGCATTTAATACCGAAGTGATTGTTTGATTCTTTAGCGAGTTTACTTCTTCCGGCTCCACTTTCCAGCAACCCTTGAGCCAGCGTGATAGAAGCCGGTATGCCATATTGTTGGCAATGCCGGATAGCGATGTGCTTATAGCACTCGATGTATTGTAAAAAGGTGCTTGAAAGCGCTTGGCTATGGGCGTTGAAGGCAGAAAATGCGAGAAAAAAGCACCAAAAGACGAATTTTTTGTTGCTTTTTGCAGATTTATCAATATATTTGCAATGCGAAATAATCTTAAACATATACTTAAAAAGCGATGACTGAGAAAAATATTTCTACAAAGATACAAGTTTTGACTTATAATGAGTTGACTTCGGAGGATAAAAAAGTGGTAGACTTGGCAAAAGAAGCCACAAAAAGCAGTTATACCCCCTATAGCCATTTCAATGTGGGTGCCGCTTTGCTTTTGGATAACGGCGTGCTCATTAAGGGAGCCAATCAGGAAAACGCCGCTTTTGCCGGCATCTGTGCCGAGCGCAGTGCCTGCTACAATGCCGGCGCCAATTATCCCGGAGTGGGCATCAAAAAGGTGGCGGTCACAGCCTTTCAAAACGGCGATTTTGTGGAAGAACCGTGTTCGCCCTGTGGCGTATGCCGCCAAGCATTGCTTGAATTTGAGGTGCAAGCCGGGCATCCCATCGAGGTGCTCCTTGTGGGTCGCCACAGCATCTATCGCCTCGACAGCATCAAGAGCCTGCTCCCCCTCAGTTTTACCGAATTCTAATTAACAAACATCCAATTTCCAATCTCTAATTTCTAATCTCAGATTCATATCCGCATTTGTGTGTGCGCTGCTCGGCTGCTTTGTGGGCAGGGCGTCGCAATCGGTGGTGCCCGACACCGTGCCCACTGATGCCTCGTGGCAGCACCATGTGGCTTATGTAGGAATCCCCCCGATTGCATCGGCAGTGGTGGCAAAAGAGGTGCAAACCGTGCATCCTTCGGCGCGCATCCGCTCCGGGAAAGGCTTCAAAACCGAAATCGACAACTATATCCGCTTTTCTCCCTATCCGGTGATGGCGGCGCTCAATTTGGCAGGCTATCACGGACGATCCGATTGGGCACGGCTCGGAGTGCAAACCTTGGCAGCCAATGCCGTGATGGCGGTGGCGGTGGAAGCCACCAAGCAAGCCGTGCATCAAACCCGCCCCGACGCTACCGACCGCCGCTCCTTTCCCTCCGGTCACACCGCCACGGCATTTGTGGCGGCTACCATGTTGCATAAAGAATATGGCGAAACGCACTCCCCGTGGTTTTCGGTGGGCGGCTATGCCGTGGCTTCAGCCACTGCACTGATGCGCGTGCTCCA
The DNA here is from genome assembly GCA_004559845.1 of bacterium. Classification (GTDB taxonomy): domain Bacteria; phylum Bacteroidota; class Bacteroidia; order Bacteroidales; family Muribaculaceae; genus Sodaliphilus. Next base: position 1,937 of record SFWW01000095.1, read on the forward strand.
TCATCGCCACAGTGCCGCCGATGTGATGGCAGGCGCGGGAATCGGCATTTTATCCACCGAATTAGGGTATTTCCTCACCGAATTGTGTATGAAGCACAAAGGAGAGCGTCAGTTTGATGCCCATGTCGCTTCCGGCGCCAATATGGTGGACATCACCCTCGGCGTAGCCACCGCCCCCTCGCACATCGATTTCGCCCCCACCGACGGCACGCCCCACCGCCTACGCTTAGGCACAGCCACCACCATTGGCATAGAAGGCGTTCACTATTTCAATCGCCTGCTGGGTGTGGGTGTGCAAGCCCACATCATCACCACCCCGACGGATGGTTTGAATTTTTCCGCCGAACAAATGCAAGATGTGAACGCCATCAATCAAAACCTCACCGCCTATACCGATGCGCAACAGCGGCGCCTGCCGGGCATCTACGCCTACGACATCACCGACAACCAACTCCTTGCCACCACCCTCAGCGCCGGAGTGTATGGCAATTTGCCGCTCACCGCTCGCCTTTCGCTCGGCGCGAAAGCATTGCTCGGCGTGCGCTTTTCCGACGGCATCACCTACACCGCGCGCAATGGCATCCCTAAAGTGGAACACACGCCCTCCGGCATTGCCTATTGGATGGAAGATGCCGAAGGCAAGCCATGGCTCACAGCCGACGCCCGCCCCGGCATCGATAGCCCCTACAATGCCGTGCTTGATGATGCCACCGAACCGTTTCAATTGCTGCGGGTGAAAGGCAGCACCGCCTTGAACTATGTGCTGGGCCTGAGTATGGCGTGGCGCTACCGCACCAATATGGTGTGGAAAGTCTTTGCCGATTTCAATGCCGCCTCCACCCGCTACACCTACCAATGCCGCCTCTTTTCCGACGAAGCCATTGCCCGCATCGCCACCTCCGGCTTCCCCCAAGCCCGACCCCAACTCATGCGGCTCCTTGCCGCCACCACATCAGCCGCCACCACAAAAAGAATGAGCCACCTGTGCATAGGTGCCTCATTCTCAATTTCTTTCTAATATCGGAAGCCGGCAAATCGAACTGCGCCATATCGTGTGGTGCAAACGCTGCCGAAATCCCGGTTTATTTAATCACCATCACCTTTGTGAACGGCTTTTCAGGCATTTCATCGCCGGGTTGCGCGGCAAACACGCTATAATTGCCGGTGGGCAGGCGTTCGCCATTTTCGTCGCAGCAATCCCACATCACATCGGCGGCCGTGCCGGCAAATGATTTCACCACCTTGCCCGAAGCATCTTTAATTTCCACATTCGAATTGCTCATCAATCCGGTGATGGTCACCCAGCCGGTGAAGTCGGGGCGAACGGGGTTGGGATAAGCGTAGACATTGCTATAGTCTTCCGCAGCCACGATATAATCGGTGAAGAATTGCTGAACGCCCAGCGGCGTAACCACAAATATGGAATTATTGTCGGTGTTGCAGCACACTTGGTAAATCACGTTCGACAGCAGCGGACTATTGCCGGTGGTGAAATGCTGAAGGGTTTCTTCGCAATCGGGGCTAAACAGATACAAGCCATCGCCAGCGGTTCCCACCCATTTTTGATTGAGCGTGTCCACTTCTATGGCATACACCTTTGCGCCATCCAATGCCTTGATTTTCTTCACGGTAAAGTCTTCGTTGAAGGCTTCAACAGGGTTGAAAATCACAGCGCCCTTATCAAATCCAAAGAGCATTTGGTCGTTGAGGTCAGCCCTCAGCGCATAGGAGTAAAGCCAAGTGCAAGTAGAGCCGTCGGAGGCGTTTAAACCGGTGTAGGATTTTGACTCAAACTCCGCTATCGACAGGTCGGGATTATTGCGCCACACAATCAGCGGGCAGTTGTAGTCGCCACAGTTAAAAGCCTTGGTCATACTTTTATTGGAGATGTCGAAAAAGGAGTATTTAAAAGAGTTGGTATTGGTCACATCGGGCACCTTATACACAGTCCAATCCGAGGTGGTGAAATTGCCGCTCTTCACTTTATCTTTGGGCAGCACCTTCACCGGCACCGTGTTGCTCAAACTGGAATGCACCATCCAAAGGTTGCCTTCGGTATCGAAGCGGATGGCGGCTTTGCGTGCCACGAAGGGCGAATTGGTGGCGTTGATAATTTTTGCTACAGCATTGTCGGTAACCTTAAACTGACCACTCAAGCGCGAACTGATATAGTAGGTGTCGGTAGAATCGTTAGGGTCGAAAATGGGCCAATACCAGCCTTGGCTACCGGACGTGCCGGAGGGTTTGGAATATTCCCATTTGCTACCGTCGAATTTGTTGATTTCATACAGCGCACCGGCATTGGCAGAGGGAAGGATACCATTGTCGCTGGTGGCGGTGAGATAGAGTTTGTGGGTATTTTTGTTGTAACCCATCCAGAAGGGAATGCCCACAATGTTCACTGCTTCAGGCATATAGTAGGTGGCAACTTGCGAAAGGCTATGGAAGCCATTAGCATTGATGCCCCAAAAGGAGCCATCGGCATCAGGCGAGCAGCTCACGAGTTCTTGTGCCGAAAGGGTGTTTTTCTTCACAATGTTGCCCTCGGTGTCGAAGGTATAGTAATATTTTCCGGCAAAGAAATTTGCTAAATAGCCCGAGGGAGTTTTTTGCACATTGGTAGCCACAGCAGCCACACTATCGGTAAGGACGAAAGCGAGTTCGCCGCTTTCATTTTCACGAATCACCACTTTACGCAATTTGGTGTTATCTCTCACCAGCATCGTGCTATCGTTGATGGCAAAAATCTTGCCGCTTGCCAAGCCGTAGATATAGCTTGATTTATAGGCGCTAAATGTTTCTTGCACGGCATTGGTGGGGCAATAGTAGACATTGCCTGAAGGGTAAAAAGCGATGCGCCATTTGCCCACTTCTGCAATCGACGACACATTGATGCTATACACGCGCGTTTCCACAATTTGCCCGGTGGCATCGTTAATCACCACAAATCCGAATTGTGTGGCTACGAAAATTTTGTCGCCACAAAAGGTCACATCGTTGATGGTGCGTTGCTGCGTCATCACGGCGTCTTTTATGTTGGGAATGTTGGTCACCTTGCCATCGGCGCGCAAAATGTCGATATTGGAGTCGTCGTAGGTGATCACGAGGTATTGCTTATCGGGATTGTAGTAAATATTACTAATCAGCGACCCCGACAGCGCATTTTGGTTGTCGATCACACTGAGTTTCCGGTCGCTTTTATTGAGGCAATACAAACTATTGTTCACCAAGCCATACACTTTGTCTTTGGTGTCGACCACATTCTGCAATTTGGAAAGGGTAAATCGGGTGTGAGTTATCCATTTCCCCGTGGATTGTGCACTTGCCAAAAGGGGCAATGTGGCGAGTAAGGCAATTATAATTTTTTTCATCATGATGCTGAATGTATGTTAGCAAATAGATATATTTTATTCAACGCAAAATTGCTGAAATTATTGCATCGTCAAGCGGTTAGAGGCGCATTTCGGTCACCTTTTCTTCGCCGGGAAGGTTGGTAAACTCAAAGGTGCACCATTCTCCGGTGATTTCGCTTTCGTAGCGATAGGCATACCATCGGCGGGAGATGCAATTCAGCGATGCGCTACACCGGTGTGAGCCTTCTTCGCCGGTGCCATGCACACCGCGCTTCTCCACGATTTTCACGTGGTTTTCAAATTTGGTAATCACCAAATTCACAGTATCGGCAGCGCTGATATTGAGCACACGCTCAATGCATATTTCGCCATTTTTCAGTGCCGTAATCTTCACCTTATTGGAAGTCGGAAGCGATGTAGGCTCACATAGCATAGCCACAATTTTTGTGCCTCGCGGTTGGTCCGTTTTGGGGCTGAAAATCATGCCTAAGCACATAAATGCCACCACCATAATCAGCAGATAGAAGA
>SFWW01000096.1 GCA_004559845.1 bacterium
TCTTGTAGGGATAGGAGTCCAACCATGTGTTGGTGATGGTTGTATCATTGATCGGGAGCACTTGAAGCGCACGCTGACCGGTGGAAACCACCCAGTCGATCATCTGCTTCAAATCGCCAAAGTCGCCCACGCCAAAGCTCCCCTCGCTACGGAGCGAGAAGATGGGCACCACGGTGCCTGCCACCCGCCAAGCGGGAATGGCAAATCTTGCTTCATCGAGTTCGTAAGCCACGGCATCGCCCTTCTTCAATTCCGGAAGAACGATGGTGCGGTTGCCGTTTTCTTCCCAAAGCACATTTTTGGTATTACCCGACTGCAGTGCCACAAACTTAAATTCGAGCACGCGAGAATGAAGGGCTCGGGCATCGAGTGTTGCCACCCACTCATTGTGTGCATGTTCCACCATCGGGGTGGCTTTATTCACAGCCCAATTTCCCATGGCGGGACCGCTACCCACCACTGCCAGCACTTGGTCGGCTCGCAATTGCGGAGCACGCACCTTCAGCATCACGGTATAGTCGAAGGTTGTGGCGGGCACCACGAGCAACTGCCTGCGAGCGCCACATTCGGTGAATGCCGAACTATAGAGGTAACTGTTTTCCGGATTATCAATCCAGTGGTCGTAGGTGGTAAGTTTGGTGGATTTGGCTACGGAAAGGTCGAGCATATGGGCTTGCACAAGCCATTCATGGCGCACTACATTGCCACCGCGCACCACACTGTAGTGGTAGTGCATAGCACCGGCGTCGGCACCCGAAGTAGAGATTTCGCAACTCCAGGTGTGGCCATCAATAGTGCCCATAGAATATCGCTTCGTTGCGCCGTTCAGCAGCACATTCAGCACGATTTCTTCTCCAAAAATCGTTTGATACTCAAGAACGAATGTTAGTTTCATTGTAAAATTTTATAATGGTTTTGGTTTTGATTTTCAAGTATCTTACAAGTATTGTTAAGACCTGTGTATTTAAGCTTTTTTCTTTGCGTAAAATTACTAAATCAAACTATTATCACCACCTCCCCACATTAAATATAGCAAATTTATTTATGCAATCGTTTGCATCCCCCATCCTCCACCCCCACCCCACACCCCAAATTTATGCCCCACCCACACAAAAAGGGCGCAACTATCGCTTATATCTACGCCCTTTCTACAAAAAAATCCATAGAAAGGGCGCAACTATCGCCTCTCCTCAAAAAAAATTGTGAAAATTTGTGCTAATTCGTGGCTAAAAACAACAAACACGGACAGCACAAATCACACAGTTTGTTTTGTTGAATCTATGTAATCATTTCAATCACAAATTAGCACAAATAATTCTTGGTCGAATCCTTTGAAAATACGATAATATTTGTGTAACTTTGCTATGGCATAAAATATGCAGCATAAATTATGCTACACAATTTATGCTGTAACGAAATTTGTATGATTATGAAACACGAAAACTATCCGTATAACCCTTTTCTGCTGTCGGGCTATGTGTCGCCTGAATATTTCTGCGACCGTGTGGAAGAAACCCAAAAACTCATTTCCGCCCTGAGAAATGGGCGAAATGTGACGCTTATCAGCCCTCGCCGTATGGGAAAAACGGGGCTTCTGCGCCATGCTTTCCACGAAATCCAAAGCGCAAAGGCAGGCAACTGCTACTATGTGGACCTGTACCAAACCGATAGCCTGTCGTCGCTGGTGAAGAAGTTGGGCGAGGCCGTGCTCGGCACTTTAGACACTTCGGAAACAAAGGTGGTGAAGCAAATCAGCAAATTTTTCGCATCGCTACGCCCCGTATTCAGTTTCGATGCTATCAGTGGCGAGCCCAACATTATGCTTGATGTGCAACCAGTGAACGCCGAAAAATCGCTCTCCGAAATTTTTGCCTATATGGAAGATTCGGGGAAGCAGTGCTATGTGGCGTTCGATGAGTTTCAGGTGGTGGACGGCTATGCCGATAAGCAAGTGGAGGCACTGCTTCGCGCCCACATTCAACACCTGAACAATGTGCGGTTCGTGTTCTCCGGAAGCCAACGCCATGTGCTTGAAAATATGTTTGTCTCTGCCAACCGTCCATTTTTCCAAAGTACGCAAATCATGAATCTTGGATGCATCAACGAAGCGGCATACTACGAATTTGCCCACAAAAAACTGGAACAGAATGGTCAAATCCTAAACAGCACCGCCTTCAATCATCTTTACAGTTCTTTGTTTGGACACACCTGGTATGTGCAGATGATTCTCAACCGCTTGTTCGAAACCGCACAAAAGAATATCACCGAAGAATTTATCGATGCCACTATCGCAAATGTGATTGCCGAAAATGAGGCTACATATCAAACATTCGTCCGCCTCATCACGCCAGCCCAACGCAAACTGCTCCGTGCAGTGGCAAGCGAAGGCACGGCCAGAGAAATCACAGGGAAAAACTTTGTGGCGAAATATCAACTTGGAGCCATCAGCACCATACGCCTCAGCGCAAAAACCCTCGTAGAGAAAGAACTCCTACTGGACCAAAACAACCACTACGAAGTTTACGACCGCTTCTTCGGCATCTGGCTAAAATTTGCGTAAGCATGCCCGATGGGCAATGGTTGTGCTCAGCGAGGGAGCGAGGGAAAAAAAGGAGGCATCGGTTGCAAGGTGCGCTACGAAGCGTGCGCCCTGCAACCGATGCCGTTATGCGTGGATAGTGGTTAGTCTATTCGTGCTTTTTGGTTTTCACCACAAACACGAAGGCGGCTGCCACCACGAGGAAAGCACCTGCCAAGATGAGCATATTGGGTTGGGAACTGCCCACGAGGTGCATCACGAAGCCACCGGAGGCTGCTGCCACGATTTGCGGCAAGCAGATGGTGCAATTGAACAAGCCCAGCACAGTGCCCATACGCGAACTGCCTTCAAAGGCATTGGTTACAAAGGTGAAAGGCATGGCGAGCATAGCAGCCCAAGCACAACCGATGAGGAAGTAAGGCACGAAAAGCATATATTGATTGGTGCAGAAAGGCACGAGCGCAAAGCCCACAGCGCCAATCACCAAACTCAAAGCATATGCCAATTTTGGGCTCTTGAATTGCGGAAGCACCACAGCCCAAATCACACTGCCCACTGCCTGAACGGCGAAAATCACGCCCACCCAGTTGCCGGCAGTTTGATAAGCGGCACTGGCAGTGTCGGTTGTGTTCCACACGGTTTCGGCAATTGAGCCGTTGGTGTAGGTCCACATGTAGAGGAAAGCAGCCCAGCAGAAGAATTGCACGATACCCACTTGGAAGAACACCGCCCAAGCGCCTTCGGGCTCTTTGGATTTTGCCTTACCGGTGGCAGCATCTTCTTCCTTGATTTGATATTGTGCAAATTCGGCGGGTGGCATTTCGCGCACATTCATCATGGTGTAAATCACGCAGATAATGAGGATGGCGGCACCAATGTAGAACGACCAAATCACGGAATCGGGCACCTGACCCTTGGGCGCAATATTGGAAATGCCAATAGCGGTAAAGAGCAGAGGGAACACATAGCCCACGATGGAGCCGGCATTGCAGAGAAACGACTGAATGCTATAGGCTTTGGTTTTTTGCTTTTCGTTCACCAAGTCGCCCACCATCATTTTAAAGGGCTGCATCGCCATATTGATGCTGGTGTCGAGAAACATAAGTGCAATCAAGCCAAACACCATAGCGCCACTCACAGCCAATCCGAACGAGCCGGCGTTGGGCAGCAAGCACATCACCACCACCGCCACGAAGGCGCCCACAAACAGGTAGGGAATGCGGCGGCCGAAGCGACACCAAGTTTTGTCGCTAAAGTAGCCCACCAAAGGCTGCACAAGCATGCCCATGAGCGGTGGAAGAATCCAAAAGAAACTCAAATCGTGAGGGTCTGCTCCAAGGGTGGCAAATATGCGGCTGATGTTGGCACTTTGCAGCGCGTAGGCAATTTGCACACCAAAGAAACCGAAACTGATGTTAAACAGTTTCCAAAAACTTAAATCCGGTTTTGTTTTTAGCATAATATAATGATATTTTAAAGATTATTTCGTGGAAAAACGGAAGATAATGGTGTGGGCATATTGCTCACCCGGGGCGAGTTGCTGCGATGGGAAATGGGGATGATTGGGCGCGTCGGGCATTCCTTGGCACTCGATTGCCACGCCATCATAGTCGAAATATGTGCGGTTGCCGCTCTTGGTGGCGGGGCATCCCGAGAGCCAATTGCCGGTGTAGATTTGCACGGCAGGCTGGGTGGTGAGCACCTCGAGGGTGCGTCCGCTATGGGCATCTTCGAGCACGGCAGCGAGCGCCAATTCGCCTTTTTTGTAAGCATCGATGGCGTAGCAATTGTCGTATCCCTTGCCGAAAGCCAAAGCCGGGAAGGGTTTGCGAATATCTTCACCCAGGGGTTTGGCTTGTGTAAAGTCCATGGGCGTGCCTTGCACGGGAGCGATTTCGCCGGTGGGCGTGAGGTTTTCGTCGGTCACCAAATATTTCGAGCAATTCAGGCGGAGCAAATGGCGCAGCACCGAACCGCTACCCTCTCCGGCGAGGTTGAAATAGGTGTGATTGGTGAGATTGAGCACCGTGGTTTTATCGGTGGTGGCAGTGATATGAAGCGAAAGTTGGCAATCGTCGCTCCAAGTGTAGGCGGCTTTCACCGTGAGGGTGCCGGGATAACCCGCATCGCCGTCGGGGCTCACGAGGGTGAATGTCACCCCGCTTTCGGTGGGCTCACTGTCCCAAATCTTATTGTAAAATCCCTCGCTACCGCCATGCAGCGCATTGGGTCCATTGTTGATTTCGAGTTGATAGTCCACCCCATCGATAGTGAATTTTCCGCCTGCTATGCGGTTGGCATATCGCCCGGGAATTTTGCCCATACAGGGACCATCGCTAATGTAGTGAGCGGCATTGGCATAGCCGAGTGCCACATTTTCAAGATTTCCGGCAGAGTCGGGCACCACAATGGCATTGATACCGGCACCCAAAGCCGACAGTTCTACCCATGCTCCGGAAGCATTGGTAAGGGTGTAGATGGCGATTTCGCCTCTGGGCGAGGCAGCCACAGTTTTCGTAATTTTCATCCGTTTATATCAGAGGTTTGATGTTAAACACTTGGTCTTCATGAAGGGCGCACAGCGCAAAAAAAGTGCAAAGCGGTTCATGTTATGGCAAATGTAATCAAAAAAAATTTTCCTCCACCACATTCGCTTGGAGCCATCTTCAAAAAAAATATGCAAACGATTGCGTAACGCCCACCCCGGCGCCACGAAAACAGGGGTTAGGATGTTACTGCTGGGAGAAGAAAATCGCCTGTAAACTTTTTATTTACAGGCGACATATTGATTAATCCGGTACTCGGAGCGGGACTTGAACCCGCACAGCCTAAAGGCCAAGGGATTTTAAGTCCCTCGTGTCTACCGATTCCACCATCCGAGCAGCTCTTGCGGTAGGCAATGCGGTGCAAAGTTAATGCTTTTTTTTATTATGGCAAATATTTTTTAAAAATTAATATGAAGTGATGGTGTAGCCGCCGTTGGCATTTTGGCGGCATTTATAGGTGGTTAAGCCCAATTTTTGGGAAAGCGCTTCGCCCGAT
>SFWW01000097.1 GCA_004559845.1 bacterium
ATGCAGATACACCACTTTAAGTTCATCGCAGCGGGTGAGCACGCAGGGATGGGTGTCGGCGCCGGGGAAGCCGGTTTTGGGCGAAAGCGTGACCCAGTCGAGAGATGACGGCAGAGGGTGTGTGCCGTTGGTTTCGATGGCGATTTGCTTGCCGGTGGCAGCTTTGAGGCGCTGCACGAAATCGTCATCAATAAAGAGGGAGGGTTCGCCGCCGGTGAGCACCACCCATGGTGCGGGATATTGGAGGACCTCCCGCACGATGTCGTCAAAGGAAAGCAGGGTGCCGTGGGCATGGTCGGTGTCGCAAAATTCGCAGTGCAGATTGCAGCCGGAGAAGCGCACAAACACCGATGGTATGCCTGTGTGAAATCCCTCGCCCTGAAGGGAATAGAATATTTCGTTGATACGATATTGCATAGGTTTAGATGCTCACGTTGGGTGCCAAATTGTCGTCGATATAAGAAGCCACATTGTTGATTGACTCTTGCACGTCGGCGCGATAACATTCAGGGATGCTGTCCACAATCCATCGCGCCATATTTTCGGCGGTGGGGTTAAAGGGGAGCACCTCGTTGATGTTTTTGTGGTCGAGTTTGTCGGAAATGAGGGTTTTGATTTTGGAGAAATCATAAACCATGCCGTTGGCGTCGAGTTGCTCCGCCTTGCAGTAAATCACGATGTTCCAGTTGTGGCCGTGGAGGTTTTCACACTTGCTTTGATAATTGAGGTGCAATTGGTGACAAGCCGATATTTCTATTGTTTTCTTTACGTAGTACATAGTTTTTTTATAAGAAGTTGAAGAAGTTGAAGAAGTTGAAGAAGTTGATGAAGTTGGGAAGTTAGGAAGTTTGGAAGTTAAAGAAGTTAGGAAGTTATCACTCGCTTCGCTCGTTGGAAGTTAAGACGAATGTCTTGTTGGTGGGAAGTTTGGACGATTTTGTTATGGAGGCTTTCTGCAACCTTTGCTATCGTCTTAACTTCTTTAACTTCTTAACTTCTAAAGGATGCCTTGTTGACGCTAAAGAATGTCTTGTTGGTGGGAAGTTTGGACGATGTTGTGGGGGCTTTCTGCAACCTTTGCTATCGTCTTAACTTCTTTAACTTCTTGACTTCTTAACTTCTAGAGGATACCTTGTTGATGCTAAAGAATGTCTTGTTGATGGGAAGTTTGGACGATTTTGTTATGGAGGCTTTCTGCAACCTTTGCTATCGTCTTAACTTCTTTAACTTCTTAACTTCTTAACTTCTAAAGGATGCCTTGTTGATGCTAAATGTTGTCGTAGATGGTGCGGTCTTGGATACCGGCAAGGCGGAGGGCTTCGCGGCGCTCGGTGCAGGTGCCGCAAGTGCCGCAGTGGTGCTCCCGCCCTTTGTAGCAGGAATAGGTTTCGGTGTAGTCGATGCCCAGCCGCTTGCCGTGGCGTGCAATTTCGGTTTTGTCGATATTGCAGTAGGGCGAACACACCTCGATGCCCTCATAGGTGCCCGCCTTCATAGCCGCCGACATGGCATTCACAAAATCGGGTCGGCAGTCGGGATAGATGGTGTGGTCGCCGGCGTGGTTGGCAATCATCACCCGCTTGAGTCCGTTGCTTTCGGCTATGCCACAGGCAATGGCAAGCATAATGCCATTGCGAAACGGCACCACGGTGGATTTCATATTTTCATCGTTGTAGTTGCCATCGGGGATATCGTCGGCAGTGCCGAGGAGCGCGCTTTTGAAGTAGCGGTGCATAAATTCGAGCGGAATAATGATATGCTTAATGCCCAGGCGCTGGCAGTGGGTGACAGCGCAAACGCGTTCGCGGCCGTTTTGCGTAGAGCCATAGTCGAATGTGATGGCGAGGGCAATGCGTTCGCGAAACTCATAGAGCATGGTGGTGGAATCCATACCACCTGAAATAATGATGACTGTATCTTTCATTTTTTACGTTCTTGAAAAGCGGCGAGCATGCGCGAGCGCACCAAATCTTGGTGTTCGGCGTCGCCATAGTTGGCAAAAGGAATGATAGAGATGCCCCCGCGGGGATTGAAATAGCCCTTCACTTCAATGTATTTGGGATCCATCAAATTCACGAGGTCTTTCATAATGATATTCACACAATCTTCATGAAAATCACCGCGGTTGCGAAAACTAAAGAGATAGAGTTTGAGGCTCTTGCTTTCCACCATTTTGATGCGTGGAATGTAGTTGATGACGATGTGTCCGAAATCGGGTTGCCCGGTTTTTGGGCACAGGGAGGTGAATTCGGGGCAATCCAACGTCACGAGATACTCATTTTCGGGATGCTTATTAACGAACGCCTCGAGCACATTGGGTGTGTAATCGAATGCATATTGGGTGCCTTGATTGCCGAGAAGGGTAACCCCCTCCAATTCTTTTTCGCTTCGTGAATGCATAGGCTCAATGTTTTTTTTACATTTATGAAACTACAAAGTTACAAAATATTCCCCAAACGAAGAAATCTTATTCGTGAAGGCCTGTGAGGGAGGCTTCGTTGCCCACTATCCAAAGGATGTCGGCGGGTTGGAACACCAAATTGAGGGCGGGCGACAGGTGGCGCCCCTTGCGCTCCACGCTCACCAATAGGGCGGAATAGTCTTCACGCAAACGAGCGTTGCCGAGCGATTTACCCACAATGGGCGCATCGGCTTTAAGGGTGAAATGCATGAATTTCACGTTCGACACATCTTGGGGTGTAGCGGTGAGGTCGGAGGCTTCCACAATGGGCAACACCCGCAGAATTTGCTCATCGGTACCAATCACGCCGAGCAAATCGCCGGGATAAATACGCATTTCGCCGTCGGGCACCACATATTCCACCGAGTTACGGAAGATGCTCACCACCTGAATGCCATAGGAGGAGCGGATGTGGGCATTTTTGAGTTTTTCGCCCACAAACGGGCATCCGTAGCCCACACGCATTTGTGCCAAGTGGAGGTCGCTCACCAGCACGCGCTCTTTGCCGGTGCGGATGTTTTCGCGCTGGTTCACATTGCTCAAGAATTGCTTTTCCAGGCGCACCACCTGCTTATGAAGAAGCGGTGAAAACACCAGTCCGATGGCGATAGACACACACCAAGCGATGATGAGCGACGTGTGGACAGCATAAAGTCCGTAGAGGGCTATGAGGAAGAACACATTGCCCAGCAAAAAATTCACCACATACATCACCACGATGGGCACGTAGGAAATTTTGCCCGATTGCTCCACAAGGGTGTCTTTTTCGGTGCGCTTGATGCGCGGACGCAGCATACCGTAGATGAATGGCATGATGATAACAACGACGGCAATGGCGCTGGCAAAGCGGTCGTATTGGGAGCCGGGCATCCAGAGGAAGATGCGTGGCTGAAGGAATGCCTTAAACACATAAATGATCATCAAAATCACGGCAGAATAGATGACGGTGCTCACCACCTTACGGCGAATTACCGTGCGCCACAATTTGCGGTTTTCGCTTTGTTCGCTGGTGGCGGCTTTGTTGCTATAGCCGAAGAGCAGCACATTCCACTGTTTGGGCAAGATGCGTTCGAGCCAATTGTAGCACGGAATGGCGCCTTTTATGAAAAACGGAGTGAAAAAAGTAGTGACCACCGACACTGCCACGATAATGGGATAGAGTTTGGCATCGAGCACACCCAATGCCATACCGGTGGTGGCGATAATGAACGAAAATTCACCGATTTGGGTGAGGCAAAATCCCGACTGAATGGCAATGCGCAAGGGTTGCCCCATGACCAACATACCAAAAGTGCCAAACAAAATCATGCCCACAATCACCACTAAGGCAAGGATGGTAATGGTGAGGGCATTTTCGCTCATCACCACAGGGTCGACCAGCATACCTACCGAAATGAAGAACACCGCTCCGAAGAGGTTTTTCACCGGAGTAACGATGTGCTCAATGCGCTCGGCTTCGGTGGTGCCCGCCAAGATAGAGCCCATCACAAAAGCACCCAGCGCCAACGAATAGCCTGCCTTGAGGGCAAACACCGCCATCAAAAAGCATAAGCCCATGGCTATGATGAGCATCAATTCGTCGGTGATATATTTTCGCCAACGGCGGAAAATGGTCGGAATGAGAAATACGCCCACCGTGAACCATACCACCAAGAAAAGCACGAGCATGAGCACGGTTTGCAACATTTCTTCGCCCGACACACTTTGGTGAACGGCAATGGAGGACAGCATCACCATCAGCACCACCGCAAATAAATCTTCCACCACCAGCACGGCAAACACGCCCGGCACGAAACGATGTTGGCTTAAATTTAAATCGGAAAGGGCTTTGATGATGATGGTGGTGGACGACATGGAAATCATACCGCCAAGGAAAATGCTATTGATGGCGTTGAAACCCAGCATTTTTCCGACCAAAAAACCGGAAGCCATCATGCCCGCCACGATGATGAGCGCCGTGACCACCGCTGAGCCGCCCACCTTGAGCAACTTTTTAAAACTAAATTCCAAACCGAGCGAAAAAAGCAACACAATGATGCCGATTTGCGCCCAAAATTCAATATTGTTGTGCGATGCCACATCGGGAAGCAGCGAAAAATGCGGACTTGCCAGGAAACCCGCCACAATGTAACCCAGCACGGCAGGTTGCTTGAGCAATTTGAACACCAACGACGAAATGGCTGCCAGCACCAAGATGAATGCCAGGTCGGAAATCAGCAAATTGATATCAAAATGTTCCATAACTGAAAGGGGGTGTTACATTATTTTTTGTGATTGAGCATCCACTGCCAGCCTTGCGCCCACACATCAAGGTTGCGCCAATGGCCTATTTGCGGCGTGATAACGAGGCGTTTGTCGGCAGAGGGAATGGCATTCCAAGTGGAATAGGTGCAGGTGGGAGCACAGGTGAGGTCGGCAAGTCCAAACGACATAAACATGGGTTTGGTGATGAGGCGCGCAAAATTGGCAGCATCGAAATATGCCATCTGATCGGCAATGGCGCGGATTTCGGGGTCGGAGCGATGGGCATAGAAATAGTGAGGCCATCCGCCGGCACGCCCATGCAAATAGGCTTCTTGGTCGGCTAAAGCCGGGAAGAAACATTCTATGGCAGTCACCTTTGGCGAAAGTGCCGCGCACACCAAACTAAGGGCACCACCTTGGCTTCCGCCACACACATAAAGATTGGAGCCATCAAATTGAGGCAGTGTGCTCAGGTAGTCCACCATCCGCAAAGCGGAAAGATACACGCGGCGATAATAGTAGGTTTGGCGCGATTGGATGCCTTGGAAAGGATAATCTTTAAGCGAACCATTGGCGAGGTTGGCGTAATAGCTGTCGGGCTGCGTGAGCGACAAGCCGTGAATGCCCAAATCGAGGGTGATGATGCCTTGTTTGGCTTCATCAATCATACCACCGATTTTGTGCACCCCGGCACCAGGGGCACGCATCACCACCGGATATTTGCCTTCTGCTTGAGGCATAGCCAAAATGCCATGCACACGAAAACCCGGTTCCACAGCCTGTATCGACACCTCATAGACGGCTACCGTGTCGGTGGAAAGGTCGGGCAGGAGTTGCATTTCGGGATTCATGGGAATTAAGGAAGCCATTATACGTGACCTCGGCATTGCAACGCAGAAAACCGGATTGTTGCATCGTGGATGAAGGGGTGGTCGCCACACCTTGGTGAATGGAGAGCGCCCGAAGCGGTGTGGGCTCCATTTTATCTTCATTGAAACTGTAGCGCACAGCAGTAGGCGTAATAGGTACGCCGTGGAGGGTGGCAGTGATGGTGAAATGCACCGGGGTGCCGATGGTGAAATGCAAAGAATCGGGGATGGGCAAGCCTCCGGGTTGATGGTAATGAGCTGCTACAGGAGTAACCTCCACCTTGATGTCGAGTTTCGAAGATTGCGCAAAGCCCCAAAAAGCGAAGCACAAAAGAAAAAGAAAAAACTTACAAAAGCGCATCATAATAATTGGCATTAAATGTTAAGTACAAAAATAACAAAAAAAATGGAATTAAGAAAATGCAGCAAGAGGATATAGCATTGAGAAAAGGTGGCAATTCGGGGAGGGGGGAAAAAATCGAGTAGGAGGTAAACACTAATCATAGGGTGTTTATCTCCTATTTTCGTGTTTACCGACCTCTCACACCACCGTACGTGCCGTTCGGCATACGGCG
>SFWW01000009.1 GCA_004559845.1 bacterium
CGTAGGCAGGTGATAGGCGCCAAACACCCTGTTGATTCATAATGAAAGAAATGTTTTTGTTGTGGTCGTCGGAAACCCCTGCCACAAAATTGAACACCATCCTCAGAAATATTTGGTCTTTATCCTCTTGCGGCAAGTGTAGGGTGTCGGCAAGCCAGCACAGTTTCATATAATCGTCGGCTCCGGGCATTATGGCGGCAAGAGTTTGGGTGAAGAGTTTTTCGTTACCACGGCGGTCAAATCGTTCAGTTGCGAAAAGTTTTCTTCCATCCACCTCTTTTAGGTAGCAGGGCATCATATTGATACCTGCCAATTTTGCCATCTCGCTATACACCATTTCAATTTCCGAAGTGGGCGAATTAGGGCTTTCTTTAAATTTTATGATATATGATTTGTAGCCATTTGGCACCTCCACTTGTCCGGACCGAACGTCTTTCGTATCCGGATGATAAGCGATTACGGCTTTGGGTCTCATTCCGCCTGCCGAAGTTCCGAGATGGATGAGTTTTTTGAGCGTTAAATTTTCCTCTCGAGAAATCACTGCGGCATCTCTATCTTTGTAGATTTTTGCTGCAAGTTGCGCAAGTTTTCCCAAATTGATTGATTCTTGAAAATCTTTGTCATCCCATTCGGGCTCAAATTCCAATGCGCCCATTCCTCTTTTTCCGATGTAGGATAATTTGAGAAGCGGCAAAGATTCCGTTATGTGTATTTTGTTGTCGGTTAGCCATTTGTCGAATAGTGAAGAGCCCCATCTGTCGGGAAGTGAATCCGCGATGAATTCCGGGAGTCCTTGGTAAAGGTCCCCTCTATTGCCATACATTGCTCCCGATAGCATTTTGCGTTTCGGATGCGTGATTGGGCAGAGGTCGTAGGGCATTTCTTGGTAGGCTTTTGTGAATTGAAACACCGAACAATGCTGTTCTGTGTCCCATTCCAGCACGCCGATGCAGGTTCCCCACAGCCACACTTTCACTATGATGGGTTGCTTTTTCATATTGCTTTACGTTTGCTGTTGCATCTGGTTACTTTTTTTTGTGTTTTAGGGTTAGTTAGAAAGGGTGATGGGGGCAATTTTGGAACCAAATTAGCAACACCCTCCAGCTGTGTGCTTGCGCGCAGTATTTTTAGAAGAGTGCTTAGTGTAATGTCGGTAACTTTTTCCGATTCCAATCGTTTGATGGTGATAATCGACACCCCGGCTTCTTGAGCAAATTCTTGCTGCGACACACAGCAATTCATTCTCACCGCCTTGATTCGGCGGCAAATTTCCATCACTATTTCTTTGTCGCTGAAATCGTAGATGGTGTAGGGGTCGAATGTTTTTTTCATTGTTTTGGCTTGTTAAGTATCATTAATGATACAAAGATATGCGTTTTTCTCCTATTTTGCAAATCAAGCCCCTCCCCTACCTTGAAAAAATTGTGGATTTTGGCTGCGGATTGCGAAAAATTTTTGGCAAGCACCGGGGTGTGGGGCGGTACACGGTTTTTTCATTTACTGCTATTTTTGATAGCGGTTGCTTGATTTGGTGAGGTTTGGAGGGATGGAGTTGGGTGGGGTGGGATGGAAGAGAACAAAAAGTCGGGAGGCGGCTTTATTTTCGTTGCACGCCACAAAAGCGGGCAATCATATCCGTTTTTAAATGAAAGAGCCGTACTCCGAGAAGATGGCGAAAAAAAATTTTGGTATTTAAAAAAATGTGATTATATTTGCAATGGTAAAGCTATAGAATTGTATGGAATGTGGAATGGAATATGTGAAGCATCATTACTGCCTTTCATTCAATTTTGTGAATAGACATCCATTTTTTACAAACAATTTTTTTATTCATTTTTTTAAAAACTAAACGTACAATGAAAAAAGTAATTTTGATGCTTGCAGCAGTTGCATCTTTGATGATGGTGAGCTGCGGTAAGGGTGATGGTAAAGCAGCAGGTAGCGACAGTGTAGCAGCTCAAGAAAATGCTGAAAGTTCAGAGCCGGTAGTGCTCAACTGCCATGTATCTTCCACCAGTGGCGATTTCAGCACTTTAAAGCCCGCATTAGGAGATGTGAAGTACACTCTGAAGGCTCCTCAAGGCGATATGGTGCCTGTGGAAGCAGAAGTGATCTTGGAAGTGGGTACGCCCGACCCCGAAATCAAAAAGTTGGTAAGTTATAAGGTGATGGTTGGCTATCGCGATGCCGCTGACGAAAGCAAAGAAACCACTTACCTCGATGTAGACCCGGCTGAAGGGCAGAAGATGGTGGACCTGATTACCAAGGGTAAGGAAGGTGATAAAGGCGTGTTTAAATTTGTAGGCAACATCAAGAAAGAAGAAGCTGAAGGCTTGAAAGCTGCTTCAAGTTTCTATATGTTTAACGGAAACGTGGTTTGGGAAAAATAATTCACCTCATCACTAAAGGCATTTAAAAAGGCTGTGCGCTTCAATTTCGGTGCACAGCCTTTAGTTTTATCTTGAATAAATTTTATTATTTTGCAAAGTTTAGGAGTAAATGAAAGAAAATATGGCATAAAAAAAAGGGAAAAAGTAAAAAATAATTAATTATGAATTAATATTTAACAAAAATGCGGTGTGGTGTGAAATAAATGCTTAAATTTGCAAACCAATATATTTATGACCACATTATAATACTGAGGAATAATTTGGGATTTCATTAAAAACTATTTTTATTGGACAACTTAATTATGGCTAACGTTAAATTAGATTCATTAGATTACAAAATTTTGAAAATGCTATCGCTTGACGCACGCAAACCTTATCTTGAAGTGTCGAGAGCTTGTGGAGTGAGTGGAGCAGCAATTCATCAACGCATTCAGAAACTCTATAGCATGGGCGTGATTAACGGCTCGATTACGCTGATTAACCCGGCAGCCGTGGGCTACGACACCTGTGCCTATGTGGGCATTTTCTTAAACGACTCATCAAAATACGACGAAGTGGTGGCTCACTTGCAAGAGATGCCCGAAGTGGTGGAATGCTATATCACCACCGGAAAATATGATATGTTTGTGAAACTTTATGCAAAAAACAACGACCATTTGTTGCATTTGATTCACGACAAATTCTTGACAATGGGATTGGGAAGGACCGAAACTTTGATTACTTTCAAAGAAGTGTTTAAGCGTCAGATTCCGGTGTAAGCTAAATAACGGGATAGGCGTTTAGTTTTTTTACTTTCCCTTTTTTGAAACGCTTTTTATTTAGACCAACTTCATAACACTCCTCGCCCGGGTTTTGCACATTGATTGGTGTTTGCGCATTGATAACACCTACGATGGCAATACCCGAGTGAGGATTTTTTATAAAAAAACCGAGATAAAAAATGAACACTGATTACACACAAATTTTGCTTCATGCGGTGAGCATTGCCCGCGAAGCCGGCAAAATTCAGCTGGCGAATTTTCGGTCAGCTCGGCTACAGGTAGAAACCAAGGGCAACGACTACGATTTGGTGACCGCTGCCGATAAGGCTTGCGAAGCCTATGTGGCAGAACGCATCCGCACCCTCTATCCCTCCCATTCCATCTTGAGCGAAGAATCGGGCACCGATGCCATGGAAAGCGAGTGGCAATGGGTGGTGGACCCCATCGACGGCACCACCAATTTCAAATCAGGGTTGCCGTATTTTGCCATATCGATTGGGGTGAAGCATCATGGCGAAACCGTGGTGGGCGTAGTGTTTGCCCCACGGCTCGATGAGCTCTACACTGCCGTGAAAGGTGAAGGCGCTATGCTGAATGGCGAGCCCATTCACTGCTCGCAGTGCACCGCCCTTTCGCAAGCGGTGGTGTGCACGGGTTTCCCCTACGATAAAGCGGAGAATGCCGACAATAATATTGCAGAGGCAGTGCGGGTGATTCCTCGAGTGAGAGGCTTCAGGCGCATGGGGTCGGCATCGCTCGACATTTGCTATGCCGCCATGGGGGTGTTTGATGCATTTTGGGAATTGAATTTGCATGTGTGGGATGTGTGTGCCGCCTATTTGATAGCAGCCGAGAGCGGTTGCGAAATACATTCGCTTCGCGAAAATCGTGGCGAATCGGTGCTCATTGCACCGCAAGCCCTCGTGGCTCCCATGCTCGAATTGCTTGCGCCTGAAGTATAGGTGCCTATCTTAAAAGAATCATCACGCCGCTAACGGAAAGGTAGATGTAGACCAAGGTGCGCAACCACTTAATCGACAATCTACGAAACACCAGTGCGCCCAGCACATTGCCAATCACCACCCCGCATATTCCGCACACAAAGCCGTGCCCCACTGCCGGCGTAACGAAGCCGGTGGAAGCACGCACCAGCGCCATGCCAATGTTGCCCATCAAGAAGTAGGTTTGCACGGTAGCCATATAGTGGTTTTTATCTGTTTCGGCAGCTAAAAAATAGAGCACTGCCGGCGGACCTTGCATGGCAAAAAAGCCGCCCATCAAGCCGCTGAGCGAACCTGCCACCACTTGTGTGCCCGCTGTGGGGCGAAGCCGGATGTGGGAACTGATAAAAAGGAAATAAATGCTTGCTCCAATGAGTGCGATGCCCAGAATCACGTTGAGAATGGAGTCATGAATTTTAGAGAGGGTGAAAATGCTGCCCGCCGACACCAGCATAAATGCTGCCAAAATCAGCCACAAGTGGCTCCAGCGGATATCGCGCCACATGCGAATGCACACCAATAGAGAAGTGACCGAGGCCAATATGCCGGAAAGGGCGGTTGCCTCGCCATAGGAGGGCATTAAGGCGGTGAGCCACGTCATAATGAAGATGCCGAACCCGAATCCGGTGACACGCTGCACAAAACTGGCACCTATGCAAAGCACTATTAAATAGAAGGTTGCGTCCAAGAGAGAAGATAGAGATTAGAGATTATTTTTTGGGGGATTATTCTTCTAAGGAGGCGAGGGCGGCTTTTGCGGGGGCGTGGCGCGGGGCGGCTTTTGCGTACCAATAGCGGGCTCGGTTGACGTTTCGCCGGACACCAAAACCGAATTGATAGCATACGCCCAATTTGTATTGCGCCACTGCACTACCGTTTTCGGCTGCTTTTGTCCACCATTCAATGGCTTTATCCACATTTTTTTCCACCTTTTCGCCTTTGAGGTAAATCACGCCCAATCGGTTTTGTGCGGTGGTGTCGCCCTTTTCTGCACACCGGGTGAGTTCCTCCACATTTTCCGCTTTCGGGGTTTGGCGATAGATGGGTCGCCTTTTGCGGGCGGGTTTCTTCTGCACCGAATCCGCTTTCGCCTCAGCCACAGCGTTGATTGCCACCTGTTTCGGATCTTCAGTAGCCTTCTTCAGGCAGTGGCAACTGCTCACAGCCAAACCAATGGCCCATATCCATATCACTAAAAATCGCATCATCGCACACATTTTCCACAAAAATACGAAAAATAATTGAGTTGTGGCGGCACTTTTTGGGATTTGGCGCCATAAGCGGGTAAAAAAAAGCAGTTGTGGCGGCACTTTTTGGGGAGAAGAGGAGGTGTTTTGAGGGATGGTGTGGGTTATGGTTTTTGGGTGATGAGGAGCACTTGGGCGCCATCGTGTAGGGTGGTGGCAAAGAGGTAGAGATTGCCACCGTCAACCACTTTAAGTTGCTTTTTCAAGGCTTCTGCACTGAGACGAAAATTGCGGGTGGCAATGTTGAGTTGCGGATAGCGTTTGCGGAGCGTTTTGGCGGTTTTGCTCGAAAACGGCACTATTTCTTGAATGATGAAAGTGCGACCGGGGAAATCGTCGCACCGGTGTTCGCCCACAAATAGATGCGAATTTTGCGCCACCTGGCACACACCGAAATCTCGGGCAAGAGCATTCCACGCCCCGATTTTCATCACGGCAGCATTGGGCTCATAGAGGAAGGCTCCCACAGAGGGGAGGGCGTAGGAAACTTCCGATGTGGAAGAAGATAGCGTGGTGGAAAATTGGCGAACTTCGGTTGCGAAATCAATGGCATGCAGCGCCACATTGGTGCACGATTGGGAGAAATCCAATTGCAGCAGCAACTCCTTACACTCATTTTTCACGCTCACAGCCCACACATCTGTGAGGTGCGGCGCCAACGAGCGCACCGAGTGTGCCACATCAATCATAGGCGACGCCTTAATCAAGAGCCGACGAGTGTGAGCCATGATTAGCGGCAAATGAGCGAGCACATCGGGTGCGCAATCAGATAAGCCATAGAGTCTTGCTCCGCTCTCCGCTCGGCGAGCCGGGTCCACGAAAATGGCATCAAAATGCTCCTTCGAATGCTTCAGCCACTCCACCGAATCGTGGCAAATCACCTCAAAGTCATAATTGTGGGCGGCAGCCAAAGCAATGTCGGGGTCGAGTTCAATGGCGCAGAGCGAATTCACGCGTTGAGAAATATAGTAGGCATCCACCCCAAGCCCAAGGGTCATATCGAGCACACGGTCGGAAGCGAGAAAGAGCGAAGCATGGAATTTTGCCACCCTCTCGTGGGTGCATTGCTCAGCGCTAATGGTTTTAGGAAACGTGAAGCGCGGATTAGCGAGCAGTTCCGGAATTTTGTGTTTCGCCTTTCGCCTACACTCAATTTGCATGATGGCAAAGCGCTTGCTAAAAGGCAAATCAGGTTCGCTTTTCAACATCAATTTCACGGTGTCGGCTTGTAGATTTTGTGCCACATACCGCCACATTTCTTCCGAAAAATCATGCGCATCTATCGCCATAGCATAGAGGGATAAAAATGTGGGGGAGCAAGCCAAGTGTTCCCCCACGAATGTGAATCAAAAAAAATGATTATTTCTTGGTGGCAGCTTCCACGGCAGCCTCATCGATTTTGAGGTAGAGTTCGTCGAGCTGTCCGGGCTCAAGAGAGCTTGGAGCATCGAGCATCACATCGCGTCCGCTATTATTTTTCGGGAAGGCAATGCAATCGCGAATGCTATCCAATCCTGCCATAATCGACACAAAGCGGTCCAAACCGAAAGCCAAACCGGCATGAGGAGGTGCGCCATATTTAAAGGCATTGATTAAGAAGCCGAATTGCGCTTCGGCGCGCTCAGGCGTGAAGCCCAAAATTTTGAACATCTTTTCTTGCAACTTACCGTCGTGAATACGGAGGCTACCGCCGCCGAGTTCCACCCCGTTGCACACAAAGTCGTAAGCCACGGCGCGCACCTGCTCGGGATGCTCTTCCAGCAGCGGAATATCGTCGGGATTAGGCAAGGTGAACGGATGGTGAGTAGCCATCAAGCGCTGTTCTTCATCGCTCCATTCAAAGAGCGGGAAGTCCACAATCCACAAACACTTAAACGTGTTTTTGTCGCGCAATCCCAAGCGGTCGCCCATTTCCAAGCGGAGTGTGCAGAGCTGGGTGCGCGTTTTGTTGGCCTTATCACCACTAAGAATAAGCACCAAGTCGCCATCTTTGGCACCCATTTTAGCCTTCACTTCGGCAAGGTCTTCAGCAGAATAGAATTTGTCGATGCTACTCTTCACCGAGCCGTCGGCATTGTATTTGATATACACCAATCCTTTGGCACCCACTTGCGGGCGTTTCACAAAGTCGGTGAGTTGGTCGAGCTGTTTGCGAGTGTAGTCGGCGCATCCTTCCACACAAATACCGCCTATGTAATCCGCATTATCAAACACCGCGAATTTGCCTTTTTTCAACACATCCATCAGTTCCACAAATTCCATGCCAAATCGCAAATCGGGCTTATCGCTACCGAAACGCCGCATCGCTTCGTGCCACGTCATTTGTTGGAGTTTCGGGATGTCTACGCCACGAATTTCCTTAAACAAGTGTCGCGCCATCGACTCAAACACCTCCAACACATCTTCCTGGTTAGCAAAACTCATTTCGCAGTCGATTTGTGTAAATTCCGGCTGACGGTCGGCGCGAAGGTCTTCATCGCGGAAGCATTTCGCAATTTGGAAATAGCGATCGAAACCAGCCACCATGAGCAATTGTTTCAGGGTTTGAGGGCTTTGCGGCAAAGCATAGAATTGACCGGGATTCATGCGAGAGGGCACCACAAAATCGCGCGCGCCTTCGGGAGTGGAGCCAATGAGGATAGGCGTTTCCACCTCAATAAAATCGCGCGAATCGAGGAAGTTGCGAATAAGAATGGTCATGCGGTGACGCAATTCCAAATTGGCACGCACAGCATTGCGACGCAAATCCAAATAGCGATATTTCATACGGATATCGTCGCCGCCATCGGTGTTATCGTCGATGGTGAACGGCGGTGTGAGGCTTTCGCTCAGCACATTAAGCTCGGTGGCAATAATTTCGATATCGCCGGTAGGCATTTTCGGGTTTTTGCTCGAGCGCTCAGCCACTTCACCCTTCACTTGAATCACAAACTCACGTCCCAACCGATTGGCGCGTTCGGTGAGAGCAGCGTCGTTTTCATTATTAAACACAATTTGGGTGATGCCATAGCGGTCACGCAGGTCCACAAAGGTCATGCCACCCATTTTGCGCGTGCGCTGCACCCAGCCAGCCAAAGTCACCACTTCGCCCACATTTTCAATGCGAAGTTCACCACATTTCTTAGTTCTGTACATAATCTGCTGTGATATATATAGTTGTTTGTTCTTTTTTTGCTTTTCTTGCAACGGCTGTGGCAGAAAAAATGCCACATTCCATTACAAACATACAAATTTACTAATTTCCTGTCACAATTAGTAAAAAAAACGCAAAAAATTCTTGTCCATCGCCCATTGATAGCCGCAAAAAAGGAAGAACCGTGTAGATTTTCGGATTTTTTGAAGGAAAAGTTGGTGGATTCAAAAAAAAGCAGTACCTTTGCATCGCATTTCCGCAAAGGAGAATGTATCGGGGTGTAGCGCAGTTGGTTAGCGCGCCTGCTTTGGGAGCAGGAGGTCCTCAGTTCGAATCCGAGTACCCCGACATGAGCCACCAATTTTGGTGGTTTTTTTGTTATGAATGAGGAGGGATAGCCCCTATAGATGCTATAGAGACTATAGAGGCTATAGAGGCTATAGAGGATTATTTACACTCCGATTGGCAGAAATGGTGGTGCGCTTCACATTCGTGGACGGAGCCATCTGCCACGATGATATGGCGGTTTGCCATACCGGAAATCACGCTCATTTCGTGGCTCACCAAAATGATGGTGGCTTTTTGTGCGAGCGATTGCATAATGGCGTAGAGATGCTGTTCGAAATGCTTGTCGATGTAGCTGAGAGGCTCGTCGAGCACCAGCACTTCCGGATTAGAGATAATGGCGCGTCCGAGCAAAGCACGCTGCAATTGTCCGCCCGACAGGTAGCCGATAGGGCGATTTTGCACATCGGAGAGTTGCATTAATGCGATGGTGTCGGCAAGGCGTTGGGCATCATCGTGGGTGAAAGGCCGGAGCCATTTCCGCTTCATGCCCGATGCAATCACCTCTTTCACAGTGATGGGGAACTCGCTGTCGATAAGGTTTTTTTGCGGTAGATACCCGAATTTGAGATGCGCCACAGGCGAGCCCTGCTGAAAAAGGCGGACACATCCCTTCTGAGGCTTAATCAACCCCAGAATAGTGCGTAGCAACGTGGTTTTGCCGCCACCATTAGGTCCGGTGATAGCCATAAAATCGTGTTCATTCACCCGAAGCGTTACATCATTAAGAACCGCCCGCTCACGAAATGAGAGAGAAATGCCTTCCAACGAAATCAAACACTGCTTATCCATAGTTATGGTTTTTTGGCAACGGGTTGAGACGCAATAGCATCCACCATCTTCGTAAGTTCCTCGTTCCACTTCATGCTCAGAGGATTGATAGTGATTTTTTGCACGTTTAAATCGCGAAGGAGGGTAGCCGCTTGTCGGCCATCGATTTGCGGTTGCAAAAAGAGCACCTCTGCCCCACTCTTGCGTGCCAAATCAAGGCGATTGCGTAGGGCAGTGACAGTGGGTTCTTTACCATCGTCGAGCGAAATTTGCTTCAGCTGATAATCGCGTGCAAAATAGCTAAAGGTGGGATGCCACACCAAAAACGACGAATGCTGCGCCTGCTGCAATCGCGTGGTGAAATTGCGGTCCATTTCATCGAGCGACTTTTGCAAGGCTTGGTAGCGCTTTGTGAAATATTTTTGCCACTTTGGATAGAGTTTCACCAAGTGGGCGTACATGTTTTTCGCAATGATTTTGGTATTGCGCACCGACACCCACACATGGGGGTCCACATTGCCCTCATCGGCATCGTGGCTGTCCAAAAACCGGATACCTTCAGAGGTGTTGATGATAGGTAAATCGGGGTTATTGCTTTGCAATTTAGGCATAATTGCCAATTCGTAGCCAATGGTGCCCACTATAAAATAGGCATCGCTGCGCTCCACCGAAAGCATCACCTGCATATCAGGCTCATAGGTTTCGGGGTTGCTGTCATCGCTAAGCAAACACGACACTTGCACCTTATTGCCCACAATGGCTTCCATCAAATAGCGCTGCGGGGGAATACTCACCACCACCGACGGTTTCTCGGCAGAAGCCCTGCGGCAACTACACATCCCCGTCACCATAGCAGCAAGCGCCACAAAAAGGAGAATTGCAATATTTCGAAACACATTAAATTTCATAGATTTCAGATAAGAGGGTAAAAAACCTTACACAAAGATATAACTTTTTTTACAAATCGCCACCATTATGCAGCAGAATTAGAATTTCGGGTGAAGAAAGTGATGTGGTGGCAAGATGGGGCAACCAACAACCGGTTAACGCATAATGGCACAATCCGGCAAAGCCCCCACCGCACTATTCCACGCAAACACATCCCCACACTTTTTGCATTTATTAATGTGTGGGTGGTGGGGTAATTTCGCAAAAATTTGTAATTTTGCAAGATTAATGTAGTAATTTAATCACTTCATCGTCTTATTAGAAAAAAAACAATTGAAAATTATCTATACAATTTTTTAAAAAAAAATTCTATCAACCAATGATTAAACAAATTTTTATGATGGCAGCACTCGCTATTGCAGCAACCACTGCTGATGCTCAGCAGGCTGTTCACGGAGTGAATCGCGCTGACATGGATTTGAGCGTTCGTCCCGGCGACGATTTCTTCCAATATTCCGGTGGCGGATGGCTCAAGGCAAATCCAATGAAGCCGGAGTATTCAAGATATGGCGTGTTCAACGATTTGGCTGAAACCAACCAAAAGCAAATCCGCGAACTCTTTGAAACCCTTTCGAAGGAAAAACACCAACCGGGAACGGTGGGACAAAAGGTTGCCGACCTCTTTAATATGGCAATGGACAGCACCCGCTTGAATGCCGATGGTGCCAAGCCGCTGGCAGCCGACCTTGCCAAGGTGCAAGCCTTTAGCAAAAAAGCGGATTTCACCGCCTTTATCGCCGACCAACACATGTATCACGCCAACCCCTTCTTTGGCATTGGAGTGGACACCGATTTAAAAAACAGCGATATGAATGTGATGTGGCTCAGCCCCGGCACATCCGGCTTGCCTGACCGCGACTATTACCTCAACACCGACGACGATAGCAAAAAGAAACAAGAAGCCTATCGCGAATTCCTGAAAAAGGTGTTTATGCTCAGCGGCTACAAGAAATCAGAAGCCGAAAAAGCAGCTAAAACCATCTACAACATTGAATATCAATTTGCGGAAGCGCAATTGAGCCGCGCAGACGCTCGCGACTATACCAAGCTCTACAACATCTACACCATCGATATGCTCCAAAAAGATTATCCTGCCATTGATTGGGCAAGATACTTTGAACTGATGGGCGTGAAAGGCGTGGACCAAGTGATTCTTACCGAGCCTAAAGTGATGGCAGTGGCGCAAAAATTGATGAGCACACTCTCAGAAAAAGAAGTGAAATATTATGTGGCAGGGCTACTGATTCGCAGCGCCACAGGCGTGCTAAGCGACGACTTCAGCGAAGCATCATTTGACTTCTACGGACGCCTGCTCAATGGTCAGAAAGAGCAAAAACCGCGTTGGAAACGCGCACTCTCCTTCCCCAACGATTTGCTCGGAGAAGCAGTGGGCCAACTCTATGTGGAAAAATATTTTGCCGGCGAAAGCAAAACCAAAATGCTCACCATTATTCAAGACCTGCGCAAGGCATTGGCAAACCGCATTGCCAACCTCACATGGATGAGCGATAGCACCAAAATCAATGCCCTGGTGAAGCTCAACACCTTCACCCCGAAGGTGGGCTATCCCGACAAATGGCGCGACTATTCCAACCTCACCATCGACCCCGCAAAATCGCTTTACGAAAATGTGGGCGCCGCATCGGTGGTGGAAACCAAGCGTAATTTGGCAAAATTCGGTAAATTGGTTGACAAAACAGAATGGCTGATGTCGCCTCAAACCGTGAACGCCTACTACAATCCCACCACCAACGAAATTTGCTTCCCCGCAGGCATTCTACAAGCACCCTTCTTCGACGTGAATGCCGACGATGCTACCAACTATGGCGCTATTGGCGTGGTGATTGGACACGAAATGACTCACGGATTCGACGACCAAGGCCGCAACTTCAATGCCGATGGCAACATGGCTGACTGGTGGACCAAAGATGATAGCGAACGCTTCAACGCTGCCGCTCAAAAACTCGCCGCTCAGTTTGACCAAATCACCGTGGTGGGCGATTTGAAAGCCAATGGACAACTCACCCTGGGTGAAAACATTGCCGACCAAGGCGGTTTGCGCGTGGCTTTCGACGCTTTCAAAGGCACACAGCAATTCCAAAAAGGTGAAGAAATGGATGGGTTTACTCCGGCACAACGCTTCTATTTGAGCTACGGACGCATCTGGGCTGAACATCAAACCGAAGAAAATATGTATCAGCAAACGAAGAGCGACCCACACTCACTCGGCCGCTACCGCGTGAATGCCACCTTGCGCAATATCGACGACTTCTACCAAGCATTCGGTGTGAAAGAAGGCGACAAAATGTGGCTCGCACCGGAAAAACGCACCGTGATTTGGTAAGCACAATGTGAATCACAAAAAATTGTGACATAAAGCACCATTCTATGGGGAGCGTGGCACCATACTGCGCTCCCCTATTGATTTTTAAATGATTAGCAAAAAAATAACAACATGAATAAAGCCAACTATGCAGTGGCTGTGTGCGCTTCAATCATGGCGCTATGCAGCATATCTTGCGGCAAAAGCGCACAGCAACAAGCCGAGCAAGCACAGCGTGATTCCATCGACTCGGTGCATCGAGCCGACTCCATATATGCGGCACAAACACAAGAAATGCTCGCCCTCGACACCTTCATCGACCGCCGAATGGATAGCATCCGCAACCCGCAAAAGTTCGCCCCCGCACCGGATATCGACAAAGATGCCAAGCCCTTTGTGGAAAGAGTGATGGCTACCTATATCAAAACGCTCAACCGAGGCGACAACGTGAGCAGCGCCATTGCCGGCGATGCCACCAACAAAGTGCTCAGCCGCCTTACCGACATCAATGGAGGGCCATCGGAAGCACTCGACGACGAAGGCAAACCCATTCGCTACACGCTCAAATCGGTGAAAGAAGCAGCCGACCATTGGTTTGTGGTGACCTACATGCGCGCCGACCGACCCATCACCATCCGCCTGCAAGTGGCAATGAATGGTCCCAAAAAGCTCCGCATCGAAGCCATCGAATAGCGGCTCCCCCCGGCAGGAGGGAGGCAGCGGATGTGGTCAAAAAAAAGGTTGCCGGGAGGATTCTGGCAACCTTAACATCTCTACAGATTTGTTTTTTCAAAGAATATCAGACTTTTCACGTTTGAAGATTTATTTTTTTACTACTACTCTAAATTATAAATGAGTTCCTATGATGATATAGTAATTGTAATGATATTGCAAAAATAGGCCAATTTTCCCACTTCACATAATCCATTTTTATCCATTTATGGCCATTTGTAGCCAAAAAGCAAACGATTTGCAACGATTTGCAAAAAAATAAGATACCAATCAGCGAGTTTCCGTGATTTATTGACTAACTTTGTGAAAAACCCCACAGTGCTATGATAGAGAATCCCAACGAAAATATCGACACCAGTGAATTTTTTGAGCCGGAAGAAACGATGCGCATCTCCTCCGACTTCACCCACATCACCCCTATCACTGGAGCTCAAGAGCTCCAGCCCAATAGAATGTTCACCGTGTATAAGGCGCAACGCTATGGGCAATGGTGGGCGCTGAAGTGCGTGTCGAAGGAAGCCGTCAACAAGTCGCTGGCGTTGGAAATATTACGCAATGAATTTGAAGTGGGCATCAGTTTGTGGCATCCGAATATAGCGAGAATGATTTCGAAGCGAATGGATTTGGTGGATGGCTGCCCGGGGATTGTGCAGGAATATGTAGACGGCATTCCGCTTCGCGACTATCTGGGCTATCATCCGCCTGTGGAAAATAGAATCCGCATCGCCGAACAGGTGATTTCGGCTATGGAATACTATATGAGCAAACAGGTGGTGCACTGCGACCTCAAATCCACCAACATTCTGATTACCCGCAATGGCCATCATGTGAAGATTGTGGATTTCGGCTTGTCGAACCGCGACGCCTACAATGTGATTCGCGGTCATGGCGGCACCGATATATGGGCGGCACCCGAGCAGATAGAAACCGAAGGCGTGGTGGACTGTAGGAGCGATTTCTATGCCTTTGGTCACATTTTGAAAATGCTCAAATTGCCCCACCGCTTCAATCGCATATTGCGCCGATGCCTAAAGCAAAAAAAGGAAGACCGCTACAGCAATGCCATGGAGCTCCGCCTTGATTTTGAAAAAGCAAAAAACGCCATGCTCCCTCGGTGGGCAATTTGGTTGGCGGTAGCTTGTGTGGCATTTATAGGCGGCGCCTTTGTGTTGGGCAACTGGGCCTCACAGCACATCGTTCGCTCCATCAGCACCCCTCGCGACCGCATAGTGGACGGACAAGTGCCGGCACTATTTTTCGGCGATAGCGTGAATGTGCATTCCGATTGCGATGAAGCCTATGTGGTGTCGAGCGCCGCCACCCTTTTCTATCATGCCAATTCCAAGCCCATTCCGGGCCCGATTTCAGCCGCACAAGCCGTGGACTTAGGCTTGAGTGTGGATTGGGCACCTTTCAATGTGGGCAGCCATCACTATTTCGCTTCCGATGTGGGTGGCTACTACAATTGGGGCGACACCACGGGCAAAAGCATTGAATACAACATGGAAGTATTTCCGGTGAAAGAGCAATCGGCATCCATAGCCGGCTCTCCACTGGATATTGCCACCCACCATTGGAAAAACGGCTGGCGAATGCCCACCAAAAGTGAAATGGAGGAATTGGTGAGTAAATGCAAATGGACCCTTGTGGAGCAACGTGGCATGGTGAAGGGCTACATCGTGACAGGACCTTCGGGCAAATACATATTCTTGCCCTTCGGCGGGTATCGAAAGGCGAGTATCTATAAGCAGCAGGGATTGCTTGGGCTCTATTGGAGTGCCACACCCAACAAAAAATCTAACGAAACAGCCGCCTATTTTTTGTGGATTAAAGAAGGTGTGGTGTCGGCCGACCAAGCCGAGCGAGCCGTGATGGGCTTAAATATCCGCCCCGTACACGACAAATAGTAGGCGCTCAACATCATTTTGCAATGGAACACTCACTCCCTCCCTTTACCGGAATAGAGCCTTTGAGCAATAGCGGCAAATATTGCCGGCTACTGAAGGCACAGCGCTACCATCAGTGGTGGGCGCTCAAAACCCTGCGACCCGAATATGCCCGGATGCCTATGTTTCGGCAAGCCTTGCGAAAGGAATTTGAAATCGGAAGCCGCTTCAATAGCCCCACCATCGTGAAATATGTGGGTTGGGAATATGTACCCGAAGTGGGCGATTATTGTATTGTGGAAGAATATGTGGACGGCATTACCTTGAAGGAATATTTTGCCACTCATTATACCACCAAGGTGAAAATGGGCTTCAAAATCGTGAGGGAAATTATTCAGGCACTCGAATGCTGCTCCGAGCAGCAGGTGGTGCACCGCGACCTCAAGCCCGACAACATTATGCTCACCCGCAATGGGCAAAATGTGAAAGTGATTGATTTCGGGTTGAGCGATAGCCCTGACTTTGCCATCCTGAAAATTCCGGCAGGTAATCGCAATTATATGGCTCCCGAACAAGGGGTGAAGGGCGCAACGGTGGATTTTCGCACCGACATGTATGCTTTGGGGAAAATCATGGAGGAAATGCACGGACCCAAGCGATTTGATTATATTATTCACAAATGCTGTGCCGAGAATCCCGATAGGCGCTATTCTTCGTTTGATGCGCTGAGGGCGGATTTATTGAAGGAAGTGAACCGATATCGGATGAGAAAGCACACCAAAATAGCCTTGCTGCTGATGCCACTGCTGATGGTGCTGGCTTTTGTGCTGGGCTACAGCTGGGTGGGCGGTATGGTGTTTGGCTATAAAGGTTCGAAGCAAGCGCCGGTGGGCATCCCGGAAGTGTATTACACCGACCACACCAACTATAAGGATGACCCCAACTATTATCACCTTTATGTGCCACAGTATAATTGCGAAATTTTTTTTCTTCGGCTCTCTGCCACTGTGCCCGGTCCGATTTCGGAGGATAAAGCCGTGGATTTGGGGCTGAGTGTGAAGTGGGCGCCGTTTAATCTGGGGTGCAAGCAAGAAAATTTGATGGTGCCGGGCTTGTTGGTGGGCTTTGGCGATGCGCAGGGGCACCGGATGTCGGAAAATGTGAACGATTATCGCAAAGGCGATGTACCTATCGAAAGGGATGTTGTGAACCGCTATTGGGGTGGCAGATGGCGGATGCCCACTTATCAGGAATTTTATGAGCTGGTGAACCGGTGCCAATGGCGGGTGGTGATTGAAAACGGACACCAACCCTGCTTTGTGGTGACCGGACCCAATGGCAACAGCATCGTGATGGCAGGCACAGGCATTCGCAGCGGAAAATGGCACATGGGAGGCATCGTGAACGGGTGCTATTGGACGTCGAACTTTGGCTCCGACCCCAACGGCGAGCAAGCCATCAGCCTTGAAATGACGCGCGACTATTTCAGATTTCGGGAAACGCGAATTTGCTTAGGTTTGGCCATCCGGCCCGTGCTACCCTACGAAACGAAGCGATAGCGCTGTTTCCCAAAGGAAAAAGCGCCATCGCTATACACTTTCCGGGGTCGTTGATGGGAAGTGTTATGGTTTGGCTTCGTAGTAGGGAATACCCACTAATTTGATATCAAACACCAAAGTGGAGTAGGCTTTGATGGTGCCATAATTGATGATGCCGTAGCCTTGATTGTAGGGCACCACCACGCGGCAACTGTCGCCGATGTGCATTTTGCTCAGCGCCACGCCCCATCCGCTAATCACTTCTGCCGGCGTGATGCCGGTGCGCAGAATGCTGTCGCCGTAGGATTTGGAGAGGTTGTAAGAAGAGTCGACAGGTGTTCCATCGTAGAGCATCAACTTATATTTCACGTCCACGGTAGAGGTGTAGAGCGGTGAAAGATTGCCTTCGGTTTGCTTCGGGTCGTTGTACCAGTGCATCAGCACTTGTGCATTTTGGTCCCACGAAGGCACCACGAGGGTGTAGTAGGCTTTACCCGACGCGTCGGTGAGTTGCATTTGTTGCTGATAAAATTTCACGTTAGCGTCGCGCCAATCGGTGTCGACATCGCCGTCGCCATCAACGCAAGCCGTGAAGCAGAAGCAAGCTGCTATGGTTAGCAAAATGAAAAGAGGGAATTTCTTCATCTGTAGCAGTTTAATTGTTTTTGCAAAAGGGGGAATTGGTTTGTTACACGAGTTTTTTGAGCAAACTATTGAGGCTACATTCCTTGCCGATGATGCCATGCAATTGGTCGATGGGCACGCGTTGCTGCTCCATGGTTTCGCGGTCGCGGATGGTGACGGTGTTGTCTTCCAGGGTTTGTCCATCCACGGTGATGCAGTAGGGAGTGCCGATGGCATCCATACGGCGGTAGCGTTTGCCCACAGAGTCTTTTTCATCGTAGCGGCAAGCGAAATCAAATTTGAGCAAATTCATGATTTCGTGCGCCTTTTCGGGGAGTCCGTCCTTCTTCACCAAAGGCAAGATGGCGCATTTCACCGGTGCGAGTGCTTTGGGCAAGTGGAGCACCACGCGGGTGTCGCCGCCCTCAAGCGCTTGTTCTTCATAGCTGGAGCAGAGCACCGAGAGGAACATACGGTCTACGCCGATAGAGGTTTCAATCACGTAGGGCGTGTAGCTCTTATTGAGTTCGGGGTCGAAATATTGGATTTTCTTTTTCGAGAACTTTTCGTGTTGGCTCAAGTCGAAGTCGGTGCGGCTGTGAATGCCTTCCACTTCTTTAAATCCGAAGGGCATTTTGAATTCGATGTCGGTGGCGGCGTTGGCGTAGTGTGCCAATTTTTCGTGGTCGTGGTAGCGATATTTTTCGTCGCCCATGCCGAGTGCTTTGTGCCATTTGAGGCGATTTTCTTTCCACATTTTAAACCATTCCAATTCTTCTCCGGGGCGCACAAAGAATTGCATTTCCATTTGTTCGAATTCGCGCATACGGAAAATGAATTGGCGTGCCACGATTTCGTTGCGGAAAGCCTTACCGATTTGTGCAATACCGAAAGGAATGCGCATGCGACCGGTTTTTTGCACATTGAGGAAGTTCACGAAAATGCCTTGTGCCGTTTCGGGACGGAGGTACACATTCATGGTGGAGTCGGCGCTGGAGCCCATCTCGGTTTTAAACATGAGGTTGAACTGGCGCACGTCGGTCCAGTTTTTGGTGCCGGAAATGGGGTCCACAATGCCATAGTCTTCAATAATTTGACGCAATTCCTTCAAATCGTTGGCGTTCATGGCATCGCTGTAGCGCTGGTGCAATTCGTCGCGCTTTTTTTGGTGTTCAAGCACGCGAGGATTGGTTTGGCGAAACATTTCTTCGTTGAAACTCTCGCCAAATCGCTTAGCGGCTTTTTCCACTTCCTTGTTAATTTTATCGTCGATTTTTGCGATTTCGTCTTCAATGAGCACATCGGCACGATAGCGCTTTTTGGAGTCGCGGTTATCGATAAGAGGGTCGTTGAAAGCGTCCACGTGTCCGCTTGCCTTCCAAATGGTGGGGTGCATAAAGATGGCGGAGTCGATGCCCACAATATTTTCGTGGAGCAAAGTCATCGCTTCCCACCAATAGCGCTTAATGTTGTTTTTCATCTCCACGCCGTTTTGGCCGTAGTCGTACACGGCTCCGAGGCCATCGTAGATTTCACTTGAGGGGAACACGAAACCATACTCTTTTGCGTGAGATACAATTTTTTTGAAAACGTCGTCTTGTTTTGCCATAATAGTGTAATAAAAATTTGTTTTGTTGCCGGACCCGGGTAGCCGGGCTAAACATAAATTAAGTTCAACAATAATGGCATTTTGCCACTATTAACCCACAAAATTACTTTAAAATGCGCTAACTGCCAATTTCCGAGCCCACGATTTTCGGTGTGTTGGTATTATTTAACTATTTCCCGCCCGCTCTATAGGCAAATCAGCAGAAGAATGGCGGCAGGCACGGGCGCATCGATGGTGTAGAGAATATCGCTATAATAGGTGTGGGCACCGCTGTAGAGGTGCTTGCCATCCCATGTGTAGCGAATATTGCTATAGTAGGTGTTGGTGCCGCTATACACGTGTTTGCCATCAAAAGTGCAGATGGCATCGCTGTAATAGGTGTGGGCACCGCTATAAAGGCGTTTGCCATCGTAGGTGTAGAGAATGTCGGAATAATAGGTGTGCGCACCCTTATAAATGTGTTTACCATCGTAGGTGCATAGAATATTGCTGTAATACGTGTTGGCACCGCTATAGAGATGCTTGCCATCCCAGGTGTAGCGAATATTGCTATAATACGCGTTCGCACCCTCATAAATATGGCAGGCAGCGCTGGAAAGCAACGCCACAGTTCCCACCACAAAAGCCATCAAAATCCGTTTGCTCATCATCACTTACATTAAAAAAAGGTTACTACCCACAAAGATAGCAAAAAAAGAAGTTAGAAATTAGAAAATTTGGAAATTAAAAATTAGAGGTTGAAGATTGGAATTTCATTTACGGCTATTTTTGAATTTGGAGGTATGGAGGGATGGGGTTGAGTGGGATGGTGGCTTAGGTGGGATGGAAGAGAACAAAAAGTCGTGAGGCGGGGATGTGAGGGCTGAAGCCCTTTCGTGGGACGGCGAGTGGGATAAAGCCTGAAAACGCATTTTCAGCTTTATCTCCACTCTCGCCCACGGTGGGCTGCTTCGCACCCCACTCACATCCCTCGTCTCCCGAAGAAAAAGCCGCTTCGCGGAAAAAAAGTCGGCTTCGCCGAAAAAAAACACGCCTATAGCTCGCCGGATAGTATCGTGTGTAATCGAGTAGGAGGTAAACACTAATCATAGGGTGTTTATCTCCTATTTTCGTGTTTACCGACCTCTCACACCACCGTACGTGCCGTTCGGCATACGGCG
>SFWW01000098.1 GCA_004559845.1 bacterium
AACCTTTCTCCACTTATTGTATAATCCGTATGCAAAAGCATATCATAAATCATAACTAACCCTATACCCATTAAAACGACATCAATAAGAAGAATCCATATTGAGTCATAACACAAGTATATTGAACCTAAAAAAGCGATGGTCATGCTTATGCAAAACCAAACATACCATTTAGCGACTTTTGATTTGTAAACTTTATTCATGCGGCAAATTTACAAATAAATTTTTAGAAGTTCCCTATAATCCTATATTAGAGGGTAATGTTTCCAATGATATTGCTGTCTTTTACCCGGTCTGCGCTCTACCATACATTTGCAATGTATTAAACGCAGACCCTATGCAGACAACCTTTAATGATTGCAAAGGGACGGTTCTTTTGCAATCAAATTCAGCATAATGCATTCATTATCAAAACTTTAATGAAGATTTTTACATCGAAAAATTTCAAAGAAAAATCTTTCCAAAATAATCCGTCAAAACCCTGACACACAAATTATTACGCGGCTTTTGATTGCAAAAGAACCGTCCCTTTGCAATCATTTTTGCTTTTCGTTTCCTTTCAATAAGTGTGAGAGTCGCCGATTGTTTTGTGGCGGTTTTGCACCCGTTACATGCCAAAGTCATGTCCCTACCGGTGGGTGGAATTTTGCAGGCGGATGGGAATCAGCATTAAGCATTCTGAATTAAGCATTGTGCATTATGAATTGTGCATTAAAAAAATTCTAATTCCCTTTAAACCAGTCTGTTTCGAGCACGATGTTGGAGATTTGTTGCTTTTGGGCAGGGGAGAGCCGCTGCGAATGCGGATTGAAGAGGTCTTTGCCCACGCCACGCCAACTTTGGTTCACACGCAGCAGTCCCAATAGGGTGGGGTACACGTCGGTTTGGAAAATCTTCGTGGTATCATGGCTTCGGTGAGGCAAGGGGTATCCGCCGGTGATGATGAGCGGTATGCGGGCATGCGCTTGGTCGGTCCACCCATCGGCATGATGGTCTGATGCCAGGATAATCAAACTATTATTCCACTGTCCATTCTTGCGCAGTGCAGCGATCAGGCGCCCGAGGTGGAAGTCGAAATAATTGGCGCGTTCAAAAAATAGCAATTGTTCTTCCCCGTATTTTTTGTCTTGAAAATCGTGAAGCCGTTTTGAAAAATGTGTGCCGCAAGGCGTGTGTGTAGAGATATTGAGCACGGTGATAAAAGCGCGCTGATTTTTGTAGGTGTTGAGCACTTGTATCGTGCTGTCAACCAGCGATTCGTCGTAGTCTTCGCCATGTTTAATGGTGCTATAGAGCGAATCGATGCCATAGGCGTGGCACATTTCCTGCTGATGCCACACGTGTTTTCCGGTGGGAATCACCATGGCGGTGGCATAGCCCAGTTCCTTGCACACACTTCCCAAACCGCGGTGCGCATTGTGGGTGAAGGCATTCACCGTGTTTTTGGTGCTGTGTTGAAGGATGCCGCTCATGTAGATTAGTTGGCCGTCGCTACTCCAGCCAATCCCCGTTTCCGACGCCATGTTCAGGTTGCAATACTGCGCCTCGTTGGCCAATCGAGCAAGGTTGGGCATCACGCTGTCGGTGTTGCACACTGCCGTAATGGCTTCCGACATGATGCTTTCCATCAATATAAAAATCACATTGTCGGGCAATGCAGTGCCGCTGCCATAGTGCGGCGTTTCGTTTTTTCGCTGCTTTTCAAGCGCTTGCATGGCTTTGGCGTCGGCTTCGGTGGCGCTCCGATGCATATCCAGCGTGTAGAGGCTACTGTAGAACAAGTGGAAAAATCCATAGCGATAGCCGGTTACGTAGGGGTTTGAGCCGAAATTGCCGGTCCACCAACCCAAACTCTTTCCCACCGTGGTGTGCTGAATGCGCGAATTGGCATAGTAGATGCCAAAAAACGATAGCACAATCGGGATGAACAGATAATACCACTTGATCCACTCTTTATCGTTGCTCAATCGATAAATCACCCAATAGAAAGCGCCAAGCACGAGCACCGACACCACGATGTCGCGCCAATGCACCAGCGCCAAAATACTTTCGCCAAGGATGTCGAAGTTGCGCAATTCGCCTATCAAGGTGATATCCACATAGGTGTTGAAATGGCGAAGATACACCACATTCACCATGCACCACAGCCAAAATGCGCCCTCCACAGCCATCTGTGCGTGCTTGTGGCGGATGGTGTACACTATCAGTGTCATTATCGAGGCGTCGAACACGATGCCAAACAGGCTGCTGAGTATGTAGATGCGCTCTTTGAGCTGTCCGTCGCCCAGCAATATGTAGTCGTAGTGCACATAGAGCAGGAGCAAACAGTTGAGCACAAGGCTGAGAAGTAGTTTCATTCGACTCAATGATGATTTTTTGTGAACACTTCACGAGGAAGTGCTGAAAATTTCCCCCGAAAGATTCCGGGATCCGTCGCTTTCTTGGTGGGCAGTGTGGGAGCACCTATCGGTAGATGCTATTGAGCAGGTGGGCTAAGCGGAGTCCGCCTTTGAGCAACTGCTGTTCCACCACCGGGGCATATTTCGCGCCGTAGTCGTACGACACCTTTGTGCCTTCCGGTGTGTCGGCATATACGCCTGCCGTGATTGCCACACATTCTTTTGCCCAAGCATCAATATCGCCGCTCACAATCTGAGCTTCCTCTTCTGCCGATGCACGGTCGATTTGAAATTGCCATTCGCTGTAGCTCCACTTGTGCACAAATTCCACCAGTTCGCTATCCCAATAGCTGTGAAGGTTGGTGTGGCGGTTAAAACTCATAATATTCACTTTGTTGCCTCCCAGGTCGCTTCTGTGACCCATGTGCAGGGGCTGGTGCAAATCGCCCACAAGGTGGATGAGCATGCGCAATGCCACATTTTCGTCGTCATGGCTAAGGTTGCCGTTTTTGAGTTTGCTCATAATTTCGCCCAGTGCCACCACCACGTCGCCCGTTTTGGCAAGTGGCGCATTTTCGTAGGTTTCACCTTCGTCCACATTCTTATAGTGCCACGTTTTGGTGTAGCGATATTCCGGAGTGTTGCTGGCATTGTCGAGCCAATTGGCGTAGTACACTAACGAATGGCCGTCGAGGGCGGCTATCACTTTGGCTTTCGCTTCCGGGGTGAGATGTTGCTCGGCAATGTATGCCGTCACGTCGTGACCTTTTTGCCCCCATGCCCAGGCACCCAAAGTGGTGCACAGCGCTGCAAAAAGGAATAAATAATTACGTTTCATTATCAAAATATTTTGGTTAACTTCTGCCGTAAAGTTACCACAAATTTTCCACCCCGCCAAATTTTTCCGCCCCTGCAAGCGCTATCTTTGAAGCAGGTATGGGCTCATTATTTACTTAAAATCAATAACTTAATCCTCTACGGATTGTACGTGATTATCGGCGGTGGAGGGCTGCTTTCAGGGATGGAACAATTTTTTGGTAGCCCCACATCCAGAGCAGGGGCAGTGCCACACCGGCGAGGGTGTAGAGGAACCAGAAGCAGTCGGATTTGCTGTTGTGGTGCACCACCATGTGGCATCCCATTTGCTCCCAATCGAGGGAATAGTAGGCGATTTTGATGGCGCTCACCACCTTAAACGAGATGATGTGAAACACATAAATATATAATGAATATTCGCCGCAATGCACCAATGTGCGTTTGATCACGTTGTCGTGCCGATTGATGTGCTTTGCAATGTAGTGCACCAGCAGGAAGCCGGCGATACCGGTGAGTGGCAGTGTTGCCACATCTTGCAGCCATGGCGAAAGTGTCATGCCATGCCAGCCCAAGGCGGTGCCCAAGCATAGGATGCCTGCATACACCAACGCCGGCGCCCAATGCTCCTTGATGCGATGCTCGTAGGAGCGATAGAGCACGCCCACACCGAAGAAAAACACGCCCCATGCCTCGCGAATGCCGCCTTGCACCACATTCACCACCTTGAGCCCGTTGCCGATTTTGAGCGCGGCAAAACCCAGCGCTGCCAAGCAAATGCACACCACGATGCCATTGCCACGCAAGCGGCGCCACTTGCCATCGAGCACATAGTAGAGCGCCAAAAACAAGATGCTCGAAATGAGTAAAGCGCGGAAAAACCAAAATGCGCCGGCAAGAAATTCGTCGTAGCCCGACATAGAGGTCACGATGTTCACTGCGCGCTGCAAAAAGGTGTGGAGATTGTAGGGGTGGGTCACGCCGTTTTCCCAATTGCCATAGTGCTCGCTCAGGAGCCCGATGCGAAACATAAGGTTGTGGATGAGCAAGAAGAATAGCGACCACTTCACCATCGGTACATACAAACCTTTAAATCGCTTCACCACAAACGACCAGGGGTCGGACAAATATTTGCGGCTAAAAAAGTAGCCGGCAGTGATGAAGAAAATAGGCATGTGAAACAGGTAAACGATATGCATCAAAAAGCCGGGGCCTTCAGTGTGACCTACCACCATCAATATGATGGCAATGCCCTTACAAATGGAAATAACGTGGTTGCGCATGAACGGAGATGTTTGATTTCAACCACAAAGGTAGCTCAATACCCCCATTTAAGCAAATAATAGAGATTAGAAGTTAGAACCATTATGCATTAACCATTATGAATTAAGCATTATGCATTGTGCATTGTGCATTAAGCATTAAGCATTATGAATTATGCATTATGAATTAAGCATTATGCATTATGAATTAAGCATTATGAATTATGCATTACTCTAAAATTTTTGTCAATAAATCAAAAAAAATGTTTACATTATTTTGTGGTAAATAAAAAATATATAAATTTGTGATGCTAAACTAAATTGACTTTTAATAAAGAGTTATATCACTTAATAATTATGTTGACCCAGGTTTATAATGGTCACATCCTCACCCCTCAAGGATGGTTACATAGCGGCTCGATTTTAATGCAAGATGGCCGCATTTTAGAAGTTTGCAATCATAGCAATATAGACCCCAATGCCGATTTGGCAATTGATGCCAAAGGGATGCACGTGGTGCCCGGTGGCATTGAAATGCACTGCCATGGCGGCGGTGGACGCGACTTTCAAGAGGGTACGGAAGATGCTTTTCTTGCTGCCACGAAGGCGCACCTCAAGCATGGCGCCACTGCCATGTATCCCACGCTTTCTTCGTCCACTCTCCCGATGATGGAAGCTGCCTGCCACACCTGCGAAAAACTGATGCGCGAGCCCAATACCCCTATCATGGGGCTTCACCTCGAAGGGCCGTACTTCAATATCAAAAAGGCGGGTGCCCAAATGCCGGATATCATTCGCGACCCGAATCCCGATGAATATCACCACATTGTGGAAGATTTCCATTGCATGGCGCGATGGGATGTGGCGCCTGAATTGCCGGGAGCCATCGAAATGGGTAAGTATTTGGTGGATAAGGGCATTTTGGCGGCTATCGGACACACCGCAGCCGGTTATCCGGAGGTGAAAGCCGCCTACCAAGCCGGCTACAGCCACGCCACCCACTTCTATAATGCGATGACCAATGTGCA
>SFWW01000099.1 GCA_004559845.1 bacterium
CTATGGCTAAAGTGGTTTTGGCTTTCGACAAATTTAAGGGCGTGGCTTCGTCGCACGAAGTGGCTCAGGCGGCTCGTGTGGCGGTGCTTGCCGCATTTCCACATATGGAGGTGGTGGCGCTACCGTGTGCCGATGGGGGTGAAGGCACGATGGAGGCGCTGTCGGCACAGGGCGCGCGGCGCGTGGAAGTGGAGGTGAGCGGCCCGCTGCCCGATATGCGTGTGCTCGCTGCCTATAGCATTCATGGCGACACGGCGGTGATGGAACTGGCATCGGCAAGCGGATTGGCGTTGCTTCAACCGGAACAGCGCGATGTGATGCATGCCACCACTTTGGGCACGGGTATGCTCATTTGCCATGCCATTGCCCACGGTGCGCGCAATGTGGTGCTCGGCATTGGGGGCAGTGCCTCCGTGGATGGCGGTATGGGCATTCTCCACGCTTTGGGATTTCGATTCTGCGACCGCAATGGGAGGGAATTGCCGCCTTGCGGAGAGAGCATGGAGAGCGTGCATGCCGTGGATGCCTCCCGTTTGATGCCGGAAGTGCTCAACACCCGTTTCCATATCATCACCGATGTGGATAATCCCCTATTAGGGCCACGAGGCGCCGCAGCCGTATATGGTCCGCAAAAAGGTGCAACGCCCGCTCAAGTGGCATTGCTTGAAGCAGGAGCCCGCCATTTTTCTACCTTTATGGCTGAGGGAATAGCCGATGCCCCCGGTGCCGGAGCTGCCGGCGGTGTGGGCGCCGGACTCAAGGCTTTTTTGCATGCCCGGCTTTACCCCGGTGCTGATGCTGTGCTGCGCTTTTTGCATGCCGAAGCCCACATTGCCCATGCCGATTTGGTGCTCACCGGCGAAGGAAAAATGGATGCTTCCACTTCGTGTGGCAAATTGCCCTTCGCTGTGGCAAAATTGGCGGCGGGCAAGGGCGTGCCGGTGGTGGCTCTTTGCGGCATGGTGGAGGGTGTGCCGCCGGAAATCTTTACCGAGGTGCACGGCATCAATCCCCATCCCATTGATTTGCCTCGGGCATTAGAAAAATCGGTGTGCTTGCAGCGCGTGGCAAAATCGGTGAACCAAATTGTATCAAAATATTTATAACTATCTCAACATCAAACAAATGAACATTCGTCTGCTACTATCCTTCGTGATGATGCTGATATCTTTGTCGGCGTTTTCAGCCTCCAATGCGCAAGTGGAAGAAGCCAATGCACTTGCTCGCCGATTGTCGGGACGCTTGGCTGAAAAAGTGGAATTTAAGCAAGGAAAAGTCAAGGGCGTGGACTATTTTACGCTGAAAAATGAGGGCGATAAGGTGTGCATCATCGCCAACAATGCCAATTCTATGGCGGTGGGTTTGAACCGCTACCTGAAGAAATATTGCCACACCACCGTGTCGTGGTATGCCGATGTGGCGGTGGATTTGCCTGCCGAATTGCCCGCCGTGGTGCAGGGAGAAACGGTGGAAGCCCGTGTGCCGCAGCGCTTTTTTCTCAATTATTGCACCTTTGGCTACACGATGCCTTTCTTCGACTGGAAGGATTGGGAACGCGTAATCGACTGGATGGCGCTCAATGGGGTGAATATGCCTTTGGCCATCACGGGGCAGGAGAGTGTGTGGTATAATGTGTGGACGGCTTTGGGAATGACTGATGAGCAGGTGCGCAGTTATTTCACCGGCCCGGTGTATTTGCCGTGGCATCGCATGGCGAATATTGATGCTTGGTGCGGTCCCTTGCCCAAAGAGTGGCTCGACGGGCAGGTGGTGCTCCAGCAAAAAATCCTTGCTCGCGAGCGCGCACTCAATATGCGCCCGGTGCTGCCGGCTTTTGCCGGGCATGTGCCACGAATGCTCACCACGCTTTACCCTAATGCCGATATCAAAAAATTGGATGCGTGGGATGAATTTGAAGCGCCCTATCAAACTTATTTCCTCAATTCGGAAGACCCGCTCTATGCCAAAATTCAGCGCTTGTTCCTTGAAGAACAAACCCGCTTGTTTGGCACCGACCACATCTACGGTATCGACCTTTTCAACGAAATGGAAGCGCCCAGTTACGACTGCGACTATATTGCCCGCCTCTCCAAACACGTGTATAGTTCGCTCAAAGCGGTCGACAAAAAAGCCGAGTGGCTGCAAATGGGCTGGTTTCTCTACTATCAGCGCAATAAATGGACGCCCGAAGTAACCAAAGCAATGCTCTCTGCCGTGCCGCAGGGCAAGATGACGATGCTCGACTACTTTTGCGAGCGCATGGAGGTGTGGCGCCTTCGCGACAAATTTTTCAATCAGCCCTACATTTGGTGCTACCTGGGCAATTTCGGCGGCAATGGCGTGATGCAAGGTAATGTGAATGAGTCGGGCGAGCGCCTCGAAACCGCCCTAAAAGAAGGCGGCGCCAATTTGAAAGGCATCGGCTCTACGCTTGAGGGCTTCGATGTGCAGCAATTTCCTTTTGAATACATCTTCGATAAAGCCTGGAATTATGGCGCCACCGATGCCGAAGTGGTGAAGATGGTGGCGGATTGCCATGCCGACCGCCCCGACGAAAACATGCGCCAAGCCTGGGATATCATCTACCATCAAGTGCTCACTGCTCCCGCCACCACTTTCCGTGGCACCGCAGCCAATGGTTTTCCATATTATAAAAAATTGGCTAAACGCTCGCGTGCCTTTGCCGATATGAAAGCGCTCAACGAGGCTTGGCACTTGCTGCTCAAGCAGCCTTCTGCCAATGCGGATGCCGCCAA
The DNA here is from genome assembly GCA_004559845.1 of bacterium. Lineage (GTDB taxonomy): Bacteria > Bacteroidota > Bacteroidia > Bacteroidales > Muribaculaceae > Sodaliphilus. Next base: position 2,757 of record SFWW01000099.1, read on the forward strand.
AATCGACTTGATTTGGACCGGACGCGAACTGTTGGGCAATCTGTTCGGCTACGAGAAAACGGAATTCGACTCTGCCTATGTCGTTGCCGACACGGTGAAGATGCACGAAAAGGCCTTGATGATGCGCTCGCTGCTCCACGACCTGGATATGCTCAATGCCCAACACCCTTTCTGCACGGTAGACAAGTGGATCGAGCAGGCACGCGACTGGGGCGAAGCACCGGAAGTGAAGGATTATTACGAGATGAATGCCCGCCGACTCATCACCACTTGGGGTGGCGACCTCAACGACTACGCTATCCGCAATTATAGCGGCATCATTGCCAACTACCAAGCACCGCGCTGGGATATCTACATAGAGGAAGCCTTCCGCTCGGTGCGCACCGGCACGCCTTTCCGCGACAAGGAGCGTACAGAAGCCACCCACCGCTTTGAACTTGCCTTTGCCGAAAAGCATGGCGAAGAGTTCCCCAAATATCCGGGTGTGGAATTGCTCTCACTTTCCCGCGCCTTGGCATCAAAATATGCCGCCGAATTGCAAGCCTGGCTCAGCAAATAATCCCCTATCTCAAAAAACTGCGGTCATTCCGAAAAACGGCGTTTCAAAAACTGCGGAAAATCCGGAAATAGGATAGTAGAGCTCTTTTATTGTGTTTATTATCAGTTTGCTGTCCGATTTGAAAAGAACAGGTCCTTACTGACGAAAAAATATGAGGGGTAAAAAAACACTTCAAAATCGGTTTTTTTACACAATATTGCCATTTTATCGTTTATTATCCGTAATTTTGTAGGCGTTTTTTTACCCGTAAGAAAATTGAATCAAGTGTTTGAGATATTTACCGGCCATTCGTCGCTTCAAGCGGTGATTTTGTTGGCGTTGATTTGCGCTTTGGGACTTACTTTGGGCAAGGTGAAAGTGCGTGGCATTTCGCTGGGTGTTACCTTTGTGTTTTTTGTGGGTATTCTATTGGGACATTGTGGATTGTCGATTCATGAGCAAACCTTGGAATTTGCACAAGATTTCGGTTTGGCGCTCTTTGTGTATGCCCTCGGTGTGCAAGTGGGGCCCGGCTTTTTCAGTTCGCTGCGCAAAGGAGGCATTTCGCTGTCGATGTTGGCATTGCTGTTGGTGCTTTTAGGCACAGTGATGGCAGTGTTGATGCCCTCGCTGATGCCCATTTCTTTGGGTGATGCAGTGGGTGTGATGTGTGGTGCCACTACCAATACCCCCGCCCTCGGTGCCGCCCAGCAAACCCTTGCCCAGATGCACCAGCCCACCAGCAGTGTGGCACTTGCCACTGCGGTGACTTATCCATTGGGCGTGGTGGGTGTGATTTTGGCGCTATTGGTGATGCAAAAACTCTTGGCACATCGGGGGCATATCGCTATTGCTCCCAACCAAAAGGAAGATGCCACCTATGTGGCTGCCTATCATGTGAATAATCCGGGGGTGTTTGGAAAGCGCATCGGCGAATTGGCGGAAATCACCCACGAGCAATTCGTGATTTCAAGGCTTTGGCACGATGGGAAGGTGATGATTCCTTCTTCCGATACCGTGCTTCAGCCCAACGACCGCATTTTGGTGATTTCTAACGAAAACACCGGTCCGGCGATGGAGATTCTTTTCGGAGAACAGGAAACCACCGATTTTAATAACGACCAAGTGGATTGGGATGCCATTGATAGCCAATTGATTTCGCGCCGCATTGTGGTCACCAAACCCGGCATCAATGGCAAGCGATTGGGTGCGCTGAAATTGCGCAACCACTATGGGGTGAATGTGACGCGCATTTATCGCAGCGGGATGAAACTCCTTGCCACGCCCGATTTGCGTATCCAATTGGGCGACCGTATCACCGTGGTGGGCGAACAGGCGTCGATTGCCAATGTGGAAAAATTGATGGGGAATATTGTGGCTGACCTCGACGAGCCTAACCTTATTTCCATATTTGTCGGTTTGCTTTTGGGATTGCTTTTGGGACTCATCCCCATTGCCTTGCCGGGCATTTCCGCTCCGGTGCGCTTAGGCTTGGCAGGCGGTCCGATTATTGCCGGTATATTGATGGGCACGTTTGGACCGCGCCTTCACATGATTACCTACACCACACAAAGCGCCAACTTGCTGATGCGTCGCCTCGGGCTCTCGCTCTATTTGGCTTGCCTCGGACTGCATTCCGGTGCCGATTTCTTTGCCACGGTGATGCGTCCGGAAGGTGTGCTGTGGGTGGTGAGCGGCTTTGTACTCACTGTGCTCCCGGTGCTATTGGTGGGCATGGTGGCATATAAGTGGGCTCGCATCGATTTTGCCACGGTGTGCGGTATGCTGTGCGGCGCGATGGCAAATCCCATGGCGCTCGACTATGCCCGCGACACCCTAAAGAGCGAACGCGCTTCGGTGGCATACACCACCGTGTATCCGCTGTGCATGTTTGTGCGTGTGATTTTGGCACAGGTGGTGCTGCTTTTGCTGTTGTAGATTTCTTTTGAAGTTTTTCCTTATGAAAATCAATGTATTTGCTCAAATATCAATGAAAACGAAACGAGAAGTGATGAAAATCATACTGGTGGCGGCGGTTGCTTTTGGGGCGGCTTGCGGTGCTATGGCACAGGAGAAATGGACCGGTATTTCACGCTATGCTGCCGATAATGCGCAGCGCATAGCAGAGGCCAACACCTCGCAGTGCATTGTGATGATGGGC
>SFWW01000010.1 GCA_004559845.1 bacterium
GATTTGCTGAGTTAGAATTCGAAGCCTAAGCGCAGGTGCATCGATTCATCGCATATAAATGCATTTGATTTTTCGTCGTATTTGTCGTAGCTGATTTCGAGCACTGCAGCAATTCGGCTGTGGCCCAAGCCCAAGCGCAAGCCAAGGGCAGGGCTGAGGTAATAGTTGAGTCGGTCGTCGAAAGGCTTTCCGAATCGGATGCCAACGTAGGGGGTGAGCTTGTTTTGGGTGAGGCAGCATCTGCCTTCGGCATAGATGGTGCTCAGGTGGTTGAGCTTCTTCCCAACGCCGCTTTCATGATAGAATTGGTAGCCCACACCGGCAAACCATGTGGGCGAGAATTGATAGCCATGGGTGGTGGAAACGGCGATATCAGATTTGAAAATGCTTTGTGCCAACACATTGCCGTGGTAGCCTTTTTGAGGACCTTCGCCATTGAAGCCTTTGCCAAAGGAGCTCACAATCACGTGGCGGCGCTTGATTTGACTGATTTCGCTACACTGATAGGTAACGATATCGCCTTTCAGGTTTTTAATCACTATGGAGTCGCCCGGCGCATTATACACCACGGTGCCCATCACCTTACTGTGGTTTTTTAAATGCAAAGTCACACCTTTGCCATAATCCTTACCGTGAGCCACGGTATCCACACTCTGTCCATAGGCACTAAAGCCCATCACTGCCAGCAACATAAAAGCCACAAAATTAAAAAACTTTTTCATCGCTATAATATATTTATATAGTTCGTTAAAAAATAGCCAAGCCTAAGCGGCTCTGGCAGTAAATAAACATACAAAATTACACTTTTGTGTAATTTGGGGTGGTTTTTTTATTCGATGGGGATGCCGTTTTCTACGATGGGTATGATTTCGGCGGGGCTGCTCACGATGGCGTTGGCGTGGTATTCGTTGAGTTCTTTCACGGGTCGGAATCCCCAGCTCACGCCCACGGAGTCGACGCATGCTCGGCGAGCCGTTTCCATATCCACTCCGGAGTCGCCCACATAGAGGGTATCGGCTTTTTCCACGTGTGCTTGTGCGAGCACGGAGAACACCACGGATGGGTCGGGTTTCACTTTTACGCCCTCTTTTTGTCCCTCGATGGCTGCGAATGGAATGTTGGGGAATGCTTGAGCAATGAGGCGCTGCACAGCTTCGTGGTATTTATTGCTTGCCACAGCGAGTTTCACTCCACGGTCGCGCAAGTCTTCGAGTAGCTCCACGATGCCGGGATAGGGTTTGGTGTAGTCGGCGAGGTGGTCGTTGTAGTAGGTTTTAAAATCCGCCAAGAGCGTTTCCACCATTTGTGCAGAGCGGCTGTTTTCGGGGAGCACGCGCTCCATGAGTTTGCGCACGCCGTTGCCCACGAAAAAGGGATACGATGCGATGCTGTGGGTGGGGAAATCGTTTTTAAGCAGTGCGTGGTTGGCAGCTTGCCCAAGGTCGTCGATGGTGTTGAGCAGAGTGCCATCGAGGTCGAATATTACTAATTTTTTCATCGTTGCAAAGAAATATGTATTTGAGTTGCTTACTTAGAACGGGTAGCCCACGGAGAAGTGGAATTCGCTGTCGCGCTTAAAGTTGGGGCTAAACAGAGGCCAGTGTTCTTGTCCGGAAGCGGGGTTGTGTGCCTTTATACCCATATCGAGGCGCACGAGGAAATAGGTGAAATTCATGCGAAGTCCCAATCCATAGGCGAGGGCGATTTGCTCGTAGAATTTGTTGAAGCGGAACACCCCACCCGGCTGGTCGGCATAGTTGCGGATGGTCCAAATGTTGCCGGCATCCACGAAAGCGGCGCCTTCGAGCACCCAGAAGAGCTTGGAGCGAAATTCCAAGTTGGCGTCGAATCGGATATCGCCACACTGATAGATGAAACTGTTTTGCGAATTTCGTGTGGCAAAGCTACCCGGTCCGAGCGTGCGCACGCCCCACCCTCTCACACTGTTGGCGCCACCGGCGTAGAACCGCTTTTCGAAAGGCACCACCGAGGAGTTGCCGTAGGGCACTGCCACCCCAGCTCCCACGTGCATCGCAATGGAGGCGCGGTCGTTGAAATTGTGGGTGTAGGCATAGTCGGCTTGCAATTTCACGTATTGCGAATATCGGATGCCGAGCACCTTGTAGCTTTCATCGTTCTCTTTATGCTGTCTGAAGAGCTTAGAGAAGCCATAGAGCAGATTGCCGGCGGTTTCGATGGATGCTCTAATGGTGTAAATGTCTTGCTGCATCGCCTTGCTTAGGGGCGAAATGTCGCGCTTATTGGTGTGATAGAAGCTATAGCCCATGCGCATAATCAGGTGGTCTTCGTAGGAATAGCGCAGGAGCGGATTGCTGATGCTGTCCAAGAAATTCGACTTGCTTTTGGGGAGCGACACAAAGTTCACATCGAGGATGTTGAAAGTGTGGTACGTTTGGTTTTGGCGTTCGCTCCAAGCATATTTCCATCCTGCGCCGGCAATGATGCGGGTGTATTCGGGTCGAGCCTGGTAGCTAAACGAAGTGGTGAGCTCGGTGGTGGCTTGAATGCGCTGCTTAAAGCTGCGTTTCAAAAACGGCGCTTTAAATTTGGGGTACATAATGCCCACCTCGCCCGAATATTCCGAGTAGTTGTCGTTGATGAGTCCGCCCACATCTCCGGAGATGCTTTCGTAGCGCACATTAAATTTGGCATTGAGCACTTCCGAGCCGTGAAACACATTGCGGTGCTGATAGTTGACCCCGGCGCCAAAGCCCAAGTCGCCTTCGCTGTTGGTGCCCTCGAGCGAGAACGAAATGCTCTTCGACTTATCGCGCTGTAGCAGGATGTAGGTGTCGAGATACATTTTTCCATCGATTTCGCCCACCGGCACGGCGGTGATGTTTACAAACTTAAGGATGCCAAAGCGTCCCAGTGCTTTGTAGGTTTTGGTCACGGCAGCGGCATTGTAGGGTTCGCCGGGCGTGATGTAGCAGCACTCGTGAAGGGGCGAAAAGTTTAAGTATTTTTCGCCATCGTTGAGAATGAAATGAATGCCACCGTATTCGCATTGCAAGCCTTTATAGTTGCCATCTTGCATCGTCACCGGGTCGTAGTTCATCACATAGGTAACCGAGCGCACGTAGAATGGGCGGTGATTCGTGTATTCCGGGATTTTCACCAAAGGGCGCGGCGGTCGAATATTGAGCGTGAGGTCCACCTCGCGGGAGCCGGCTGCCGTGTCGGCTAAAAAGGTGATATACTCCTTATTGAACGCAAAATAGCCCTGATTGCGCAGATTTTCGGTGATAAATTCTCGTTCTTTTTCCAGCTGGTTGAGGTTGAACACCGAATTTTGGCGAATGGGATAGAGTGTGGTGTCGGCGAGGATGATGCGTCGGAGCGAATCGTCGGCAATGTCGTATGCCACATTGCGCAGATAGTAGGGCTGATTGAGGCGAATGTTGTAGGTCACCTTCACCTTTTTGCTTTTCTCGTTGGTCAGCACATCGCTCGTAACGGAATTATTCAGATATCCCTTATTGGTGAGCGCCGTTGAGAGCTGGGAAATGCTGGCAGTGGTGAGCGTGGAATCGTACACCACCGGCGGGGTTCCCACCCGCTGAATCCACTTGTTGAACCACTTCGTGGAGTCCTTGCCGGAAATATTGTAGAATGCCAATTGCAATTTCAAGCCGCCGAGCACCTTATGGTTTTCGGTTTGTCGCAGATAGGTAACCAAGTCGTAGGTGCTCACCTCGGCATTTTCGTTTTCCTTATCAAGAATGCGAAGGCTCACATCGTCGAGCAAATACTGCCCCTGTGGCACATGCTTGGTGGAGCTACACGATGGCAGCATCGCCAATAAAGCAATCGCCACAATGCACAGGATGATATTTTTGATAGAATAAGTATGCAAAACCATTATACCTTTTTTGTAGATGCAAAGTTACAGCCTTTCAGGCTATCCACAAAAAAATAAAGGGGAAAAAGCCCGACCTCGGCACACGCTTACCGGAATAGGTGTGAGGTGTGGCGATGATGGCGACGGTGGGAGCGGCGCAATCGTGTTGCATCCCCACCGTTGGGTGGAAATCATCATTGCTTTTCCGTGCATTAACCCATGTGCCGGAGCGCTATTTCCGCATTTGGATTTGGGCAGGGCGAAAGATTAGTCCTGCGATTGGGCGTGGGTGGCTTTCATGAGAGTGGTGATGGTTTTGCGCACATCGAATGGCTCTTGAATGTAGTCCACTCGGTGGTTGGTGCCGCCACTACCTACCAGTTCAATAGAGCCGGTGCTAAACATCCGCTGCCAGAGGCTTTGATAGAGATTAACGGTTTCAATCTTAAAGAGCGGAATCTCGGTCATTTTGATATTGAGGATACCGTCTTTTTGAATGAATCGGTTGGAGGTGATGGCAAAGGTGGTTTTGCTACGAATAAAATATCCCCATGCCAAAAATCCACCTCCCAGCACGATGGCAGAGATGCCCAGAATGGTGAACAGCGCTTCGGGACGCGTCAGCCCAATAATGAGCATCACTACGCCCAGGAGCGCCAAAAAACCGCCACCAAAGGTGTATTGCCAATTGTAGGTCCAATGTAAGCGACCTTGAAAGATGATTTGTTCGCCATCTTCGAGCGTCTTTTCAATAAACTTCGACATATTCCAATAATTTTTTTCACAAACTTACAGCATAATTTCCTAATGAGCAAACTTTAATGAAGCATTTTTTTTAACGCCAACAAATCTACGACTTTTGAAAATTGGCACAGCCCTTTCATTGATGGCTCCTTTCAATAGCGGGCGATGATTATGTGGCATGCAACGAAGAAAAAGCCGCTTCGCGGAAAAAAAACTGCGCCTGCCGAATGCTTGTCGGGGAGGAGGGGGCGTTGCTTTTTTGGGTGTTTTCCGTAGCCATTAGATGGCGGAGGTGGGTGGGTGCCGACTTTTCGGCTTTGTTCGGATTTGGACCAAAAAGGGGCGGATTTGTGGTCCAAAAGCGAACATGAAACACCTGAAACACCCGAAACACTTGAAACACCTGAAACACTTTGTGTGGTTGCTCGGATTGCTTTTTTGTAAACATTTCAAAGAACTCAGTGGCAAAGTTAATGATGGTGTGCACTGAAGGCAATACCAATAGGGAATGTTGCTTTTTTTGGGTGGGATGGTGGGGTTTTGATGGATGGAAGAGAACAAAAAGTCGGCTTCGCCGAAAAAAAACTGCGCCTATGGCTAAAAATGGCGCATCGTGTGTATCAAGGGGAGCATGTCCCTACCTATGGTGGCTTGCCAAAACCGACCCTCCGAGGCTCATCGCTTTGGCTGCGGCTTTCTCCAAGCTGCGCTTCAGGCTTCGCCTTTCGCTTGCATGGAGAAATCCACAATACGCCATCTCCGATGGCGAGTTTGCCCCTCGCGGCAATTTGATAAATTCGTGACTTGGGCGGGATGGTGAAGGAATCTGCGAGGAAATTTTTGGTAGCGAGGTTTTCCAGGGATAATTTTTGGTGGGGTTGGGAAAAAATTGTAATTTTATTGCTGAAAGCATATTTAATAACCGGAAAATCGGAGTTGTGGTGGCTTATGCGTTGCTGACTGCGGTTTTCAAAAAAAATTTCAACATGAACACATCATTTGTATTTTTTGCTGATGGCTTTGAAGAGGTGGAGGCTTTGACCACCGTAGACATTATGCGCCGTGCGGGAATGGAAGTCATCACCGTGAGTATCAACCCCTCGCTTGAAGCCCGGGGAGCTCATGGCGTGGTGGTGAAAGCTGATGCACTGCTTAGCGACGTGGATTTGAACGATGCTGAATGGCTGATTTGCCCGGGAGGCATGCCCGGTGCAAGCAACCTTGCCGCCTGCCCTACCCTCACCGATGCATTGGTGGCACAGCATGGCAAAGGCGGAAAAATTGCAGCCATTTGCGCATCACCATCGGTGATTTTCGGTCCGTTAGGTCTACTTGATGGCAAGCACGCAGTGTGCTATCCGGGAATGGAAAGCGGCATGACGGGTGCTATTGTGGGCACAGAGCCGGTGGCTGTGGATAACAACATCGTAACGGGCAACGGTCCGGCTGCCGCCGCCGCATTTGCATTAGCCATTGTGGAGGCAAGCAAGGGCGAAGCAGTGGCACGCCAAGTGGCAGAAGGCATGCTGCTATTTCACTTGATATAAGCATTTTCAATCACCAATGATTTGTAAGCATCCATTCATCGTAATTTCATGCTAAGCCCCAAAAGATTGCCCTCGCAGCTATGTAAGCTCCGAGGGCAATTATTAAGTTATGGCGAATAATCAAAAGGATTGTAGCGGTTATGGCAATTTTTGGAATTCCTCCAACACCTTAGCGGCTATTTCAGCCATTTTTTCGGCAGGCACTTGTTTTTTGTTTCGGAAGTCCATATCGGCTTCTGTGCGGATAGGCACGAGGTGGATATGACAGTGAGGCACTTCCAACCCAATCACAGCCACAGCGATGCGTTGGCAAGGCACGGCAGCCTTCAGTGCAGTAGCCACCTTTTTTGCAAACGCCCACAGTTGGGAATATTCCTCGCTTTCAAGGTCGAAGATATAATTCACCTCACGCTTCGGAATCACCAAAGTGTGTCCCTCATTCACGGGGGCAATGTCGAGAAACGCATAAAACTGCTCGTTTTCGGCACATTTGTAGCTTGGAATTTCACCAGCCACTATTTTGCTAAAAATTGAGGACATAGTTGTAATTATTTTTCAGAAGTTAAGAAGTTAAAGAAGTTATCGCTCGCCGGGGCTCGCTGGAAGTTAAGACGATAGTCAATTTGCTTCTAATTTCTAATCTCAAATTTCTAACTTCTATTCAATTAGATGCTGATTTCTACAATTTCGAATTGCATTTTTCCTACGGGCGCTTGCACTTCCACCACATCGCCCACTTTGTGACCGAGTAGCCCTTTGGCGATGGGCGTGGTGATTGAGATTTTGCCTTCGCGCAGATTCGCCTCCGACTCACCCACAATGGTGTAAGTCATAGTAGCTTTATTCTTAAGGTTTTTGATAGTCACTTTGTTGAGCAGCGCCACTTCTTCTGTTTGGAGCTTGGTTTGGTCGATAATACGTGCGTTAGCGATGAGCGCTTTAAGTTCAGCGATTTTAGCTTCGAGCATTCCCTGACGCTCCTTTGCTGCATCGTATTCGGCATTTTCAGAGAGGTCACCCTTTTCACGCGCCTCTTGAATGGCACGCACCACATCGGGGCGCTCCACACTCTCAAGGTGCTTGAGTTCCATCATCTTTTTGTCGTACCCTTCTTGGGTCATGTAGCTGATAGCCATGGTAAAAAAAGTAAAAAAATAGTTAGTAAAAGAAACGAAAGAATCTCATTTGTCATGAGATCCCTCGTCACATCATTGTCGTTATTGATTTCGATGCAAAGATAGCAACTATTTTTGATATTGCAAATTTTGCGGTGAATTTTAACTACATTTTAACTACTTACCCATCGCAAGTTACCCCCCCTGGAAGGTGATTGTAAGTTAAGAAGTTATCGCTCGCAAAACGTTCGCCCCACTTTTTCTATCTGCTCCATTGGCGCTTCAGCATAATACCCGAAAGCAGCACCACAGCCACGCTAATGCCAACCGCCGACATGGTGAGTTCAAAGTGCATGGCAAGCATCACGGCTGATGCACTCAGCAAGGCAAATATGGTGGTGGCTATGGCGGTGGTGCTCAAGCGCAAGCCATAGTGGAAGCGATACACCACATATATCATAGCGGTGTAGACCACATACCACACCATAAAGGCGATGCCCAAGCCGGTGATGCCCCACAATTGATACATCCACACATTGAGGGCAAACCCGATGAGGTCGCTCACCAATTCGGTGATGAAAAACAATTTGCCATCGCCTTTGGCAAGAATCACGAAAGCCATGCACCACGAAAGCGTGCGCCACACCGTGCCCACCATACCCCAACTCACAAACATCACGATTACATCAAATTCCGGTGCATAGAGCAGCCACACCACAAACGAGCGCAGCAGGATGAACAACGCCAAAATGGGCGCCATCAGAAGCATCGACACCGCCACTTCTTGCGAAACAAACGCCGTGAGCCGCAAGCGACTGCTCGCCACACGAGCCAAGCGCGGATAATACTCCATTCCTAAGGCAGAGAGCACCAAGCCGGTGTATTTGTTCACCAAAGTGTAGCCCGCTTGATAGAAGCCCACCTCTGCGGTGCCCGCCATGTGGTTGAGCCAAGCATTAAACACATAAGAGGTGACCAGTGCCACCAGCACACCCAGCGTCATGTAGATACCCAATTTCACGAAACCCTTGCCAATGGTGAAGGTTTCGCGCGTTGAGAGTTTTGCCCGGGGAACATCCTTATCGCGTAAGAGCCAAGCAAAAAGCAAAGCGCCGGCAGCGTAAGCAATGATAGAGGGAACCACGCCCGACTCCCCCATCCAATAAAACATAGGTACCGATAGCGCGAAGCCCAACACCGTGCCATACACCGAAGCCTTAGCCAAGCGCTTGAGTTTGGACAGCCCTTGCAGCACGGCATACTCCCCATTGGTGAGCGCCATCAACAGCAGCGCAACCGAAAGCACCACAAAGTTCCACGTGTGGCTATCATCGCCAAAAGTGAATCGGCTCAGCCATGGAGCCAATGCCAGCGTAATGCCCACGCCAGCCAAACCTAACCACAGCGACCAACGCTTCACGGCAGTCACCATACGCGAAATGCTCAAAGCACCGTGTTCGCCATTTTCGCAGGCTTGCGAAATGTCGCGCACACTGCTTTGGCGCACACCCAGATTGGTGGCAGTGTTGAGCATCTCAAGGGCTTGGTTGAAAATGCCAAACAAACCCACGCCCACCGGACCAATCCAAATTGCCACCAACTTGCTCCTCACAATGGAACACAAAATGCCTATCACCTGCACACCTCCAAAGATGCCCATTGCCTTCATAGCCATGCGTGATATGGAATTTTGTGATGCCATAGCGATAATCAAAAAAGAAACAGAAACGGCGCGCTAAAACGGTAGTTGAATTTTATACGTATTGTAGACGATGCCTCTGCCACCCATGCGCGATTTTTGTTGCAAGAGTCCCTCATTGAGCAGCAAACCGTGGTTTTCGTTAGAAATACCGAAATCGAAGTAGGTTTTCCCCATTTTTGCAGCTTCGGCAATGAGGTAATGAAACAGCATCGGCAACGCCTTCACCCGGCGCCCCTCATCATTGGAAGCAATGTATTGGCTATGCGCCACCGTGTGGGTATAAAACATCACCACGCCAGCCACCGGTTGGCCGGCAAGCGATGCCGTGTAGAGGCGAATTTGGTCGGGAAAACGGCTGTGAAGCAATTTCATTTCCTCCACGGAATGCACCGGCGCCGTTTGGTGACGCGCAGCCAGCACCTCGGTCAGCACCTGCCAATAAGCCTCCCAATCGCTGCTTTGGCGCACTTCCACGCCAGCCTTCTGCGCCGCATTCACGCTGCTTTTATTGCCACGGTCGAAAGCCAGCGGATTGGAAAGCAGCACCGAAGTCGACAGATTGCTCTCGCAGAGCGTGGCACCGACACGAAACAGCGCATACAAATCCTCTTCCGCCGGATAGCGGTGATAGATGTGCGGCACGGGTTTGTAGTACCATGTGCGCACATTGTGCGCTTTCATCCACGCCATGGTGCTCTCCATAATTTGCATCATCACGGTGCCATCGAAATGCTTCTGCCGATAGAGCCATCCACCGTAGGTGAGTCCTTGGTGGCTGTAGAGCGTGCTGAGTTTCCGATTGGCAGGTAGCACCGCCAGCAATTTTCCTTCATCGTATGCCATCAGCGAGCAATCCGAGAATCGATTACTGTGATAGTCCATATAGGGGCGCTGATGCATAAAAGTGGCATTCACGCAGGAAGCCACAAATTCGTCCCACTCACGGTGAAACACGGAATGATATTGGATAATGCGAATCATTGTGCTGAAAAAATGTTCATCAAACTGCTGCCCGACACCCGCGTGTAGTTGGCAGGGATTTTGGCATCGATTTCCACCGGTTCATTCCAAGTGAAGCCATTATACGACAGCGAAAGCGACATTGTTGCATCGCTGATTTGCGTTTCCACCTTCACCTTCGTGGCGATGTAGCCGGCAAGCGACGATTTCACATTCGAGTAGTCCACCGCATAGGTGTTGGCAGAGGCAGGATTAGAGCCGGGCACCACTTGCAGCGCGGTGATATGGTAAGCCTTATCGAAGCGGAACGCGTAGGTAAAACCCTTGAATTGCTCTTTGGTTCGCATCACATAGGCGCCATCTTCGTCGCTCACGCTCACCAAATCCTTCATTGCCGCATTGAGCGTGCCTTTGCCAAGCACAAAAGCACGTCCCAAGAAGATGTCTTGTAGCGTGTTCACATCCACGGGAATGCCCGAAGTAAGGAGTTTGGCATTTTCCAAAATATATCGCTTGTGGATTTTGTCAATCACCAAAAGCGTATCGCCCTTGATAATGAGACGCCCCACCTCCATAATGCCCATAGGGCGAACGGAGATGTAGATACTTTTGCCACGCTCCATACGCATCTGCATCGACGAAGAGAGCGAACTTTTGCCGCCTATCGCCACACTTCCGTTAGCTTTGAGCGAAGTCCATGCGCCAAATGATTGGGCTATTTTCGCCACGTGGTTCACTTGCTGCACCTCAGGCACGGCAACGGGGTTAGGTGCCGTGCTATTACCTTCTGTAGCCACTTGATGTGCTCCGCAGGAAGCCATCGCTCCCACAAAAGCCATCGCAAATATTGCAAATTTCAAAAAATTCATATCGCAGTTTTAGTTTTCGTTTTCGTTGCCGTTTTCGTTTGAGATTATTTCAATTTGTTTCACCAGTTGTTCATTATCAGGCTTCAATTCAATCGCCTTTCGCCATTGCTCCAAGGCTTTTTGCTTATCGCCGTTGGCGAGCAGAATGTAGCCATAGTGCTCAAAGAGTTCAGAAGTGGGTTGCTCTTCGTTGTTGATTGCCATCTCGATGTAGAGTTGCGCCATGGTGTATTCTTTGCGCATATAGAACACCCAAGCGTAGGTGTCGAGATAGGTAGGATTGGCGGCATCCTCCACGATGGTTTTGGCGCTCATGCGTTCCGCCTTATCCAAATCGCGATTGCTCAGTGCCAAGAAATAGGCATAATTATTCAGTGTGCCCGGATTATCGGGATTGAGGTCAAGCGATTGGTCGTAGAGAGCGAAGGCTGCAATGGTGTCGCCCATGGCAAATTTCACGTCAGCCTTGCCCGACAGCAGATTGGAGCGGTCGTCCACTTGGGTGCTATCCAATATGGCAAGCGCTTTATCATAAACCTCAATTGCCTTATCGTATTGCTTCACGCTATAGCACGACGAGCCGAGATAGGAATAAAGTTCCACATTATCGGGGTTCAACCGAATCGCTTTATCACCCACTTCAATGGCCTTCTCATAGTTGCCGGCATAAAGGTGGTAAGCCATCAATCGCGTCCACAATTCTTCGTTGGTGGGGTCGAGATTGAGCGCATAGTCGATTTGCTCAGCAGCGCCTTCATTATTATCGATAAACATCAAGTATTCGGAATAGAGCACACGAATTTGTGGTTCAAGCGGATGTTGCTCAATGAGCACGTCGAAGAGGTGGTCGGTGCGGTGTGTGGTGTCTTTCGCCGAGAGGAGGGTTTTGGTGTAGTTCACAAGAATCTGCAATTTCGATTCCACATCCAAGTCGGTCGACACCAGTGCTTGATAGGTTTGGCGGTCGTAGTTGAGCGTGTCGCCAAGGGCGAGATAGTATTCCGCTTTGGTGAGATAAGTAAGACCATTGTCGGGCTCATATTGCTGTGCTTTATCGTAGTATACCATTGCACTGTCGCGATAACCAAACATAAAGAGCATCTTACCCATTGCCAAATTGTAGTCGGCATTGGTGGGAGCCGAAGCCAATAGAGCGCGCATTTCGTGGATGGCTCCGGTGGTGTCGTTGAGCGCTTGATAGGCTTTCAATTTTGCCGAAGAGAGTTCTACTGATTGCCCCTGCCACTGCTGCAAGGTATCGTAGATGGCGAGTGCCTTCTTGTAATCGCTCGTTTTCTCGTAGGCATCAGCCATGGTAGAGAGCAAATTATCGTCTTGTGGATGGAGTTGGTGCTGAATGTTGAGCACGCGCAATCCCTCCTGATATTGATTCACTAAAAAAGCCGCATGGGCATAGAGGCTTGCTTCATATTTATCTTCGGGATGCGCCTCCACATGTTTGCGCATCTGCGCCAGTGCGGCAGTCAATTCGTCGGTATGCTCAAACGATGTGCGTTCAAACTTAGCCACCCCCATATAGAAAGCGATAGAGGTGTTGGTAGAATCGAGGGAATAGGCATACGCGATGAGATGATAGAAGGCATCATCGTGTTCCAAAAAATGCTGACGCTGTGCCTCCATCAGCACATAGGTAGCCTTCACGCGATTGGCTTGTGTAATGCCCTCTTTTTTGGAAGCCGAACCGCGAATGGCAAAAGGCAAAGCCATGGCTATCAGCATGAGAGCCACACTCCACCATTTGATGTGATTTTTGCCAAACATGAACAAAATGAATTAATTTTGTAACAACAACCATCGGAAGCAAAAACAAACGCGTTCGTTGCAGTTTCTTTCACTTCTGTTCGTTTAGAGCCGCTTATTTTGTGCCCGTATGTCCGAAGCCGCCTGCGCCGCGCTCGGTTTCGTCGAGGTCGGTCACAGCCTCCCACTCCACCGTTTCGTGACGCGCCACCACCATTTGGCAGATGCGTTCGCCATTTTCGATGGTTTGGGGCTCATTACTTAAATTCACTACTATCACGCCAATTTCGCCGCGATAGTCGGCATCGATGGTGCCGGGCGTATTAAGCAAGGTGAGTCCTCGCTTAAGCGCCAAACCGCTACGCGGACGCAACTGGCATTCGTAGCCTTCCGGCAGCGCAATTTTCACACCGGTGGGAATGAGTCGGCGCTCTAAAGGCTGAAGGGTGACGGGGGCATTGAGCCACGCACGAAGGTCCATACCTGCGCTCAGTGGGGTGCCATAGGCGGGAAGCGCATTGCCCGAACTATTCACTATCTTTACTTTGATTTTTTCCATATCGAATTCACCGTTTATTTTTCATACAAAATAACGAGCAAAAGCTCAATAAATTGCGAATTTACAAAAAATACTCCAAACACTCCCCCATTTTCACAGACATTAATCATTTTCCACACCACAGAAGGCACCAAGATGCATTTCACAAATGGAAATCACTGCACTGCTCATCGTAAAACTACAGCTATCGCCTGAACTCCTTTACTCCTAACAGCTAAACCCTTCAAATTTTTTTGATGGGGCGGGCGGGGTTGCCTGCCACGAGGGTGTGGGCGGGCACATCGTGCACTACCACGCTACCGGCGGCTATCACGGCACCATCGCCGATGCTTACGCCCGGCACCACGGTCACGCCTCCGCCAAACCACACATCATTGCCTACGGTGATGGGTAGCGAATACTCCAGCCCGGCATTTCGACGCTCCACATCCAATGGGTGTCCGGCGGTGTAGAAGGAGCAATTCGGACCTATAAACACATTGTTGCCGAAGCGCACTTTTGCTTCGTCGAGAATCACTAAATTCGTGTTGGCAAAGAAGTTCTCCCCTATTTCTATATTGAATCCGTAGTCGCACAAAAAAGGGCTGATGATTTTGAAGTGCTCGCCGGTTTTGCCCAATAGAGCGCGCATCAAGCCGGTGCGCTGCTCGTGGTCGGTGGGGCGGAGTTGGTTGTAGTCGTAGCAGCGGTTGTGCGCTTGGTTGAGGATATGGAGTAAGGCTTGATTGGAGGTGGCATCATACATATTGCCCGACATCATTTTTTCTATTTCGATGCGTGCTTCGGCAGAGATTTCAATTTTTTGTGGCTTCATAATCACAGTGATTGGGGTTGAACGTGATATTCGGATTGGCAAACACCCGGTTCATGGCATCGCTTTGCATCATGCGGGCAGTGGGTCCGGTGCAGAGTTGGCGATTGCGGGTGATGACCCACAGTCGGTCGGTGAGCATCAGCGAGCGCGAAATATCGTGTGTAGACAAGAGGATTGCTTTACCTTGGTCGTGGGCAAGCGAGGCAAGGAGTTGGAGGGTTTCGATTCGGCTTGCCGCATCGAGGAAAGCGGTGGGTTCGTCGAGCACGATAATGGGCGTGTGCTGGGCTAAGGCGCGGGCAATCATCACCTTTTGCCGCTCGCCATCGCTCAAATTTGCCACATAACTTTTCGCCTTGTGGTCCATACCCACACTGTGGATGGCATCAGCCACTATGGCGTGGTCGTCGGCGCTCAATCTGCCCAAGAAGCCGGTGTAGGGCTGTCGTCCGAGTGCCACTAATTCGCTCACCGTGAGCGCTCCGGCGTGAATGCGTTCGGTCGACACGATAGCCAAGAGTTTGGCTCGTTCGCTTTGTGTGATGGTGTTGAAATCCACTCCGTGGAGCAAGATTTTCCCCTCTATGGGTTTTGTGGCAAAAGTGAGTGCCTTAATCAGCGTACTCTTTCCTGCCCCGTTTTGTCCCAACAGAGCCACCAGTTCGCCACTTTCAAGCGAAAGATTCAAATTGCTGAGCAAAGTGGTGGTTTCCCCACCTTGGGTATATCCCACCGATAGTTGCTGTGTAGAAAAAATTGCCATTGCAGGATGATGATTTCGAAAAAGAAAAGTAGGAATTTGCTAATTGAAATATTGGATTTTTCGGCGATTGATGATGATGTAGATAATGATGGGCACGCCTATCACCGGGGTGATGGCATTGATGGGTATCACGCCGTGGTCGCCACCCACACTCACCAAGGTGCACAGCAGTGCCATATCGGCACCGGCAAGTATGGTGACCGGCAAGAGCCGACTGTGATTGGAAGTGGAGAGCATCAACCGCGATATGTGAGGCACCACCAAACCGAGAAAACCGATAGGTCCGCAATAGGCTGTGACCACAGCGGTGAGCAGACCGGTAACCATCAGCAAAGCCATGCGCGTGTGCCGGGTGTTCACGCCCAAATTTTCGGCATAGCGGGTGCCCAACAGCAAGGCGTTGAGCGGCTTCACCATCAGCACGGAGCACAGCAAGCCAAAGGCAATCAGTGCCACATAAAGCGGCAATTGCGCCGTGGTGACGCCGGAAAAGGTGCCAAAACCCCATGTCACATAGCTGTGGATGCTTTCTTCGGAAGCAATGGAATTGAGCAATTGCACCACACTGGAGCCCAAATAGCTCACCAGCATACCGATAATGAGCAGCATCGTGTTGCTTTTCACTATCGACGAAAACACGATGAGCAATGCCATCACAGCCGCCGCACCCAAAAAGGCGCCGCCTAAGGTGGCAACATAGCCGCCCACTTCCACGTCGCCAAGCATTTTGCCGATGCTACCGCCCATGGCAAGCATCACCACCGCCACGCCCAATCCGGCGCCGGTGCTCACACCGAGTATGGAGGGACCGGCAAGGGGATTGTTGAAGGTGGTTTGGAGTAGGAGTCCGGCAATCGCTAAAGCAGAACCTGCCAAAGCAGCGGTAATCACCATAGGGATACGAGTTTGACGCACGATAATGTTCCACGCTTCATTGTCGCTATCTTGCCCTATGGCGATGCGCACCACCGAGGCTACGT
The DNA here is from genome assembly GCA_004559845.1 of bacterium. Lineage (GTDB taxonomy): Bacteria > Bacteroidota > Bacteroidia > Bacteroidales > Muribaculaceae > Sodaliphilus. The sequence goes on from SFWW01000010.1 coordinate 15,677, forward strand.
CAATATCCACTGAACCGAAAATCAAACAGGCTGCTGCCAGCACCACCAGCAAGAGCGCTAACACCACCACCGAACAGGCGTACCGAGAGGAGGAACTATTTTTCATCAATTCAAACGCTTATAAAATTGGGGTTGCACTTGAGGAAACAAATCGGGATGAAGCACGGCGGCAAATTCGCTCAACAGCAAATCGGGGTGATATGGAATGCGCACAAAGAAGTGGGTCTGCTCAGTGTCGCATGCCCACACTTTTTTTTGCTTAAATGCCTCAAAATTGGCATTGAGCGCGTAGTGGCTTTTTAGCACTTGGAGCGAATGAATTCCGGTCCATTTCACAAACCAATAATCCGCCTTTTGCGCCTTAGCCAACACTTGATTGAAATCGAGCGAGAGCGAACCGGTGCTTGTGTCAGCAGCCCACGGATAGGAGCCGCCCGCATCGGCTATGATGCTTGCCATATAACTATTGCCACCGGGCACCGCCCAAATGCCATTTATCACCATTTCGGTAATCACCGACGGACGAGTGGATGCCTTGGCTGCCTTCTGCATTATGGCACGATACCTGCTTGCCACCGCCTCATACAGGCTATCTGCCATGGCTTTTTTACCAACGAGCGCGCCATAGAATTTCATCCATTCGGCACGACCGAGCGGCGAATATTCCAAATAGTCGGCACATTCTATAATGGGTATGTCGGTTTTTTCAATTTGCCCATACGACGCATCTTGGTAGGGCGATAGCAAAATGGCATCGGGGTGCATGGCTATCACCTTTTCGATGGTGGGCATCATGGAATTGCCACAGTCGGCAATCGCACCGCTTTTAATGCCTTCAAGCACCTCGGCATCGGTGAAATAATGGGCATCGCACACGCCTTTCACTGCCGAAAAAGAGCCTAATTCGCGCAGCAAACCGGTGTGCACCTCACTAAAGACCAACGCATGGGTGATGGGCGTGCGCACCACGGTGCCTTCAGGAAGCGATTGCGGCATCGCCGAATCGCGCGGCACGAGCAGATAGGTGTGCAGCACCTTACCCTCATGCCAGGGGTCGGTGATATCCACTTTCAGATAGCCGCGGCACTGCTCCATAGTGAGCAATTGCGCTTGTTTTTGAGCCGCTGTGTCGACCTGCTTTGCAGTACCGCCACCACATCCCGACAGCAGCGCTACTGCCAATAGTAAAAAACATATCCGTGTCATATCTGCTTGCAAAATTACGATTTTTCACCGGCACTTTCACCATTCCCCCCGAAAAAAAAACTTTTGCCCACTCACGGCTCGAGCCGTGCTAACATCCGGTAAAAATTTGCCATAAAAATTTTACAATATCAATTATTTTTGTAAATTTGCGAAAAAGTATACCATTTATTATCACCTCATAAAAAACTTTTGGGGCAAAACTTGCACCGTAGTGAATTTTATGAATTAAAAATATACCAGATTATGAAAAAATTTTTCCTTTCCACCGTGTTCGCTCTGATGGCGCTTTGCGCCTCCGCGCTCTCGATTGGCGACTCTTTTTCGGTGGACGATTTAACGTATGTGTTAAAGAGCTATGGTGTTCGCGGATCTTCTTATCCCGGTGTGTGGGTAACCGGATTGAGCGATGCCGGCAAGGCAAAATCAGATCTCTTGCTCTACATTCCCACCACCATCACCTACAATGGCGCCACTTATTGTGTGAAGCAGGTTGATATGCAGGCATTTGCTGATGCCACCAACCTCACCGGCGCCAACATCGGTTATGGCATTACCGACATCGGTGTTTGGGCTTTCCAAAACTGTACGAACCTCGAGTCGGTGCACATTCCAAGCTCCATTTCCAATATTTCGAGTGGCGCATTCATGGGATGCTCGGCGCTCAAATCCGTGTATATTGCCAATCCCGACCCATCATCGTTCACCACATCAACAAATGCATTCCCTAATAATTCGGATATGCATCTCATTGTGCCCAAAACCGTCTCTGATTGTGCAGCTAATTTTGCTGCATCTCCGGTTTATTCCCGTTTTGCAATTGATCAAAGCAGCAATTGCCATGATTTTTCTGCTCCAGATGGTAGTATGTTTTGCGTTACTAAGGCACCTACACTTGGTTCTGCGGGCGAAATTTCGATGGTGGGCTTGAACTTGAAAGACACAGATGCCTATAAGCCATCTGCCACCTATTCCGTAGGCGGCTACACTTACAAATTGGTTTCGGTGGCATATAAAGCCTGTTTTGTCAATAAATCTATCAAATCGCTCGATTTGTCGGATGCCACCAACCTCACTATGATAGAACCAAGTGCATTTGACCAATGTTTCAACCTTGCCAATGTGAATTTAGGTAGCACGGTAACTTCAATTGGAAAATATAGTTTTTGTCATGCTGCTATCACTGGAATTACCATTCCTAAAAGTGTTACATTCTGTTCTGGAGCTGCGCTATGGTTATGTAACGATTTAGCATCAATTGTGGTGGAAGATGGAAATACTAAATACCAGTCTATGGGTGGTATATTATATGAAGCAATCGATGAACAGCCACAATCCTTGCGGTTGCTAAAATGCCCGGGAGGCTACCCGAACGAAGCATTATATGAATATATGTTTCCGTAAAATTTGATAGAAATAGCCCAAGATGCATTTTACAACTGCAATTATGTGCGAACTCTCAGATTGCCTTATGGAGTGAAGCGTGTTGGCAGGGGTGTCTTCCACCATATTGATGAAGTGAAGATACCAAGTTCTGTCACAGACATTAGTGAAATGGCATTTGAGCATACAACCGTTAAAAAACTTTATATCAATCTTCCCGAACCTCCTGTTCTGAATGATGTTAATACAGTATTAAGTTCCACTCAATTGTATGTGCCTTATGGCGCTGTGAGCAAATACCAGGCTGCACGTTATTGGAAAGACTGTGTATCTATTCGCGAAGGCTCCTACGATGTGGGCGCAGTGTGCACCAAAGCCGCTACCGGCAGCACTTTGAGCAGTGTGCGCACCGGCTTCACCATCACAAGCACCGAACCCACCTCCATCAATGGCACCGCCTACGATGGCACGATGAAGCTCACCCATCAGCAAGCCCCGAGTCAAGAAGCCACCCTTCAGATTCCCGCTTCGATGACCTACGATTCCAAGAACTACGCCGTGACCGGCATCGATGGCAAGGTGATGGTCGATGATATGACTTCACCCCTCTCCGTTGAGCTGGGCGACAATGTGGAAACTATCGGCGATTACGCTTTCTACAATCAATCCTACATCTCCGGCTTAAAGCCGAACAAAAACCTCAAAGAGATTGGCGCTTATTCCTTGTATAAGTGCGGTATTGAGGGTGAACTGTATTTGCCTTACGGATTGAAGCGCATTGGCATTAATTCGCTCATCGGCAACAAAATCACTACCATCCAAATTCCATCGTCGGTGGAAAGCATCGGCTCGAATGCCCTGGGATGGAACACTATGCTTTCCCAAATTTACCTCAACAATGATTGGGCTGCCAATTCCTCCAATTGGGTGCTGACCGATGTGCCCACCTCGTGCACACTCTATGTGCCCACCGGACAAGTGCAGCAATACAAAAACAATAGCAAGTGGGGCACCCTCAATGTGAAGGCCGGTGCCTACGACTTTGCCTACGGCGATAATCCCAACTCCATCTACCACCTCACCGTGACCAACACCTCCCCCGTGGAAGTGGATGGCGTGACCTACGACGGCAAAGCAAAATATGTGTACGGACCGCAAATCGCAAGTAGCACCAGCAATATGTTTACCGCCGACCGATTCGAATCCTACAACAATAAAAAATACCTCATCACCGAATTAGGCGACAGCCTCCTTCATGGCGCCTCACAAATGGATGTGAGATTGCGCAACAATCCGCTCATTCAGCGCATCGGTGCCTACGCGTTCTACAATTCCGGTGTCACTGCTTTCAATGTTCCCGCTTCTTGCACCGAAATCGGCAGATGGGCTTTTGTGAATGCTCAAAAACTCACTGAATTAGTGTTGCTTAGCGATGCTTCTTTCCCGTCTTTCAACTCCGATTTCTACGGCTTGAACGCATCGGGATTCACCTGCTATGTGCCGTGGAATCTGTATGCCCGTTATAAATCATCTATCAAAAATTGGATTCCTTTCCCCGCCGAGCCCGGCACACCATTAGAGCGCCTCAACGCCTTCTTCAAATCTACCAACACCGCCGAAGCCATCTGCATCGCCCATCCCGTGGACTGGGACGCTTCGGGCGTGGAAGCCTATACGGTGAATCAAGTGAATGTGAACAAAACGATTGCCTACACTCAAAAGCAAAGCGCCACTCCTGCCGGAACC
>SFWW01000100.1 GCA_004559845.1 bacterium
CCTAAGGGCTTGAAGAGCAATATCACCACCACTTGCAGCACAATTTGCGCCACATTGCACCACAAATACAAGTCGCTCCGACCGCTACTGATGGCAAGGTTTTGATACATGGTGTAGAATGGAACAAAGGCACCCGATAGGCACAAAATGCGGAGCAGAGGCACACTATCAGCCCATTGCTCGCCTATGGTGCAAAATATCAATTCTTCAGCCACCAATGCCAAGCCAAACATGAGCGGAAACGACATAAATGCCGTGAATCGCATCATTTTTCTATACACTCGGCATCGGCGCTCTCGCTCGTCGCCGGCAGCCACCAGCACCGTTTGCACCACCTGCCACAGGGTGTTTGCCACAAATGAATTTGCCATCGTGTTCCACTTCGCGGCTTGCGTGTAATTGCCCACTTGCTTGATGGCAAAATACCTGCCGAAAATAAAAGTGAGGATGTTGCTACTCAAAGTGTTGATGATGTTGGTGAATAAAATCTTTACGCTAAAGCGAAACATTCCCTTCACCGGACCAAAATCAATGGCAAACGATGGGCGCCAAGGCACCACATAATACCTGCCCACATTCAGCACACTGATGTAGATGATTTGCTGCCATGCCAAACTCCAATACGAATAGCCGTTGAAAGCCAGCGTGATACTCGCACCGCCCGACACTGCCAGCGCCAAGCAATTGATAAACGCTTGCTCTTTGTTCATCAAATTCTTGTTCATATAGGCTGCATGCGCAATGCCAAACGATGAAATCACAAAACTCAAAAACACCACCCGCGATAGCTTTACCAGCGCCGGCTGATGGAAAAAGGCGGCAATGAGCGGAGCGCAGCAAAAGAGCACTGCGTAGATGAAAAAGCTCGCCAAAATATTGAACCAAAACACCGAATTGTAGTCGCGGGCAGTGGGTTGCTTTAAGTTGATTAGCCCCTGCGTGAAACCGCTGCTCTGCAAATTGCCTGCTATGAGCGTGAATATGGTGAGCACGCCCACCAAGCCATATTCGCCCGGCGAAAGCAAACGACCCAGGAAAATGCCAATCAGCAAATTCAGCACCTGCATCGTGCCATTGTTCATCGCACTCCAAAACAGATTCTTAGCCGTTTTATCTTTCAATGTTTCTGCCATAGCATCTTCTTTTTTTAAAACCTAAATTCGGCAACCCTGCTCTACACCTGCTCCAATCGCAATTTTTCGTGCAAAGGGTCAATCCCCGTTGCTCTAAATCTCAACAATTTATGCCTCGCATCGGTGACTCATTTTTCGGGGTGGAGGAAGTGAAGGAAGTGGCGGGCGGCTTTGCCGGAGAGCACGTAGGAGCCGTGGTCTTCGCCTCCTAGGATGAGCATGGTGCTACCTTTTATGCATCGGTGAATGTGTGCGGTGTGGTCGAGTGTCACGAGGTCGTTTTCGCCTGCCATAATCAATGCCGGGATGCTGATGGTTTGTAATTGCTCGGCGGTGATGTTGGGCTCGTCGAGCATCATTTTGGTGAGCGCCGGCACTTGTTTTCCGGCTCGAATGGCGTCGTCCACGCTCTGCTTGAATTGTGCAAAGAGCTGTGGCTGAATGCCGTCGGGCTGCACGTTGGCGCCGCAGGTGGCGATGGCTTTCACCTTTCCGGGGTGGAGGAGTGCCAATTCTATGGCGATGATGCCGCCGTCGCTAAATCCCAGCACCACGGGCTGCTGAAGCCGGAGTGCTTCGATAAAGGCGTTCACATCGTGGGCCATATCCACATAGTGGTATTCGCTCACCGGCGCATTTTGTCCTTGTCCTCTGGAATCGAGGGCAAACACGTGGTAGCCGGCTTCTGCCATCACTGCCGTGGCTTCTGCCATATCGCGGTAGGAACCTCCGTTGCCGTGAATCATAATGGCGGCGGGTCCGGTGTCGGGCCCGGCGGTGGTGTAGTGGGTGGTGATGCCATTAATGGCAATTACGTGGTCGGCGGGCGTTTGCGCTAAGCCGATAAAACTGACTAATGCGATGAGCAGGATGAATGTGATGCGCGCCATATGGAGAGGGAGATTATTTATTTTTCACCGCCATGGTGTAGTTGTAGTATTTTTTATTGCCGGTGATATCTTCCAGCACTCTGAGGAAGGGAGGAAATTTCACGGCTTCGCCCTTTGCCACGTCTTTGGTTTCGAGCATCACCAATCCGGGGTAGGGGCTGATGTAGGAATCAAGCTCGAAGTATTGCCCTTTCCAAATAAAACTGTATCGCGTCTTTTTGATGGTTTGTCGATAGGGGTCGGCTTGCTGCAAGAGCGAGGTGTAGAGATTTTTGCTGATTTGTCGCTCGGTCACCAATTGCTCATTGTGAGAGATGCGCTTGGTGGTGGTGTGGATATACACTGCTTTGCCTTGCCAATCTCTTCGGCGGAGGCGCACTTCGCAATTGGGCTCTGCCACGAGGTAGGTTTGGGTGATTTCGCTCTTCACTGCGCCCTCTATGTCGCCTTGCACTTCCACAATGTATTTCCGGCTTTCTTCAATGGGCTGTGGCAATTCGAGCACATTGCTGATTTCTTGCAGCACCCGGCGCAATTTATGCTCAAAGTCCTCGTGGTTGTTAATCACGCGGAGGTTGGGGTGTCCCGCCCAAGCGTTAATCACCTTTTTATCAAGCGTGCGTGCCAGCTCTAAGCCTTCGGTGCGCACTTCATTGCTGGTGGTGTTGTAGAATTGCTCGGCACCGTCGGCTGCCGACACCAGGTGGAGCACCGCATCGTAACTTTCCTGCAATTCTGCCGAACTGGTGCCGCACAGCGAGGTGATTTCTTCCCACATTTCGGGCGAAAGATAGGCTGAGATGTCGAGTGTGCCTCGGTCGCAAATCACCACGGTGGGCTCTTCGCATTGCTCCGCCATCTTCATAAAGGAGCGCTCCATAGCCATTTGCACCTCAAGGGTGGCTTTTTCGCCTTCAAAAAAGAGGGCTTGGTTTTTGGTCAGATAGTCCATTCCTGCTTGCAAGAAGAGCGTGGGCACTTCAGGCACGGTAAACACTTTGTAGCCTCTACTTGAAAAATGCTCGATAATTTTCACCAAAGCGGTGGTTTTGCCGGCGCATGGGCCGCCTGTGAGAACGATTTTTTTGATATTGCTCATAGCGATTTTGAATCAAATGGAGAGTTAAAGTTCAAATTTAGGCATTTTTTACGAATCCACCCAATTATTACCCCGAAATTTGCGGAGCCCCGACGAATTTCATTTTTGCTTTTCACCCAAAAAGTGCTATCTTTGCAGTGGGGCTTGCCCCATCTGATGCAAATGTTTATCTTGTAAAGAAAAGTGATTTATGACCAACGGTAAGAAAAAATGCGAAATTTTGAAGCAAATCCGCCACGAAATTGCTAAGGCGAATGATATAGAATTTGTAACGAGCCAATGCTCCCACAAGGGTGAATGCCTCGGCACTTGCCCTAAGTGTGAAGAGGAGGTGCGCTATTTGGAACAAGAACTCAACCGCAAAAAGAAAAGCGGCGCGCGCATCGCCATTGCCGGCATCATGGGCTCGATTGTGGCTGCACTTCCCGGATGCGGCACACGCTCTGCCAATGGCGGCGATGTGCCTGCCACTAACTTTCAACCCAATCAAGTCACCACCGTGGTGGATGAGAAAAAGTGTCCTTCGCCCAATGCTTCAGCATCCGATTCCACCGAAGAACTTTTGCTGATGGGCGAGGTGCCTATAGAGCAACCCGACTCCGTGCTCAGCATCAATATGCAAGACGCCAACCCGTAGCCCCCTATTGCAGCGCACCATCGGTGGGCAATGGGCAGTTGATGAGCCACACTTGTGAGCGAGCACGGGTGATGGCGGTGTAGAGCCAGCGGTAGAAATCAAGCTGGGTGAATGCATCAGCCATTATGGCTCCCATATCCACAAACACATTCTTCCACTGCCCGCCCTGCGCCTTATGGCACGTGAGCGCATAGGCATACTTCACTTGCAAAGCATTAAAATACGGATGCTGCTTCAGCGCGCGATAGCGGGTGCGCTTGTCGCCACACAGCTCTGCCATCACCGCCCTATAGAGCATCTCCTGTTGCGAAGCCGTCAGCGCCGGCGTGTCGCTCCCAAGGCAATTGAGAATAATTTTCACATCCATCTCCAAATCGCCATACTCCGGAAATTCCACCGTCACATTCGCAAAATTCAAGCCATAGCGATGCTCCACTTCGCCCCACACGCGCTTCACTCGCATCATATCGCCATTGGCAATGAAATCGATTTGCTCATAATCCTGTGCCCAAAAATAATTGTTTTTGCTCACCAGCAGCATATCATCGCTCACCAATTCATCGTCTCTATACAAAATGCTATTGCGAATCCCCCGATTAAAAATCGACGCACGCTTATTGCTGCGCGTCACCACAATGGTTTCGCTCATGCCATCACGGTCATAGCAATCGCTAATGGTTTCAAGCAAAAACTCTCCCGTGATGGCATCAATGTCGGCAAAACGCTGCAACTCCAGCCGAGGCGCTCTCAGCTCGCCACTGCCCATCACATTCCGCAAAATCGTGGCATTAAACAGAATACCACTCTCCGTGGCTTGACGCACAATCTCCGTCAAACGCCGCTCACACACCCGTAGCCCATACGAGCGAAGCACCTCCGCATCCAACGCCGGACTGCTACGCTGACCCACCGGAGGCAACTGCGCCACATCGCCCATCAGCACCAAGCGACACCCCACACCGCCATACACATAGTGAATCAAATCATCAAGCAAGCGGCCCGTGCCAAACACCATCCCCTCACCGCCATTCGAAATCATCGACGCCTCATCCACAAAAAATATCGTATCCCTGTGCTTATTCTCCGCCACCGAAAAACCCTCAGCCAAATAACCATCCTGCCTGAAAATCTTCCGATGAATCGTCAGCGCACCACGCCCCGCATATTCCGTAAACACCTTCGCCGCATGACCCGTAGGCGCCAAAAGCACCGCCTTCCTCCCCCGACTCGAAAGCGCCTTCACCATAGCACCAATCATCGACGTCTTACCCGTGCCCGCATACCCATTCACCAGCATCACCGAATCCGCACCGCCATACAGCATAAAATGCCCAAACCCCACCAGCAAATCCATCTGCTCAGCAGTAGGCGCAAAAGGCACAAACCCCAGCACATCCGACACGAAACCAACCATCGCAGAATCGCCCGAATCCACCACATCAGCCACCGAAATATGATTTTTTTCAACTTTCATCACACAAATTTACCGATTTTTTGCGAAAATCAAATAAAAAACACTATCTTTGCACTCGCAAACCACAAGGAGTGATGCTCGAGTGGCTGAAGAGGCACGCCTGGAAAGCGTGTAA
>SFWW01000101.1 GCA_004559845.1 bacterium
TACGATGGTTTTACCTACGACCGCTTGCTCTCGAAGTGGGCAATTGTGGGCAATTTGGGCGAAACCGACACCTTGCTCAGCCACGCACGCTATGCCGACGAAGTGGTAGCCATTTCTTCGCCGGAGCGCCTGGTGCCGGCTAATAAGAAAGGCGTGGGCGCCGGATTGGGCGAAACGTATATGCAAGATTTGGTGGACCTCAATGCCAAAAACATAACTTGCAACTGGGTGTTCAACCAATTCATTGCACAAAACCCGATTTTCGGCAACAATATTCCATACATCTACGGTGGCAAACAATACTATATCAATGGCGGCGAAATCGACGCTTGGGACCATCACCTCACCTTCTACGAGCAACACGGCATAGCGGTGAGCGCCATCGTGCTCATCCCGATATGGGCATCCGACGCATCGATGACACCGGTGCTGGTGCATCCCGACAACAACGGCGGCTACTACAGTATGCCCAATATGACCACCATGGAGAGTGTGAACGCCTATGCCGCCATCCTCAACTATTTGGCAAGCCGATACAATGGTAGCGGACACGGTCGCATTGAACACTGGATTATGCACAACGAGGTGGATATGGCCACCACATGGACCAATATGGGAAATCCACCCGAAATGGTGTATATCGATGAATACTTGAAATCGATGCGAATGTGCTACAATATCGTGCGCCAATACGACCAAAATGCCTCGGTGCTGGGTTCCTACACCCACAGCTGGACCTACGGAGCAGATGGCTATTCCACCAAAAATATGCTGGAGCAAACGGTGCGCTACAGCCAAGTGGAAGGCGATTTCTGGTGGGGAGTGGCACATCACCCCTACCCTCAAAATCTCTCCAAACCTGATTTTTGGATCAACGATACCCAATCCACCTACAACCAAAAGTCCTCCTATGTGACCTTCAAAAACCTTGAAGTAATCAACGATTGGATTTTGGCTGACGAAAATCGATACCAAGGCAGTGTGAAGCGCAACCTGTTTCTCTCGGAAAACGGCACCAATTCTCCTTCCTATAGCGAAACCGATTTGGCACATCAAGCTGCCGGTGGCTGTTGGGCGTGGAAAAAAGCCAATGCCCTGGAAGGCATTGATGCCTTTATGTGGCACAACTGGATGGACAACCGTGTGGAAGACGGATTGCGCATAGGGTTGCACTTCTTCCCTGACGATGCCGACAATCCGGGCGGCAAAAAGCCGGTGTGGTATGTGTGGGAAGCCGCGGCATCGGAAAGAGAAGACGAAGTGATGAACCCCTACAAGAGCATTTTGGGCATCACCGATTGGCGCGACATTTTTATGCTTGCCGAAGGGGAAGGACGCTCGCTAACGTCGAACAAGGTGTATGTGTTTGAAGCGGAAGACTACGACGAAGGCGGCTTGGGTGTGGGCTACAGCGCACGCCAAGGCACATCTGCAGGCGATTATCGCCCCGACAGCGAACAGCTTTCCTTCTGGCAAGGAGCCAGCTATAGCGGTGGCATAGGCATCGCAAATATGGGCGCGGATTGGAACAGTTACACCCTCAACAAGTGGCTGGATGAATCGGCAAAAACCATCAGCCGTGAAATGGCGGAAGAAAACTGGGGTTGCTGGCTGAATTATTCGTTCGAAGCCCAAACTCCGCTCGAAGTGAACATCTCGGTGCACCACGGCGCAGTGTGGAGCGAATGGGGTGTGGCAGCCGGCACCGGTTATGCCCCCGGAAGCGAGCGCTATATCATTGCCGAAGAGCCCAATCTCAATTGGCCTCGCCAATATGCCGGCGCCATGGTGCTTGCCCTCGATGGCGAAAATTTGCCCACCACGCAAGTGGCACGCCCCATAGCACCCGAAGCATATCAAGCTCGCGGCACCAATTTCAACAAGGTGCTCACCAAACCGGAAAACTGGACCTCTACCCTACACGATGGTGCGCTTCAAACCGACACACTGTGGACGTGGCCCTTGGCAGGTGGCAACAACACCGGTAGCGCCTATTATAGCGAAGAGCCCGATTATCGCAACATCCACATCAGCGCCGGACACCACACTCTGCGACTGACTTCGCTATGCGGACCATGGCATTTCGACTGCCTGAAAATTGAGTGCTTTGAGCCCTCCGCAGTGGTGGCTATCACCGCACCCACTGCGCTTCGGTTGGAGGTGAGTCAAGCGGGTGAATGCCTCACCATCTGCAGCGAAGAGCCGGTGACCATATTCAGCATTGATGGCAGATGCCACGCCACCTTGCCCAAAGGCAGCCACAACAAAGCGCTTAACCCCGGCATCTACATCCTGCGAACCCCCACCCAAGCAATGAAAGTGATGGTGAAACCGTAATTTGTGAGCCTTGCGTGATGGCGAAGTGAGGAAAAAATCGTAAATTTGCGATTCATTTCATTTATAGTTGCTGCGATGGATTTCAAACTTCATTCAGAATATGCCCCCACAGGCGACCAGCCAAACGCCATTGAAGAATTAACCAACGGCGTGATGGCAGGGGTGCCCTACCAAACGCTGCTCGGGGTGACGGGCTCCGGCAAGACGTTCACCATGGCGAACATTATTGAGCGTACGAAAAAACCTACGCTCATTTTGTCGCACAACAAAACGCTTGCCGCCCAGCTCTATAGTGAATTCAAAACCTTTTTCCCCGAAAACTCGGTGCACTATTTTGTGTCGTACTACGACTATTATCAGCCCGAAGCCTATATTCCCTCCTCCGACAAATACATAGAAAAAGACCTGCAAATCAACGAGGAAATCGACCGCCTGCGCCTCAGCACGGTCACTTCGCTGCTCTCCGGCCGCAGAGATGTGATTGTGGTGGCAACGGTGAGTTGCATCTATGGCATGGGCAATCCCGACAATATCAAAAACAATGCCATCGACATTGCCGTGGGGCAGCAAATCGGACGCGACGAATTTCTCCGGCAATTGGTGGATGCGCTCTATTCACGCAACGAAATGGAGCCCGCCATGGGCAACTTCAGGGTGAAAGGCGACACCGTGGATGTGTTTTTGGCAAGCGAGGAAATCATTCTGCGCGTGATTTTTTGGGGCAACGAAATTGAAAGCATCGACGAATTAGACAAAACCACACAGCTGCCCACCGGGCGCACCATGAATCAATTCAAAATTTTCCCCGCCAATGTGTTTGTGGCTGAAAAATCGCAGTTGCCACAACTGATTGAGCACATTCGCGTGGATTTGGCAAATCAGGTGGATGCATTCTATCGCGAAGCACGCCCCGTGGAAGCCAAGCGCCTGAAAGAGCGGGTGGAATACGATTTGGAAATGATTCGCGAAGTGGGCTACTGCTCCGGCATCGAAAACTATTCGCGTTACTTCGATGGCAGAGAAGCCGGTCAGCGACCCTTCTGCCTGCTCGACTGTATGCCCGACGATTTTCTCACCATCATCGACGAGAGCCATGTAACGGTGCCACAAATCAGAGCCATGTATGGCGGCGACTTGAGCCGGAAAACCAACCTCGTGAACTATGGTTTCCGATTGGAGGCTGCCATCGACAACCGCCCGCTGCGCTTCGAGGAATTTGAAGCCATCACCGGACAAACCATCTACGTGAGTGCCACCCCTGCCGACTACGAACTGATGCAAAGCGGTGGTGTGGTGACGGAGCAAATTATCCGCCCCACGGGCTTGCTCGACCCCAAAATCACCGTTCGACCCTCGCGCGGACAAATCGACGATTTACTCGAAGAAATTCAACTCCGCATTGAGCGCCACGAACGCACCTTGGTCACCACCCTCACCAAGCGTATGGCGGAGGAATTGAGCGCCTATATGGGCAGAATCGGCATTAGATGCGCTTATATGCACAGCGATGTGGAAACCATGGACCGCATACAAATTCTCGACGACTTGCGCGCCGGGGCACTCGATGTGCTCATCGGGGTGAACCTCCTGCGCGAGGGTCTCGACCTACCCGAAGTGTCGCTCGTGGCGATTATCGATGCCGACAAAGAGGGTTTCCTCCGGAGCCACCGGTCGCTCACCCAAACTGCCGGTCGTGCCGCGCGCAACCTCAATGGCGAAGTAATCATGTATGCCGACACCATCACGGCATCTATGAAGAAAACCATCGATGAAACCGAACGCCGACGCACGCTCCAATTAAAATACAACGAGGAGCACGGCATCACACCACAAGCCATTATCAAGGCAAGAAATGCCATCATTGGGGTGGATACCGAACTTCAGCCCAACGAAGCAGTGGCTAAACACGCCAGAAAATACGAAAACAATGTGGTGGACTTCACGCCCTTGCAACAGCAAACCTACGCTGAATTCAACACCACTGCGGGCATCGCTGCCGACCCGGTGATGCAATACATGGGCAAAAACGATTTGCAAAAGGCTATCGACCGGCTCAATGCCGAAATGGTGAAAGCGGCAAAAGAAATGCGCTTCATTGAAGCCGCACAATACCGCGACGAAATCATCAAACTCAAACAAAAAATTGAACAACAAACGGAATGAAAGGGCAGCATCACACACACGAACATCGCATTCAAGGACAATGGTTACCCACCACAAAAAAGGAGGTGGACCATTTGGGATGGGATTACATTGATGTAATCATTTTTTCAGGCGATGCTTATATCGACCACCCTTCGATGGGTGCTGCCGTGATTGGGCGCGTGCTCGAAGCGCATGGCTATCGAGTGGCGATTGTGCCGCAGCCCAACTGGCGCGACGATTTGCGCGATTTTAAAAAATTGGGCAAGCCCCGGTTGTTTTTCGGGGTTTCCGCCGGTGCGATGGATTCGATGGTGAACCACTACACTGCCAATCGCCGACGCCGTAGCGACGATGCCTACACCCCCGACGCACGCCCCGGTCAGCGACCCGACTACCCCACCATCGTGTATAGCGAAATTCTGAAGCGTCTATTCCCCGATGTGCCGGTGGTGGTGGGTGGCATTGAGGCTTCACTACGCCGTGTGGCGCACTACGACTATTGGAAAGACCGACTCGTGCCTTCCATTCTGATGGATAGCCCTGCCGACTTGTTGGTGTATGGCATGGGCGAAAAACCTATGGTGGAAATTGCCGATTCGCTCCACGAGGGTATGCCGGTGGAGGCGTTGCTCGATATCCCCCAAACCGTGGTGCGGCGTCCCATTGAGGAAATTCCTTCAGCGGGCGATGATGTGGTGCTCCATAGTTTTGAAGCATGCCTCGCCGACAAGAAAAAACAAGCCGAAAATTTCAAAACCATTGAAATAGAATCCAATAAATGGAATGGTCCTCGCTACCAAGGCAAACGCATTCCCGCCTACGAGATGATACGCCATTCGGTGAATATGCACCGCGGATGCTTTGGCGGCTGCGCCTTCTGCACCATCAGCGCCCACCAAGGCAAATTCATTTCAAAGGCTATATCAGCGATTTGGGCGGACCCAGTGCCAATATGTATGGCATGCACGGCAAAGATTTGGAGCGGTGCAAAAAATGCACGCGTCCGTCATGCCTGCACCCCAAGCCTTGCCCCAATCTTAACACCAACCACAGCGCTTTGCTCGATATTTACCACGCTGTGGACGCCTTGCCGGAAGTGAAAAAATCATTTATCGGCAGTGGCGTACGCTACGACCTCTCGATGCACCCCACCGGCGATGAAGCAGTGGACCGCACCAACCGGCAATACAACGAAGAATTGATTCGCTTCCACGTGTCGGGCAGATTGAAGGTGGCGCCGGAGCACACCTCCGATACGGTGCTGAATTTGATGCGTAAGCCCTCGTTCAGCCTCTTTCATCGCTTTAAAGCCATCTTCGACCGCCTCAATGAGCGCTACGGCTTAAAGCAGCAAATCATACCCTATTTCATTTCGTCGCACCCGGGTTGCACCGAAGAAGATATGGCAGAATTGGCGGCTATCACCAAGAGTATGGACTTCCACTTAGAGCAAGTGCAGGATTTCACGCCCACACCCATGACCGTGAGCACCGAAACTTTCTACACCGGCTTCCATCCCTATACCCTACAGCCGGTGGATTCGGCAAAAACCAAAGGCGAAAAACTGGCACAACGCAAGTATTTCTTTTGGTACGACAAAGCCAACAAGCCCGACATCATAGCCTCGCTGCACCGCCTACACCGCACCGACATCATCACACAACTCTACCCCGGCAGCAACGCCACACCGCAGCAACGCAAGCAGCGCCCACCCCGCCGCGGCAAAGACCGGAATTAAGATTTTTTTGATTAACGCATCACAATAATTGGTAATTTATCAAAAGCGGAGATATCAAATGCGCATTTTGGGCGTAACTTTGTGATGTAGTTATTAACCCTAAAAAATCGTAATCAGTATGGAAAAATTTGTATGTTGTGTATGCGGGTATGTTTACGACCCCAAGTGTGGAGACCCCGAGCACGGTGTGGAACCCCAAACCCCATTCGCCCAACTTCCCGACGATTGGAAATGTCCGAAATGCGATGCACCCAAGAGCAAATTCAAACCCCAAAAAATGAAATGCGGTGCTAATTCTTTTGATGGCACCAAATAGTGGCTGATGGCGCCCAATAGTGGCGCTATCTTATTTCCTGACGCTCTCAAATCAAAAGGAATCACTGAAAAAAATCGGTGATTCTTTTCAATTTTGCTCCAAAACACCTACTTTTGTGGTAATGATTTCTATTTCTTGAAAACGATTACCATTATGAGCATTTCCATCCATACCCTCACCTCTTCGCTGCACCACGAAGCAGCCATCAAAAAAGAAACTGCAGATTTTTTTGCTGATTTCAATTTCCAATTCACTTGCTACGAAGAAGATTTCACCCACTACGGCGAAGCCGACCTCCATCTTATCTACGTGCGCACCGGCGGCACCGAAGGTTTGATGAAAGCACTGCTACCCACCATGCTCAATCAAAGCAACCGCCCCTTCTATCTGCTCACCTCCGGCAAAAGCAATTCGCTGGCGGCATCGATGGAAATCCTCTCCTATTTGCAGCAAAACAAACTGAAGGGCGAAATCATTCACGGCGATAAGACTTATATCAATTCACGCATCCACGAGCTCCACCGAGTGGAAAGCGCACGTAAGGCGCTTCATGGCAAGCGTTTCGGTGTGATTGGAGCTCCCAGCGATTGGCTCATCGCCAGCATGGCAAGTTCGGTGGCATTGAAAAGCAAACTCGGAATAGAATTGGTGAACATTGAAATTCAAGAGGTGCTCACCTCACTCGAAACCGTGCATCAGCAGCCTGCCGAATGTGAAACCTTGGCACAACTGGCACCTTGCAGCGAAATAAAAAACGCTGTGCCGGGTGCCATAAAGCTCTACCATGCCCTGAAAGAAGTGGCAACACGCCACCAACTGAGCGGTTTCACCATCCGGTGCTTCGACCTGCTTGGTGCCGTGCACAACACCGGCTGCTATGCCTTGGCGCAACTCAATGCAGAAGGCATCATCGCCGGATGCGAAGGCGATGTGCCCACGATGATTACGATGGCTATTGTGCGCGAACTCACCGACGTGTCGGGCTTCCAAGCCAATCCTTCGCGCATTAATCCCGCCACAGGCGAACTCTTATTGGCACATTGCACCATACCCCTCAATATGGTGCAGCGCTACGAGCTCGACACCCATTTCGAAAGCGGCATTGGCATAGGCATTCGCGGCTATATGGAGGAAGGACCCGTCACCATTTGCAAAGCAAGCGGCGACCTCTCCCGCTTCGTGGCATTAGAAGCCACATTAAAAAAGAACCTCAGCGAACCCAACCTCTGCCGCACCCAGCAAGTGCTCCAAGTGATCAACCCCAGACAGACCGACTATTTCCTCAAATCACCCATCGGCAACCACCACGTAATAGCCCCCGGCCACATCGCCCCACTATTCAC
>SFWW01000102.1 GCA_004559845.1 bacterium
CAATTTGAGCGTGCCGGCGGCTGCATTGCGCGGATTGGCAAAAAGCGGTTCCTCGTTATATTCGCGTTCCTTGTTCAATCGCTCAAAACTCGCCCAAGGGAGCAAGATTTCACCTCTCACCTCAAATTTATCGGGCCAATCGCCGGGCGCGAGTTGCAAAGGCACGCTTTTAATGGTAATCACATTGGCGGTCACATCGTCGCCTTGCACGCCATCGCCACGCGTCACGGCTCTCACCAATCGCCCGTGCTCGTAGGTGCACGAAATGCTGGTGCCATCAAATTTCATTTCGCCCACAATTTGCATGGCTTCGCCGCCAAGTGCATCGTGTGCTCTGCGCAAAAAATCTTGCACTTCCTCTATGGAATACGAATTGCTAGTGGGCGATAGCGGGTCGGCAAATTCGGGATGCTCTTTTTCCAAGGCTTCGAGCCGGTGCATCATCATATCAAACTCCATATCAGAGATGGTGGGTTGATTGAGCACGTAGTAGTTATGGTTGTGCATGTTGAGCTCTTTGCGCAACTGCTTGATGGTGGCTTCTATGCTATTCATATCCAAATTAAGAAAAATGGGTGATTACTATTCACAAAAATAGTGAAAAAAGAGGAGCTACGCAAGCGTAGCCCCATATAAAATTTTAACGCTGAATAAAGTTCAATCAGTCGGGATTCTTCACTTCCCAGCCCAATGCTGAAGCGCCAAGCACGGCAGCATCCGATTCTTTCATTTCGCTGAGCACGATTTTGGCTTTGCCTTTGAAGCAAGTCATTACATTCTTTTCGTAGGCTTCTCTCACGGGCTTCATAATCAGTTCGCCACTCTTGGTGAGGCCACCAAAGAGCACGAATGCTTCAGGACTGGAGAAGGTGCAGAAGTCGGCAAGTGCTTCACCGAGGATGGTGCCGGTGTATTCGAAAATTTCTTTGGCAAGTTTGTCGTCTTGCACGGCGCAGTCGTACACGTCTTTCGAAGTGATTTCGTCAATAGGAATGTTGCGAAGCAGAGAATCTTCGGTGCGGATTTCGAGAAATTCGCGAGCAGTGCGTGCCACACCGGTAGCAGAGCAGTAGGCTTCCAAGCAACCCGAGCGACCGCAACCACACATACGTCCGTTGGTACGCTTCATAATCACGTGACCGAGCTCGCCGGCGAAGCCATCGTGACCATACACCACTTGTCCGTTAATCACGATGCCGCTACCCACGCCGGTGCCGAGGGTAATCATGATAAAGTCTTTCATACCGCGTGCCACACCATAGGTCATTTCGCCAATGGCGGCAGCGTTAGCATCGTTGGTAATCACGCAAGGGATACCGAATTTTTCGGTAATGAGGTCGGCAAGAGGTATGGGAGTGGGCCAAGGAAGGTTCACGCCATCGGCAATCACGCCGGTGTAGTAGCAAGCATTGGGTGCGCCAATACCGATACCATTAATCTTATCCACTGCATTGTTTTCTTCCACCAATCGCATAATGGCTTCGTGAAGTTCAGCGATATAGTCGTTGATATCAGCATGTTTAGCTGTTTTGATACTACTGCTTGCGAGCACGGTACCGCGAGCGTCAACCAAGCCGAATGCGGTGTTGGTACCACCCATATCAATACCAATTACATAAGGTTTTGCCATGTTAATCTTTTTCTGTTTAAAGGGGTTAGTTATTGAATTTAGTTATAGTTCTGAATTTATGCTCACAAAGTTAACAATTTCTATTGAAAATCGGCACAAATCTCCCACTTTTTTTGCCATCCCCCATGGCTCTTTCATTCAATAACGGCTATGAATGTCGACTATTTGTGGCATAAAACGAAGAAAAACTCCGCCTGCCGGATTCTTGACTCCCATCACATTGCCGGAGGCATGTCCCTACCCGTGGATTCTTGCTACGACCGTCCCTCGTCAAGGCTCATTCTTCGGCAGATTCTTTTTGGTCTGCTTTTTGTTGGGCCAATTTTTTCTTATATGCCTCAAGGTATTTGCGCAAGCGCTTTTTGCGTTCGCGTTCTTTTTTTGCTTTGCGCGCCTCAAATGCTTCGCGCTGGTATTCTAAAAAATTGTCTGCCATTTGTTTTGGGGGTTCAACGATACATTCGTCTTAACTTCTATTTGTGAAAAGTGTCGCTAAAGAGGGTGCGATTCAAGATGGAGCGCCCGAGGGTGAGTTCATCGGTGTACTCAATTTCGTTGCCCACACTCACACCCCGCGCCAGCATAGTGATTTTCACATCGGTGTATGGGGCGAGCTTTCGGAAGATGTAGAAATTCGTGGTGTCGCCTTCCATGGTGGCACTGAGCGCCAAAATCACCTCACTCACACCGCCGGCTTTCACGCGTTCTTCCAAAGAGTTAATCTCAATATCTTGCGGTCCTATGCCATCCATCGGCGAAATCAGTCCGCCTAACACATGGTAGAGCCCATGATGCTGATGCGTGTTTTCGATGCTCATCACATCTTTCACATTTTCCACCACACAAATGGTGGCGCTATCGCGTGCCGGGTCACTGCAAATGGGGCACCGTGGCGTTTCGCTAATGTTGTGGCACACTTCGCAGTATTGTATTTCATCGCGCAAGCGGATAATGGCTTCGCCGAATTGGCGTGCGCTTTGGGGCTCTTGTTTCAGCAAGTGCAGCACCAATCGTAAGGCTGTTTTGCGCCCTATGCCGGGAAGTTTGGCAAACTCGCTCACGGCGTTTTCCAACAATGTGGATGCAAATTCTTGTTCCATATTCTCGTTTGCAAAGTTAGGAAAAGAAGCTCAAAATAGGAACAATTTTTCAGAATTATTCGCACAAGGCATCACACAGCGCACAGAAAGCGGCATCGTCGGCAGGCTTGTATGCCGAGCGTATGGTCACCACAGGTTCCACGAGGGTCACGTTGCTCATCTCGCTAATGGTTTTCTTGATGGTTTTCGCCGCTGTGGGCGCCCAAGTGCCGTTTTCAAGAATTGCCACGCGCCGCTTTTGATAATTTTTATGCTTTAAGCGCGAAAGGAAAAATTCCATAGGAGTGAACACCCCACCATCATAGCTGGCTGCGGCGAGCAGCAGGCGGTCGTAGCGAAAGGCATCTTCCACTGCTTCGGCGATATCTTCACGCGAGAGGTCGCTCATTGCCACCTTCACGCCGCGCGCACGCAATTTTTCAGCCATCATTTCGGCTGCTTCAAGGGTATGTCCGTGGATTGATGCCACTGCAATAAACACGCCCTTATCTTCCGGCTCATAGCTGCTCCAAGTGTGGTATTTATCGATATAAAACTGCAAATTCTCACTCAAAACCGGACCATGCAGGGGTGCGATAACACGGATATCCAGGTCGGCGATTTTCTTCAATAGCACTTGCACCGGGGCGCCATATTTTCCCACAATATTAAAATAATAGCGACGCGCCTCGCAAGTCCAGTCGTCGGCATCGGCATCATACACGCCGAATTTGCCGAACGCATCGGCGCTAAAGAGCACCCGGTCGGAGGCATCATACGCCACCATCGTTTCGGGCCAATGCACCATCGGCACAATGATAAAGCGAAGCGTGTGGTTACCCAAGCACAGGGTGTCGGCTTCTTTCACCACCACCTTCCTTTCTCCAAAATCAAAATCGGGGAAAAATTGACTCAAGAAGGTAAACGTCTTGGCATTGCCCACCACCTTGGCTTCGGGATAAGTGTCCAGAAAACGCTTCACGCCGGCGCTATGGTCGGGCTCCACATGGAGCACCACCAAATAGTCGGGCGTTCTGCCCGCTAAGGCATCGCTCAAGCGCGCCATCCACTCGTCGATTTTGCGTGCGTCCACGGCATCCATCACCGCAATTTTCTCATCGCGAATAAGATAGGAATTGTAGGCCATACCATTTTCGAGCATATATTGACTTTCAAAAAGAGGAAGTTCAGGGTCGTCGACACCGATGTATTGAATAGAATCGGATATGTATTTATTACTTGTCATAGGTAGAAAAAAGTGTGAATAACAAAGTGAGTGATATTTATCGGGTGCAAAGTTACACCAAAAAAGGGGGTTATCGCAATTATCGTACATTAAAAAAGCCTACCGCTTGCAAAAAAAAGCAATCTATGGATAGAAAAAGACAGCACAGGCAGCTGCTGCATCCGCTCCAAATGAAATGCACACGCACCACCGGCTCGGCGAAAAAAATATTTAGCAAAATTTAATGAAACATAATGGGCTATTTTGTTTGTGGTGACAATGAAAATCATTAAATTTGCAACTACAAAAAATTACTGCACGAAACAACTATTTATATTTTTATCAAATTTAAAAAAAATTCTTACTTACTATGGGATTTTTAACTGACGAAAAACTCGTGATTGTAGGTGCCGGTGGTATGATCGGCTCCAACATGGTGCAAAGCGTTTTAATGCTCGGCCTTACTCCTAACATTTGTTTGTACGACATCTATGAACCGGGCGTTCATGGTGTGTTCGACGAAATCCAACAATGCGCATTCCCGGGTGCCAACATCACCTATTGCGCTCCCGCAGTGGAAGATATGGGCAATCCTGAAAAGGTGGCTGAAGCTGCTAAGAAGGCTTTCACCGGCGCTAAGTATATCATCTCTTCCGGTGGTGCTCCTCGCAAAGATGGCATGACTCGCGAAGATTTGCTTAAGGGCAACTGCAAGATTGCTGCCGACTTTGGCGACAACATTAAGAAATACTGCCCCGATGTGAAACACGTGGTGGTGATTTTCAACCCCGCCGACGTGACTGCGCTCACCGCCCTCATTCACTCCGGTTTGAAGCCCAACCAACTCACTTCGCTCGCTGCACTCGACTCCACTCGCTTGCAACAAGCCCTCGCACTCGAATTTGGCGTTCAGCAAGATAAGGTGACCGGTGCACACACTTACGGCGGACACGGCGAACAAATGGCTGTGTTTGCTTCTCAAGTGAAGGTGGATGGCAAACCGCTCGCCGAAATGGGATTGAGCGACGAACGCTTCGCTGAAATCAAGCACCACACCATCCAAGGTGGTTCCAACATTATCAAGCTCCGTGGCCGCAGCTCTTTCCAAAGCCCCGCCTATGTGGCAGTGAAAATGATTGAAGCTGCTATGGGTGGCGAAAAATTCACTTTGCCCGCAGGTTGCTACGTGAACGACGAAAAACTCGGCTTCAAGAATGTGATGATGGCTATGCCCACCACTATCGATGCCACCGGTGTTCACTTCGTGGAACCACAAGGCACTGAAGAAGAACTCGCTTCGCTGAAGGCTTCCTACGAACACCTCTGCAAAATGCGCGACGAGATTGTGGAACTCGGCATTGTGCCTCCTGTGGCTGAATGGACTAAAGAAAACCCCAACCTCTAATCCAACAGCAATAGGCGTAAAGCCTTTTCCATCGAAATAATTGATGGCTGCTTTCCTTGCCGGGAAGCAGCCTTTTTCATTGATTGGCCTCCGCTCAGAAGAGTTTGCTAATTCACCCTCACAAGGAAGAAACGATCACCACATTTGGCTTTCTCATGCTCCCAAACGCTCCAATTGAAATAATCCACCATCATACGCTCCACAGATTGGATATGGTCGGTCATCGTATTATTTTTATTTATTGCTGTCCGGTAAAACTTAACCGAGCATAATAACCCTGTCCGAAGCCCTGTGAAATAAGGCTTCGGACTTCTTTTTTCCAAAAGTAAGCCCCCCTAATCGAAAAGAGAAGGTTCTGGTGGTGCTTTTTGCCCCTCCTTGGCCAGAATATTGTTCCATGTCTTGTCAGGATTTTCCATGAATGCGACAAAATCAATGTAGTACATAAGCCATAAGCGTAAGGCGCACCATAGTGACAACCTGAGAGAATGCGCACCTTCTTTTGATGCTTCTTGAGAGTACGGTAATGAGCAGATTGGCTATCAAGACCACCCATGTTTGTATCTGTATGGCATTGACGCTATCTCCATAGAAGAAATGAAGTGGAAAATTCTGTTTGAGCTGTTTGTACAGAGACTCTATCGCCCAACGGAGACGGTAAATCTCGGAAATATCCTCTACCGAGAACTCAAAGTTGTTAGTCAACAACACGGCAGGTTTCTTCTTCTCGTTAAAGATTTCCACTCTTCGTGCCTCATGAGTCAGTTCGCCTCTGGTGAACAGCACCTTCTGGTCTATATGGGTCACAAGGCCGTCTGGATTGACGTAAGTGGTTGATTTCAGTACCTTGTAATTGAGATTCTTCTTCATTTTCGTGACATAGCACACGCCTTCCTCTGTGAGACGTTGGAACTGGGCAATGTCAATATACCCCCTGTCCATAGCCAGCGTGGAATCCTTGGGGAGATGAACTTCCTTGAGCAGGTAGTGGTCATGTTTAGCAGCGGATGTGAGCTGCACGACCATGGGTACGCCAACAAGATACTTCATGACAGTATGCACCTTCATGCCGCCTTTCTTCTTGCCTGACTTCGGATGACGGCCAACGCCTTTGAGTATGTTGTCAAAGAGAGTAATGGTGGTAGAATCCATCATATAGAGTAGCTTTTCCCAGTCCTTTGGCTCGTGAGTCTGCCCTTTATAACTCTTGGGAGGGCGGCTGTCCGCTAAAAACTTGGCATACTTCTCCAACAGATACGCATACACACGGGCAAAGAACTCCTGTGGGCGTCGTATATTTGCTTCTGCAAGGGTACTTCGCCTAACCAGATAATCCATTCCAAGGTGCACGAGTTTATGTGCCTCAGCCTTCATGCCTATCTCGAGTTCGCGCAGGGAATCAAAGTGTTTAAGGATGCCGAACAACATCACGACGAGATGTTTGTATCCATCAAACCGCTTCACGTAAGCCTCGCTTCCTTTCGTCTCACGGCTTATTTGAAGAATTTTCTCCTTGTCGAGTAACTTTAACACTTGACTATAGACCGGCTGTCCGGTAAAATGACTATTTTTGCTCATGGTTATGGTTTATTTTTGCAAATACAAAGATAACCAAAAGGGCTGATACCTCGTGAGAAGTGTCAGCCCTGATTTTATTTGCTCATAAAAGTTTTACCGGACAGCAATAATTTTTATTCGTTTTTATTCGTGTGCTAACGAGAAAAAAAAAGACATTAATTATCGTGTAGCTCTAAGGGCCAATTGTTCCACAGGCGGTACTTATCGCCAAAGCGCTCCAATGCCATTTGCCACATGTGCTCTTCCGTGTCGCTCATCAGCATCGC
>SFWW01000103.1 GCA_004559845.1 bacterium
ACCAGATAGTTCGACAATTCCCAGAACTTATTGGTGTCGGTGATGCGGAGCACCTTTTGTCCGCCCACTTCTTCAATCACATACGAGCCGGCAGGGTGTTTCGACATCACTTTTGCCTTTTTGTTGTGCAATTGAATTTGGGTGAGGGTTCGCTTGTCGGCTTTAGTGAAATACGACTTCGTGTAGTCGCCTTCCATCACCTTGGTTTTGCGCAAGAAGCCCGTTTCGATAATTTTATGTGCTTTCAGTTCGCTCGACGATCCCACCACATAGAAGCACTCATTCATGCTATTGGTAAGGTTGGTGTTGCGTTGGCGTTCGGCAGCCACATTACTTCTTTCCACATCCAAATCCGACTTCACCTGTTCGTTTTCCTTATGGAGCGAATCCACACGCACATTGAGTTGACCGATTTTCACGTTAGCCGCTTGCAATTCGGTGGTGAGTTGGTTGATGATATTTTTTTGATTTTCGATTTGCTTTTTCATCACCTCCATTTGGCGCTTCAAATCGTTGGAATATGCTCCCGAATCGGAGAGTCGTTTTTCCAATTCCGCCAGTTTGCGTTCGCGTTCTTGAATCATCACCTGAATAGCCACCACTTGGTCGCGGAGTCTATTTTTTTTATCCACCGTTTCGGAGCCCAAATTAGAAGCGCCCATCACCTGTTGCAAATCAATAATTTGATTCATGCCATCGGCAATGTCGTTCATCAGTGCATTGAGCGTGTCTTTTTCAGCACTCAGCGACGCGATTTCGCCCTTCAAAGCCACATTCTCGAGCGAATCCTTATTCACTTTTTTTTCGTCGTCTCCCTTCTTGCACGAAACGGAGAGCACTGCCACGGCGCATAAAAGCATCATGGCTGTAGTCAGTAATTTTTTCATTCTTCTATATTGTTTAATTGTTGAATATGCTTTTGCTTAAATTTGGCGTATTTGTCCACTTTCACGGGAATTGGTGCTTGCTCGCCTTCCACCACCAGCACAATTTCTCCCCTCGGAGCATTGGCTTGAAAATGGGCGGCAAGAGCGGCAAGAGTGCCATTGTGGGTGGTGTTGTGAAGTTTGGAGATTTCTCGGCTCACCGAAGCCTGTCGTTGCTCGCCAAACACCTCCGCCATTTGCTGAAGAGTTTTCACCAATCGCATGGGCGATTCGTAGAATATCATCGTTCGCGGCTCGTGGGCAAGGGCTTCCAACCGCGAGGCTCGTCCTTTTTTTTGCGGCAAAAAGCCCTCAAAAGTGAAGCGCTCGCAAGGCAGTCCCGAATTTACCAATGCAGGCACGAAAGCCGTGGCACCCGGCAGAGTTTCCACCTCAATTTCCCGACGGCGACATTCACGCACCAACAAAAAGCCCGGGTCGCTGATAGCGGGAGTGCCGGCATCGGTCACCAAAGCAATCACGCTTCCACCTTGCAATTCTTCGGCAAGGCGCTCCACGGTGTCGTGCTCATTAAATTTGTGGTGACTGCGCATCGGGGTGTTGATGCCAAAGTGCTTCATCAGCACACCGGAGGTGCGCGTGTCTTCTGCCAGCACAAAGTCGGCTTGCTGAAGCACGGTGATGGCGCGAGGGGTCATATCTTCCAAATTGCCCACCGGAGTTGGTACGATATAGAGTTTGCCTGCCATAAAGCCGATTGCTTATCTAAAGAAATTGTGCACCACTTCCATAAACGCCATCACATCCTCATTCATCGGGTCCCACCCGAGGTCATCGTAGAAATATTCTTCCACTTCGCCAAAAGAATGCATGGTGAGAATCATATCGAGTGCATCGTTGTATTCGGCTTGACTGTTGCCAAAGAGTTCGCGCCGAAAGCGGATACTATCGTTGATAGAGAAGGAAGAACGCAGATTTTTCGCCATATTGCGACTCAATTTTTCCTGCACACTGACAGGCGAAACTTCATCATCGTCATCGTCGAAAATTTCTTCTTCCTCTTCGGTTTCCACTTCTTCAAATTCTTCTTCCTCTTCTTCCGGTTGGTCGGCGATAGGCTCCGGCGCCACAAATTCGGCATCCTCATCGATGGGCACTTCTATTGCTGAGGCTGGCTCGTCGGGAGTCTGCGACTCAGCGGCAAGTTCCACGCCAAGTTCCGCGCCACATTCATTACAGAAGGCGTAAGTGCCGGGGAGCACTTTACCGCACGACGGGCATTTCACAAATTGCGGCGGGACATCGTCTTCGGGAGCCGCGGATAGCGGTTCTGTTTCATCCGCACATTCTTCCGGTTGTGATTCTTCCGGTTGCTCGTCGGGCGCATGGAGTGCGGCATTCAGCATTTCCTCTTCGGGCGATTGCTCCGGCAATTGCACATTTTCGGCTTGCAGCGCCACCGAGGCAGCCTTTTCCTTAATGAGTTGAATCACTGAAGCAGGCGTGTCGGCGCCATGCTTTTCGAGCACAAGTAGCAGTCCTTCAAGTTCATAGACTGTGAGAAGAAGTTCTCCGTAAGTAGAAGCCATCATCTTAAAAATCTAAGCGTTTTACGATTTATAGTGCAAACATAGTTAAATTAATCTTTATTCACCAAAGAGAAAAGTTAATTTTTTTCAAATGAGCACAAATATTTCGTTTTAGCCTAACAAAAAAAGTACAAAATATCTCATTTTAGCCCTTAGCAGGGCACATTTCAGTTATTCAATCTTTGATTGACCAAAGAGGCTGATGAGGAGCACATCCATCCTATCGCGCAATGCAGCGCGGGTGCCATTCCAATTGTTCACCAGCAGGGCCCAGGCATAACGCGGACGCTTGGCGGGGAAATATCCTACAAAGGTTTGCACATTATTGATGGAGCCGCTTTTCACCACCAAATTGGTGGCAAGAGGAGTGTCGGGAATGAGCTTTCCGATGCGGCGGCGCACCTCTGGCATCAGTTGGCTAAGGAAAACGCCTTCCGCCGGGTGTTTTGCCATATAACTCAGCATTTCCACGAAAAAGCGCGACGAGGCACGGTTGTGGGCCGACAATCCGCTGCCATCGTACTGAAATAGCGCCTGCGTGTCGATACCTTTGCTACGCCACAAACTATCCACCACCGCTGCTCCGGCTCGCGCCGTGACTTCGCGACCGGCTTGGCGAGCAACGGCACGCAGCACGCCATCGGTAAACATATTGTCGCTTCTATCGAGCAGCGAGGTGATGATTTCCGACAAAGCCGGCGAGCGGTGCTCCAAGAGCAACGTCTTTTGCCCTTTGGCGAGTTTTTCCGCCGATAGATGCTTGATTTTTAATTTCAACCCTTGCGCTTTCAAGGCACGAGAGAGGCTATCGGCAAACATTGCAGCCGGATTGGGAATTGCCATGGGTATGCTATAGTCTTTGTTGGCGGCTGAGCCGTGTAGCACGATGGTGGAGGTGCCTTCTTCAAGACGCAAATCCACATTGTCGGTGTTTACACCTGCAGCCAATTTGTTTACCACCTGCACCCCCGGCACTGCCGGTTCGAAGCGAGGATTGGCGATAGCGCCTTCTTTGGCAGAGAATTTCAGCGTTGAAGAATTGTCGCGAAAATTGAAACCGTAGATGCCGGCGCCATAGGTCCAAGCCAAATCGCCCACTTCCCACCAGCCATTGGTGGCAGGCCAAGGCATCAGCGACGAGTCGACCACAATTTCGCCCTCCACCTTTTCAATGCCTTTTGCTTTAAGCGCATCCACAATTTCTTGCACGATATTGGGATGATTGGGGAAATATTTGCTCCCGAGCGTGGGGTCGCCGCCCCCTTCCACAAAAATGTTGCCTTTAAATTTTTTCCCTTTTTGCTCGCCATGCACATACACGCGCGTTGGGAAGGTGTAGTTCGGACCGAGCAAACACAACCCGGTGGAAGAGGTGATGGTTTTCATTGTGGAGGCAGTGATGCACGAGGCATCGGGGTGATAACTCGCCACCATCGTGTCGGCTTCAATATCATATAGAGCTATCGATATGGAGGCATGGCGGTGAAGCGAATCGCCCACAAATGCCGAAATTGCCCTCTGCGCATTTTCAGCATCCACGGCATAGCACATCGGCACCATTATTCCTAACAGCAAGGAAATAACCGCTAATCTTTTTTTATAATTCTTCATCCTTATCATTTGTTACAATGTTGAAAAAATATTTGTCTGCACTTCTTCAATTTCTAACCATCCTCTCACCACAATTCTTCTTCCTTACCGGTGCCCCACTCTATCAAATTGGCGGCTATGCCGTCAGCCAATTGGAGCAAGCCGCAGAGCGGCGATTTGTCGCGAGCGGTGTTGATATTGTTTTTTTGTTCCGGACTTTGGAATGCCAAATCCCAAGCACCCATGTGCCAACGGATAGCCAGCATTTCATTATCAGAAATGTCGAAGCCACTACGCAGCACCACAATCACACTCTTTTCGCCATGACCCATCGGGAAATTGCTATAATCCACATCAAAAGCCTTCACATCCACCCAATTGCCATAGGCATCTTTGCGCTTTTTCACCACCTTTTTGTAGATGTCGGCTTTGCACACATCGTGGAGCAAACACGCCACAATCACACTATCTTTAGGCAAATACGAAGCCAATTCCGGACGCATTAGCAGCATTTGCTCGCGTAGCATGAGCCCGGCGCGGCAAGTGTTGAGCGAATGTTGCACATTACCGCCATCGCAAGCCAAGTGGAAGCGCGTGCTCGACGGTGCTTCATAAAAGCCTAATGCCTCGAGGTCTTCTATCAAATAATCCGTGCCTTCGCGACCCACGCTGCGAAGCAACTCGTTGAATTCCTGTTTGTTTTTTTCAATATCAATATCCATTGCCAATCAAAAAATTTATCCGTAATTTTTTAAAAAAAAATACTTTCGCCAAGCAAAGCGAGGTCGGTGTTGCAAATAGTCGGCATCATGCTCGTGGCTGTAGGCTTCGCGCTCAAACGAGATATTGCGATACGCATCGCCGGAAAGCATGAGCCGCACCAGCCATTCGCCCACATAGAGCACATAAAAGGGAAGCACCCACAGTTCGCACATTTGTCGCGTGTGAATCTGCTCGTGCCGGATGTCGACCTCGGTGAGCGAAGTGCCCGGGCGCACAAAAATGCACCCCAGCAAGTTGATTGCCCGAAACCCCTTAGGTGGCAAAAACCGATTTTTCACAATCTTTATACTCACAATCTATATTTAAACTTTCAAAGTTAATAGATGCGTTGCTATTGTTCTGATTGTCAGGGGGGAAGGATTTTTTAACACATCAATTTGGGTGACCCGCTGTTAATTTTTGTAAATTTATGGAATGTTTGTACGCCGTAAGTTGAATAAGAGTGGGTCGATTAGCGTCCAAGTGCTCAGCAAGCGCAATGGGCGCAATGTGTTGGTGCGCTCTTTTGGCTCGTCGAGGATTGAGGCGGAGGTCTGCGAGATGGAGCGTCGGGCGCACGATTTTATAAACACATATGGTGGACAGACAGTTTTTGACTTTGAGGCTCATCAGCAGACGCAACGACGAACTCAACTTGACAATGTGTTCAGCCAGATTGTTGACATACGCCAGAATGCCCCGCAGATTATCTTGGAGCGTATCTATGACGGCATAGGCTTTGATGCCATAGGAGATGACACGCTTCGGTTACTTGCCATAGCGCGTGTATGCCAGCCCAAGAGCAAGTTGGCGACCGTGGACTATTTGAAACGCTGTTTCAACGAAGACGTTAAGTTGCACAAAGTATATCGTTACATGGACACGCTGTACAACACGCAGCGCGAGAAGATACAAAACATCAGTGTTGCACACACGCGAGGAGTACTTGGAGGGCAAATAGGTATTGTATTCTATGACGTCACGACACTCTACTTTGAATCGGCCCGGGAGGATGTGCTACGTACCCCAGGCTTCTCAAAGGATGGAAAAACTACGGAATCGCAAATAGTTCTCGGGCTGCTTGTCAGTCGCGACGGCTATCCTCTATCATACAACATTTTCAACGGCTCGCAATATGAGGGGCGCACATTTATCCCGATAATCGATGACTTTGTACAGCGATTCTCGCTCACAGACTTCATAGTGGTGGCTGATGCAGGACTGCTCTCGCGCAAAAATATCACTTTGTTGAAGGCAACAGGCTATAAATTTATACTCGGCGGGCGCATAAAGAAAGAGTCGGCAATGGTGCAAGACTGGGTTCTGACCCTCGAAAAAGACAGCCGAAAGCTGAACGAAACGGAAATAAACGGCGATGAGCGCATCATCATCAGCTACTCCGACGAACGAGCCGCCAAGGATCGGCACAACCGAGAGCGAGGCATACAGCGCCTTCGCAAGGCCTATGCATCGGGGCGCATCAGCAAGAAGAACATCAACCAGCGCGGCTACAACAAGTTCCTCACGATAGAGAACGACGTAATCGTGAGCATTGACGAAGCCAAAATCGAAGCCGACGCGCGGTGGGACGGACTGAAAAGCTACGTTACCAACACCGACCTGCCGGCAGCCGATGTCATAGAGCAATATCACGGGCTGTGGGTAGTGGAACGCGCCTTCCGCATCACCAAAGGCAACCTTGAAGCCCGGCCAATCTTCCACTTCACTGAGCGCCGCATAGAGGCTCACATCTGCATCTGCTTTGTTGCCTACAAGCTCTACAAGGAACTCGAGCGTCTGCTGCGCACCCTCGGAATAGCACTCAGCGTTGACAAGGCACTCGACATCGCCAAGACCATCTCAACGGTTACAGTGGCACTTCCCGATGGTACAACAGCCACCCGAATTATGCTCATAACCTCCGAGCATAGGCTGCTGCAACCGCTGCTCCCATCTAATTTCTGATTTGGGTGACCCATTGTCAAAGTCAGGACCCCAGCAAGTTGATTGCCCGAAACCCCTTAGGTGGCAAAAACCGATTTTTCACAATCTTTATACTCACAATCTATATTTAAACTTTCAAAGTTAATA
>SFWW01000104.1 GCA_004559845.1 bacterium
CCGGCTTTCTGCTCGGCAGTGCCGAAAATGCGCATTTCGGGAATGGCGAGCAGTTGTTCGTGGGCGAGGTCCACGAGGGCGCGTTCGTGGGCGGCGATGTTGTGGATGCCGATGGATTGAATGTATTGGATGGCTTGGGCAAAGGCGGCGATGCCCACATAGTCGGGGGTGCCGGCTTCAAATTTGAAGGGCAGTGCGGCGTAGGTGGTGCGTTCAAAACTCACATTGCCTATCATTTCGCCACCGCCTTGATAGGGGGTGAGTTGATTGAGTTGCCATTTTTTGCCATAGAGCACGCCCACACCGGTGGGTCCATACATTTTGTGTGCGGAGAAGGCGTAGAAATCGCAGTCTAAATCGCGCACGTCCACACTGATATGGGGAGTGGCTTGGGCGCCGTCGATGAGCACGGGCACGCCATGGCTATGGGCTATGGCTATCATTTCTTTCACGGGATTGATGGTGCCCAACACATTCGACACGTGTGCCAGCGCCACAAAGCGGGTTTGCTCGGTGAAGAGGTCGGCATATTCGTCGAGGTTGATTTCTCCTTTGTCGCTCACAGGCACCACTCTAATGCGTATGCGCTTATCTTGCCCGATGAGTTGCCAGGGCACGATATTGCTATGATGCTCCATAGCGGTGAGTATGATTTCATCGCCATTGCAGAGGCGTCGGCCATAGGTAGCCGCCACCAAATTGATGGCTTCGGTGGTGCCGCGCGTGAAGATGATTTCTTCACTCGAGGCTGCGTTGATAAATTGTTGCACCAGTTCGCGTGTGTGTTCCACCATGTCGGTAGCCTCTTGCGAGAGGGTGTGCACGCCTCGGTGCACATTGGCGCGATGCCCGAAGTACATCTCTTGGATGGCTTCCACCACGCATCGCGGTGCTTGTGCCGTGGCGGCGCTATCCAAATACACCAAAGGTGCGCCATTCACTTGGCGCTGCAAGATAGGATACTCAGAGCGAATAGATTCTAAAGTTTCGGAAGAAAAAGTCATGTTGCTACTATTATATATAATATGTGAGTGTCTTCATACGTCTTCTATTTTTGCGCCGCAGCGGGTGCCGGAGCAGTCGGCACACATGGAGAGCTGTCCGCGGAAGCGTTTTTCCACTAAGTGGTGAAGGCGGTCTTTAAGGGCGGGCAAACGCACACCTTCAATCACATCGCTCATAAAGGCTTGCATGAGCAATTGCTTGGCTTCGTCGTGGCTCACCCCGCGCGATTGCATATAGAAGAGAGCTTCTTCGTTGAGCTGCCCGGTGGCTGAGCCGTGGGAGCATTGCACATCGTCGGTGTAGATTTCGAGTTGGGGTTTGCTATACATTTTTGCCGATGGCGATGCCACGATATTGCGATTGCCTTGATATGCCTCGGTGTGGGGGCAATTTTCGCTCACGAGCACTCTGCCTGAAAATGCGCCCACGGCTTGGTCGCGCAGCACGTATTTCATCATCTCGTGGCTGTGCCCGTTTGGTGCATTGTGGCTGATGTGGGTGTGGTTGTCGATATGCTGCCGCTGCGAGGCGATTGCCATGCCCAGCAAATGCGTTTCGGTGTGCTCGCCGTCGATGCTCACCACATAGTTGTTGCGGGTGAAGCCATTGAGCAAGGTGATGCTATCGATGAGCACATTCGAACCTTCATCTTGCTTCACAAACACCGACGCCACGCGGGAAGTGTTGGCATTGCTTTCCTCCATGTCGTAGTAATCGAAGGTGGCGCCTCGTTTTGCCACAATTTCCACCACTTGGCTCGAGAGGTAGGCGTGGGTGGCTTCTTGGGTGTGGTCGCAAGCGAGCAATTTGGCTTGTGCCCCTTCATCGAGCACCACCAAGAGGCGTCGGAATGCCATCAAGGGCATCGAAGCATTGAAAATGTTGACCAACTGTATGGGTTTTTCCACCACCATGCCCTTGGGCACATAAATGAGGATGCCGTCTTGCGCCAGCAGGGTGTTGAGCGCCACTTCGGGTTGCTGCATATTCGCCACCTTTCCCAAGTATTGGCTCAGGATGGCGGGGTGTCGCTCTTGCGCTTGCGCAAAACTTTCAATCACCAATCCCTCGGGGGTGTTGCGCTCGGCGGTGCGAGAGGCTGCAAATATGTCATTAAAAAAGAAATACAAGCAAGTGCTCAAATTGGGCACATCGCAGCGGAATGACGCCATGGCATCGGGGCTAAACGCCCGGCGATTGATGTTCACGCCATAGTCGGGGGCAAAAGCGGCAGTCAAATCGGTGGCTTCGTAGTCTTCTTCGCCCTTTTTGGGAAACGCCGTGCTTTCCAACACGTGCAAGGCATCGGAGCGCAACACATTCAGCGCGTCTGCCGAATGCTGAGCCACGGTTTGGGCATGTTGCCGATAGAGGTCGATATATTGTTGAATGGCTTTGGTCATATTCAAAATTGCGGATTAATCTTTTTTGTCAACTTTCTCTTTAATCCAGTCGTAGCCTTTCTCTTCCAGTTCTGCCACCAATTCCGGTCCGGCGCTCATCACGATGCGCCCTTTATAGAGTACATGCACAAAGTCGGGCTTAATGTAGTCGAGCAATCGCTGGTAGTGCGTAATCACGATGGTGGCATTGTTGGCGCTTTTGAGTGTGTTCACCCCCTCCGCCACAATTCTCAGGGCATCGATATCGAGTCCGCTATCGGTTTCGTCGAGGATGCTCAATCGGGGTTCGAGCATCGCCATTTGGAAAATTTCGTTGCGCTTTTTCTCACCGCCCGAAAAGCCCTCGTTCACGGCACGCGACGCCAATTTGTTGTCGAGTTGGACCACGGCGCGCTTTTCGCGCATCAATTTCAGAAATTCGGATGCGCTAAGTGGCTCTTGGTGAAAATATTTGCGCTTTTCGTTGATGGCGGCACGCATAAAGTTGACCATCGACACACCCGGTATTTCCACCGGATATTGAAAACTGAGAAACAAGCCCTCGTGGGCGCGGTCTTCCGGCGAAAGCGCCAGCAAATCTTTGCCATAGAATTCCACTTCGCCTCCGGTCACGGTGTAAGCGGGGTTACCGGTGAGCACGGCGCTCAGCGTACTTTTCCCCGACCCATTCGGACCCATAATGGCGTGCACTTCTCCCGGGCGAACGGTGAGGTTGATTCCTTTCAATATTTCTTTACCCTCAATTGAGGCGCATAAATTTTTGATTTGAAGCATATATCGTTGTAATTGAAAAAGTCGGTTACGGTTTTCGTTTTCGTTTTTCACCCCACGCTGCCTTCCAGGCTCACGCTGAGCAATTTTTGGGCTTCTACCGCAAATTCCATCGGCAATTTTGACATCACATCTTTGGCATAGCCGTTCACGATAAGCCCCACAGCATCTTCGGTGCTGATGCCTCGCTGATTGCAATAGAATATTTGCTGCTCGTTGATTTTGCTGGTGGTGGCTTCGTGCTCCACCACCGACGAGTCGTTGCCCACCTCTATCACCGGGAAGGTATGGGCGCCGCTGGTCGACGATAGCAGCAGGCTGTCGCACTGCGTATAATTGCGGCAATTGGTGGCTTTGGGCGCAATTTTCACCATCCCGCGATAACTGTTTTGGCTATATCCTGCCGAAATGCCCTTCGACACGATGGTGCTTCGGGTGTTTTTGCCCAAATGTATCATCTTGGTGCCGGTGTCGGCTTCCTGGCGGTTGCGGGTGAGTGCCACCGAATAAAATTCGCCCACGGAATGGTCGCCGGCAAGTATGCAGCTCGGATACTTCCAAGTGATGGCTGAACCGGTTTCTACCTGTGTCCACGAGAGTTTGCTGTGGTCGCCCCGGCATATACCGCGCTTGGTCACCAAATTGTAGATGCCGCCGCGTCCGTCTTTATCGCCGGGATACCAGTTTTGCACGGTGCTATACTTCACCTCGGCGCGCTCTTCCACAATGATTTCCACAATGGCGGCGTGAAGCTGGTTCTCGTCGCGCTGCGGGGCAGTGCATCCTTCCAAATACGACACATAACTATCATCGTCAGCCACAATGAGCGTTCGCTCGAATTGCCCGGTTTGGGCGGCATTGATGCGGAAATACGACGACAATTCCATCGGGCAGCGCACGCCCTTGGGAATGTAGACGAATGAGCCATCGCTAAACACGGCTGAATTTAGTGCAGCGTAGAAATTGTCGGTGTAGGGCACCACGCTTCCCATATAGCGCTTCACTAAGTCGGGGTAATCTTTCACCGCTTCGCTAATGGAGCAGAAAATCACGCCCAACTCGGCAAGGCGTTCGCGATAGGTGGTGTGCACACTCACACTGTCCACAATGGCGTCGACCGCCATACCGGAAAGCCGCATTTGCTCCTCTAAGGAGATGCCCAATTTGTCGAAAGTTTTTTTCAACTCGGGGTCTATCTCTTTTTGCTCATTATGCTTGCGGGGCGCAGCATAATAACTGATATCCTGGAAATCGATATCGGGAATGTGCACGTGGCCCCATTTGGGCTGCGAAAGGGTGAGCCAATGGCGAAACGCTTTTAAGCGAAATTCGAGCAACCAATCGGGCTCGCCTTTTAGCGCGGAAATTTGGCGTACCACATCTTCGTTGAGCCCTTTGGGTATCACCGTGGTGGCGATATCGGTCACAAACCCGTATTTATACTCCTCGCCGGTGGCGCGGCTAATGATTTTCTTATCTTCTTCTTTCTTATTGAGCATAATCATAAGTCAATATGGGCAAGGCACCAAACCGATGCCAGCCTACCAACCTACAAAATTACAAAAAATAACGATACCCCACACTATTAACACCCCAAAATCTCGCCCAAAACCCGCGGCGCTTTCATTTGAAACAATTTATGGATGTCGGGGGTTGGATGGTTGGGTGGTATGAAAATGAACAAAAAGTCGGGAGGCGGGATGTGAGGGCTAAAGCCCTTTCGTGGGATGATGAGTGGGAAAGCCGGAAAATGATTGCAAAGGGACGGTTCTTTTGCAATCATTTTCTTAATAATTCATTCATTACCAACATTTTAGCATGATTTTCCGCATCCAAAAATTTCAAAGAAAAATCATCCTAAAATCGCCCTTCAATACCCTGATAAACAACTGACTACAGCATTTTTGATTGCAAAAGAACCGTCCCTTTGTAACCACTCCGCTTGCCACGGCTCGGGCTCCCTGCCCAACCACGAACCGAATAAGGAGAATACGCGACAGTCCCTCTGATAGTCGCACCAACCGCCGCCGCGCCACACACGTTCAGAGCCACTCGTAGGACCGGTGGGATTGGTTTGTGATTCGCTGCTGTATCTTCTATACCAGTCGCTACACCATTCATTTACATTTCCGCTCATATCGTAGATACCTAATTCATTCGGAGCCTTGGTGGCTACGGGATGAGTTTGTGAGCTACTGTTTGAGCTGTACCAAGCCAACTCGTAAAGAAAGTTGCTGCCACCACTATACTTATAGCCTTGGCTCTTGTTGCCTCCACGTGCAGCGAACTCCCATTCTGCCTCAGTGGGCAAGCGGAAATTCTTGCCGGTGAGTTCGTTCAGTTTGGTAATAAATTCTTGGCATTCATTCCATGACCTACCTTCCACGGGTAAATTAGTTCTCAAAAAACTATTCGGGTCCATCACCGCTTTCCACAATTCTTCCGTCACCTCGGTTTTGCCAATCAAATATGAAGATAGCGTCACTTTATGCGCGGGCTCTTCATCCGCGATAGCATCGCCGACTTGCTCACTGGTGGCACCCATAGTGAAGGTGCCGCCTTCCACGGCTATCATTTCGAAGCTCGCGCCATTCACAGTGAAGGTTTGATTAGAGGAAGGAGGATTAGGGTCTTTTGAGGATGTCAAAATGTAATTGATAAGATCAACAACATCCGTAACATTTACCACGCCATCACCATTCTGGTCTCTGTTTTGGGCATTGCCCGCGAATGCTACCAATAGCATCGCTAATAAGAAAAATGATTTTCGTGCCATAATTAGAATATTTTAAGTTGATTAAGAATTCGTTTGTTTGATTTTAAGTTCATCTATCCAGTTGGAAGCTCAATCCGTTCATTCCGGGACAAATTTTCCCATCGCAGATTGCAAAGGAAAGGGACGGTTCTTTTGCAATCAAATCCTAAATAATCCGCTCATTACCAATATTTTAGCACGATTTTCCGCATCCAAAAATTTCAATGAAAAATCATCCTAAAATCAACCTTCAATACCCTGATAAACAGCTAACTACAGCATTTTTGATTGCAAAAGAACCGTCCCTTTGTAACCACTCCGCTTGCCACGGCTCGGGCTCCCTGCCCAACCACGAACCGAATAAGGAGAATCGTTCTACACGGTAAGAGCCACTCTTAGGACCGGTGGGATTGGTTTGTGATTCGCTGCTATAATTGCCATACCAGTCGCTACACCATTCCCACACATTGCCGCTCATATCGTAGATACCTAATTCATTCGGCGCCTTGGTGGCTACAGGACAAGTTGCCCAGTTACTGTTTGAGTTGTACCAAGCCACATCAACAATAGTGTTGCTCCCACTATATATATAGCCTTTGCTCTTATTGCCGCCACGAGCGGCGAACTCCCATTCCGCCTCGGTGGGCAAACGGAATGATTTGCCCGTTAATGCATTGAGCTTGGTGATAAATGTTTGGCAATCGTTCCACGAAACTTGCTCTACAGGCAGTTTTGGGTCTTGGAAATTTGGGTCTTGGAAATTTGAGTCTTTGAACCGGCTTGGGTTGCTGCCCATCACCGCTTCCCACAATTCTTGGGTAACCTCCGTTTTGCCAATGTAGTAAGAAGATAGCGTCACAGGATGGGTGGGCTTTTCATCATTCTCCGCAGCGCTGCCTTGCTCTTCGGTGGCGCCCATGGTGAAGGTGCCGCCATCCACGGCTACCATTTCAAAGTTCACACCTTTCACGGTGAAGGTTTGGTTAGCAAATCCAGGTGGATACAGAATGTAATCGATCAGAATGGCAACGTCGGATAAATCCACCGCGCCATCACCATTATGGTCGAAGTCACTGTTGTTTTGGGCTTCGGAGAGGCACAACCGGAGGCCCAAGTAGGAGTTGATGTAGTCGGGCGTGTTGTTGCCTCGATACGCCACGCGACAGTACCTCGTATCGCTGTACCAACCGCCGCCGCGAAACACACGGCTAGAGGCACCCTTAGGACCGGTGGGATTGGTTTGTGATTCGCTGCTATAATTGCCAAACCAGTCGCTACACCATTCCCACACATTGCCGCTCATATCGTAGATACCTAATTCATTCGGCGCCTTGGTGGCTACAGGACAAGATGCGTAGTTACTGTTTGAGATGTACCAAGCCACATCGACAATAGTGTTGCTCCCACTATATTTATAGCCTTTGCTCTTATTGCCGCCACGAGCGGCGAACTCCCATTCCGCCTCGGTGGGCAAACGGAAGTTCTTGCCGGTGAGGGCATTCAATTTGGTGATAAAT
Source organism: bacterium (assembly GCA_004559845.1). GTDB lineage: Bacteria > Bacteroidota > Bacteroidia > Bacteroidales > Muribaculaceae > Sodaliphilus. The sequence continues at coordinate 7,452 of SFWW01000104.1, forward strand.
GTTTGGCAATCGTTCCACGAAACTTGCTCTACAGGCAGTTTTGGGTCTTTGAAATTTGGGTCTTGGAAATCTGAGTCTTTGAACCAGCTTGGGTTGCTGCCCATCACCGCTTCCCACAATTCTTGGGTAACCTCCGTTTTGCCAATGTAGTAAGAGGATAGCGTCACAGGATGGGTGGGCTTTTCAGAATTATATGCTTCGCTGCCTTGCTCTTCGGTGGCGCCCATGGTGAAGGTGCCGCCATCCACGGCTACCATTTCAAAGCTCACCCCTTTCACCGTGAAGGTTTGGTTAGCAAATCCAGGTGGATTCAGAATGTAATCGATCAGAATGGAAACGTCGGATAAATCAACCGCGCCATCACCATTATGGTCGAAGTCACTGCCGGTTTGGGCATTGCCCGCAAATGCTACCAATAGCATCGCTAATAAGAAAAATGATTTTTGTTTCATAATCAGAATATTTTAAGTTGATTAAGAATTAGTTTGTTTGATTTCAAGTTCATCAATCCATTTGGAAGCTCAATCCATTCATTCCGGGACAAATTTTCCCATCGTATCATTACTGAATTTCACTTTATTCAATCCGGAAATTTTAAATCGGCTCTTTAAGCAAATCAAGCTGCATTTGCAGATATTCATCATCATTTAACTAAAAAAGCACAATCCAACTGCAAAAATAAACAATTATTAGGAAATCTGCAACAGAGAATTGCCTTTTTGTGTGTTTGCCGCAGGCATTATATGGGGCATTATATGGCGGTGGGATGATTCCGGCGATTTGTGGGCTTTGTTCGGATTTGGACCAAAATCGGGCTGTTTTGTGGTCCAAAAGCGAAATGAAACACCTGAAACACCTGAAACACTTGAAACACTTTCTGTGGATGTTCGGATTGCTTTTTTGTCAACATTTCAAAGAACTCAGTGGCAAAGTTAAGGATGGCGGACGCGGTGGGCAAGACCAATAGGGAATGTTGCTCAATGGACCCAATGGACCCAATGGACCCAATGGACTCAATAGATTGAATAGATTCAACCTGGTGGATGGATGAGGGATTTGGTGGGGATTTGCCACAACCGACCCTCCGAGGCTCAACGCTTTCGCTTTGGCGGCTCTTTCCCTACCTGTGGGCGGGCATTTGTGTGTGGGTGTGTTTTAAACGAAAGAGCCGTGCGCCCGGTTTTAGTTTTCGTTTTCGTTTCTGTTTCTGTTTTCGTTATTTTTTGTAATTTTGTAGTTCTTAGTTTTTATTCGCTTATGAATTATCGAATCAGTGCTCCGGAGCGCTTGGAAGGCGCTATCGTATTGCCCGCATCAAAAAGCATTAGCAACCGTGTGTTGCTCCTTCATGCTTTAAGCGGAGGCAAGGGCTCTTTGCATCATTTGGCGAAGTGCGACGACACCGACGCCGTGCTCCGTGCGTTGGCGCACGATGATGCGCAGGTGGTCGACATTGGCGCTGCCGGCACGGCGATGCGTTTTCTCACGGCTTATTTTGCCACGCGCGAAGGACGTTGCGTTACCCTCACGGGCACCGAACGGATGCGTCAGCGCCCCATCAAGGTGCTGGTGGAAGCCTTGCGCTGCTTGGGTGCCGACATCACCTACGTCGGCGAAGAGGGTTTTCCGCCTTTACTCATTAAGGGCAAACGCCTCCATGGCGGCGATGTGAGTATCAGCGGCAGTGTGAGTTCGCAATACATCACAGCCTTGCTGCTGATTGCCCCGGTGGTGGGCGGTATGCGCTTGAAAATAGAGGGCGAAATCATGTCGCGCCCCTACATTGATATGACCCTGGCATTGATGCGCCGCTATGGCATAGAAGCCTCATGGCAAGGCGCTATGGTGGAGGTGCCTGCCGGCGAATATGCCGCTGTGGATTTCACGGTGGAGGCGGATTGGAGTGCGGCGAGTTATTGGTGGGCGATGCAAGCCTTGCTCCCGGCTTCGAGCATTTCGCTGCTCGGGCTTCATCAGCACAGCCTTCAAGGCGATAGCCGTATGGCGGAAATCATGGCGCAAATGGGGGTGACCGGCATTTGGCATGATGAGCGTGTGCATTTGCAAAGCAATGGCGGTGCCGGGTGCTGTTGCACCACATTTGCCGATTTGAGTGGCACGCCCGATATTGCCCAAACGCTCGTGGTGATGCTCTGCTTGCTGGGACGCGCATTTAGGCTCACGGGATTGCGCACGCTGCGCATCAAAGAAACCGACCGCTTAGAGGCGCTCCGCACGGAGTTGCTGAAATTGGGCTATGTGGTGAAGGTGGAGGGCGATGATGCCCTCAGTTGGCACTACCAAACGGTGGCGCCGGCTCCCGACATTCACATATCCACCTACCACGACCACCGTATGGCGATGGCTTTTGCCCCGGCTGCCATTCGCTTTCCGGGCATTGTAATTGATGACGCCCAAGTGGTGAGCAAATCGTATCCTGATTTTTGGCAACATCTGCGCGAAGCGGGTTTTAGCATCGAAGAAGTATGATTCCGGCTTTTTACATATTCGTGGCGATGGTGGCGGTGGGCGTGGTGCTCTACCTTTTGGATTTGCGCTCGCGCAAAAACGAACCGCAGGAATCAGCGCCGGAAGCGCCGGAAGTTGCCGATTGTGATGCCGATTGCTGCTCCACCCACGAGGTGTGTCCCTCGGAGATGATATTGGAGGGCTGCAATGCCGAAATCGTGTATTTCGACGATGAAGAATTAGACGCTTTTAAGGGGCGCGCCGCCGATGCTTACACCCCAGAGGAGGAAGAACAATTCCGCGATGTGCTCTACACCCTTTTGCCCGCCGACCTTTTGCCGTGGGAGCAAAGTATGAAAAAGCGGGGCATCATTCTGCCGAGCGCTATTCGCAACGAATTTGTGATGCTCTATGCCGAGCAGCAAAACAAACCGCAACGATAAAACTCAACAAGACCTTTTCAAATGTGGAATATCGACATATTTAATTACACTTTTTTTCAGAATGCCATCATCGGCATTGTGCTGGTGAGCATTGCTTCCGCCATCGTGGGCACCTATGTGGTGTGCCGGCGCATGGTGTTCGTCACCGGCGGCATCACCCACGCCAGTTTTGGCGGTTTGGGATTGGGGTTCTACGCCGGCTTGAGTCCTGCCCTCACCGCGGGGGTGTTTGCCATCGTTTCCGCCCTCGGCGTGGAGTGGCTGGCGCGTAGCGGAAGGGTGCGCGAAGACTCAGCCATAGGAGTGGTGTGGGCGTTGGGCATGGCGTTGGGCACCATCTTCATATTCCTCACACCGGGATATGTGCCGGAATTGTCGTCGTTTTTGTTTGGCAACATTCTCACAATCGGCACCACCGACCTTATCCTGTTTGCCATTTATTTGGCGGTGCTCGTGGCGGTGGTGACGGGCTTTTTCCCGGTGATTCGCTCATGCGCTTTCGACCCGAATTTTGCCGCCACGCAAGGTTTGCCGGTGCGCAGCGTGAATTTGGTGATGACCATCCTCACTTCGGTGTGCATTGTGCTCACCATTCGCCTCATCGGCATTATGCTGCTGATGTCGCTCTTCACCATGCCGCAAATGATAGCCGAATTGCGCACCAAGCGGATGTCGGCGCTTATCGTTAGTGCCGTGGCTATCAGCGTGGTGTGCTCGCTTGCCGGGATGGCGCTCAGTGTGGTACTGTCGGTGCCGGTGTCTGCCACCATCGTGCTGATGCTTATCGTGGTGTATGCCGCCGCACGCCTTTGTGGGGCAGTAGCACACTATGTAGGCAATAAAAAGGAAAAAACTGCGTTATAGTATAAATTTATGCAACATACCGGTCGTTACATAGTGTCCTTTCTATTGGTAGGTTTTGTGGTGATTCTTCTCAGTGGGTGCAGCACGAAGAAGAACACGCCTATGTCGCGCTTTTGGCAAGCCTTCACCACGCGCTACAATGTGTACTACAATGGGATGACCAACTACGAGGAGCAAATTAAAGTGCTGGAAAACGACTATCAAGACGACTACACACAATACCTGTTTATCCACCCTGCCGAAGCGCGCAATTTCCCCAAATCGCCGCAACCATCGGGCAGTTTCGACCGCACCATCGAAAAGATGCAAAAGGCTATTGCACTGCACTCTATCAAAAAGAAACCCGCCAAAAAATCGGGCAAAGCCAACGACCAGAAATATAAAGAATACCTCAAGCGGGAGGAATACAACCCCTTTATCCACAATGCGTGGTATATGCTGGCAAAAGCGGAATACATGAAGGGCGATTTCTTGGCTTCTTCCGCCACTTTCCACTACATTGCACGCCATTTCCCGTGGAAACCCGAGTTGGTGCTGGAATGCCAAATTTGGGAAGCGCTCAGTTATTGCGCGATGGAGTGGACCACCGAAGCCGACAACGTGCTCTCGCACGTGCATATCGACCAAATCACCAATGGACGCATACGCTCGCTTGCCAATTTGGCGTTTGCCAATCTCTATATCAAATCGAATAAGCATGCACAAGCCATCCCCTATCTGGCGGAGGCAATTAAGGGCGCCGGCGG
>SFWW01000105.1 GCA_004559845.1 bacterium
AACGGTTACGTGGCGGGTGTCAGCATCGCGGTCGCAGTATTCCTTGTAGAAAAACTCCTTGATGGCGACTTTCCCCTCCAGCATAGTGTTCTCCGCCAAGTAGGTGATGCCGAAGCCACCTTGACCGAGGGTGGAAATGATGCGATATTTGCCGTTTTGTAGCGTGGTGTCGGCTGATAAAGTGCTCATATCTTACGATAGGGTTTGTTGATAAGGCTTAATGCCTATGTAAAAAATTTCTTTCAAATTACAAAATTAATAAAAAATCCACTTCCATTCCCCAAAAAACCAACAGTTTTTTTTATAGGCTATAGATACTATAGACACTATAGACACTATAGACACTATAGACACTATAGACACTATAGACACTATAGACACTATAGACACTATAGATACTATAGAAGGCAATAGCGGCAATAGCGACCCCACTATTCCTTCTCCCTTCCCTTCAGGGAGGGGCCGGGGGTAGGCTTGGAGGGGCTGTGGGTAGGCTTCTTTTCAAGCCTGGAATTTGGATTTGCACCAGGGGCAGTTTTTGTGCTGGAGAATCAGTTTGTAGGGCTGGTTGCCCATAAAGTGGCGGCACTCGGGATTGGGGCACACATAGTGGCGCATAAAGCGGTCGTTGGCTTCTTCCTTTTCCTGGATACTATTGTCGTTGAGGCCCTTGAGAAAACTGTACGCCATCAAGCCCAAACCCACGATGGTGAGCACAATGGTCACCTCGAAAATGGCATCACCCCACTCCATCGATTTTGCCAAACCGGCAATGGCGCCGCTGCCAATGGTGAACATGGGCGAGGCACTGCGCAGCAAATTGACGTTGCGCTGGCGGAGTTGGATATTGAGCAGGGTGTTGTGGTAAGTGTCCCACACCACCTCCAAGTGGCTGATATCATACGCTTTGGCATCCGGTTTTGGCGGATTGGGCTGCTTGGGTGGCTGTTTGGGCAACGGGAGCAAATCAGCCACACGCACCGAGGTGGTGGGGCTCAGGGTGATGAGGGTGTTGGGGTTGACCTTTGTTTTCAGCACCTGTTTTCCTTCCACAATCGTACCCTGCTTACTGATATTCAGCAGGGTAAAAGTTCCGTCGCCATTGTCGATGAGGTGGCAATGCTCACGGCTCACCGTAGGGTCGGTGATTTCGATACGTTGCGTGGCTTTTGAGCGTCCACGCCCCACAATAATCGTTTTTGGCATCTATAGTTATTTATTGATATAGAGTTCTTTGAGTTTTTTTAATGTTTCCTTGCTCGCATTCACCTTCAGGATGCACGACGAATTCATGTTGCAGAGCACCAATTCCTGCTTGGGAAGATGGATGTGCACAATGTGGGACACGCCCACTATCAGGCTCCTGCCGATGCGCACAAAAGGCACACTCACGAATTGCCCATTGAGCATTTTTTCGAGCGATGCCATGTTGATGGGCAGCGTCACACGATAGCCATTCATGAAATACACATCGGTGTAGTTGCGGTCGGCTTTGAAGTAGCCCACCGTTTTCAAGTCCACCCGGATTAATTCGTCGCGCGTGTTGAAATAGAGAATGCCGATTTCTTTGTTATTTTCCATCGTTATGCCTACTGAAAAAATGTTTGAAAAATGCGCAAATGCGACACCCCTCGCCTTCGGCGGGAGCATCAAGTTTGGCTTCTACTTCCGTTTCTTCGGAGGGCCGGCAAGTGAGCACGGCGGCATCGTCGGCAGCATCGGGAAGCGTCGGCACGTCGGTTGCTTCGAGTTGCACCTCGGCTATGGGCACGAGCCAGCAGGAGTGATTGTCGCGGGTTTTGCCCTCGCACACCATTCTTATGGCTTGCAGTTTTTCCTCATCGGGCACGTTGCGGCGGAGGATTTCGCCGAGCAAATCGTTGGTGAGTTGCTCCAGCACGCCATCGCTGCACAAAAAGAAATAGTCGCCCGGCTTCACATCGGTAATATTGTAGATATCAGCCTTGTGGCGGCGCTCCAAATGGGGCTGCATGGCACGGGTGATCACATTTTTTTGCGGAAAATCGGCAGCCTCTTCTTCGGTGATTTCGCCAATGCGTAGCAGTTGGTTGACCAAGGAGTGGTCTTCCGACTGATAAATGATGCCCGAGCGGCCGGTGTGGGTAGCCAACGAGGGGCGAATGTGATAGATGCGGCTGTCGCCAATGTGCGCCGCCAGCACGCCGCCACGGTGAACCACGATGCACGTGAGGGTGGTGCCGGGCTTTTTGGAGGCGCCGGTGTCGATTTTGTCGAGCGCATCGTAGGCTACGGCAAGGGCAGCTTCAAACATAGGCTTGGTGAGCACTCCGTCGGGAGCGGGATGCGCTGTGAGATAGGTGCCCAAAGCAGTGGCAGCCGTGTAGCTCGCCACTTCGCCATTGTCGTGCCCGCCCATGCCATCGCATAAAATAAACACCCTGTTGGCCACGGTAACCTGTTCGGGAGAGGGCCAAAGGAAGTCTTCCTGGTTGTCGCGCCGGCCTTTTTCTTTAAAGGCTTTCGGTTGAAGGATAGAAATTTTCATACTGTTTTAGTGGCTTCTTCGTCGGTTTCTTCTAAAATGAGTGTGGTGTTGCCTAAGGTGAGTTTGTCGCCAAACTTGAGCACAATCACATCTCCCCTACTGATGTCCTTATCGTTGAGTTTGATAATATTTTTGGAGCCGATTTCCACGAGTTGGTGCTGAAGGCCGGAGGCGGTGTTCACCACATTGATTTTCATGTGTTGGCGGCTCATATAAGGGTCGCTGTAATCGTCGCTGCCAATTTGCAAATCGGCGGTACTCGTTTTGGCGAGCCTGCCCAGCACTTGGCTCCCTTCGCGGAGTTCCAGAATTTGCCCGGTTTGAATCACCTTCATTTGTCCGGGATCGGAATTCTTTTTCTTATAGTCATCCGGGTTCACCGTGGGATCATCGGTGGCCCCTTGACCGCCCTGCCCTGCTCGCCCTAATTGAAACAGACTCACTTTCGCCTTGTATTTGCAAATGGGGCAAGTGAGCATTTTGTCGTGAACGCCGGGCACATTTTCTATGGAAAGGCGCGAGCGGCAATTCGGGCATACTACAGAAAGAATATTCATAACTTTTGCACAAATGTATTAAAAAATGGGTTGAAGTTTCGCAAGCTACGGCTTCTTGGAAAGGCGTATCGCTTGCGAAACTTGAGAATCAATTGAATTAAGCGTCGAAAGTGGCGGGATCGGATTCTACGAAATCGACGGTGGCATCGGAGCAATCGGCGAAACCGGGATCCACATCTTCCGGCACGGGCTCGGGGTCAGCCACCGGTTGGTAATCATCAGCACCATCGCCGGATTGGGATGCATAAATGTTGTCGTCGCCCGGGTTGGTGTTGAGGGCGAATCTTTCGCCGGTGCTCAAATTCACCACCGTAGCCACTTCGCCATTATTTTGAGCATCTTCCACATAAGAAGCCACCACTTTCTCGGTCGACAGATTTTCACCCGACACATCGTGGATTTCGTTGCCTTCGATTTGTCCGTCTTGGTTGTCGTCGTGAACGAGGGCATCCAATCTGCCATCGGTTTCGAAGTCGACCAACAGGGCGGAATCTTCATCGTTTTGCACGCCAATGATAGTGGCCACACCGCCTTGTCCGTTGTCGGTGATGCCCACGCCCACCACACGCACGTCATCGTCGGCTACTTCTTGCTGTTGCACGGCGGCTTTGTGCTGATGCACTTCCTCTACTTGGTGCACTTCCTCGGGCTGAGTGGCCTCTGCTTTGGGGGCTTCTTCCGCAGGAGCGGCCTTGGGAGCTGCTTGTGCTTGTTCTTGCTGAGGTGCTTGGTTGGCTTCTTCGTCACCTTCTACAAAGGCTTCGTAGGCTTTTTGTCCTGCCATGGCTGCGCCCACGCCGGCTGCCACACCGGCAGCTGCAAAGGCGGCACGGGAGGCATTGCCCGACGATTTCTTTTCTTCCATTTCCGGTTGCGGAGGAGTGGGAGGAGTTGATTGATTGAAAGATTTTGTAGCTTCGTTATCCATAGTTGTATATGTTAAATGAGTTAATAATATTCGTTCGTTTTAAGTTTCACGTTGCAAAGTTAATCACTAAATTCTTTGCTGTCAATACCCTAAAAGGCTGAAAGTATGAGTAGCCAAAAAGAAAGGACGAAATCCGCAAAACGAGGGACCACCGCCATGCAATCACCCGCCGCCGCGGCAGCAGTGAAATGAAAATAAAATTGCGGTTTTGTTTTGTAGTGCGAGCGGATTGGCGTAACTTTGTAGGAGATTTTTGCAATTATAGTAATCCATCACCGATTATCTTTATGATTACATTCTTTAAAAAAGGAGCAAGGACGATATATGCCGTAGAGGCTGACCACGCTCTTTCCCCCCACGAGTTAGAGAAAATGGAATGGCTGCTTGGCGGCACCCAAGTAAAGGACCAAACGCTGCGAGGCACATTCATTGGCCCCCGAAAGGAGATGATTACTCCTTGGAGCACCAATGCGGTGGAAATCACGCAAAACATGGATTTGCCGGGCATCAGCCGCATTGAAGAATTCACTACCACAAAAGAAAAGGATCCGAAGTACGACAAAATGCTGCAACGAGTGTATCACACCTTAGACAGCAACACATTCACCATCACGCGTACGCCGGATCCTATCGTTTATATCCACGACATAGAAGCCTACAACCGCTCGGAGGGCTTAGCACTGAGCCCCGAAGAAGTGGACTATCTGAAGCAATTAGGCGACCGCTTGGGACGCCCGCTCACCGACAGCGAGGTGTTTGGCTTTTCGCAAGTGAATAGCGAGCACTGTCGCCACAAAATTTTCGGTGGCACCTTCATCATTGATGGCGAAGAAATGCCCACCAGCCTGTTTAGCCTCATCAAAAAGACCACAAAAGACAATCCCAACAAGGTGATTTCGGCATATAAAGATAATGTGGCATTTGTGGACGGACCAACCATTGACCAATTTGCACCCGTTCACCCGGAACAACCCGACTATTTTGAAGTGAAAGAAATAGATTCGGTGATTTCGCTGAAAGCCGAAACCCACAACTTCCCCACCACCGTGGAGCCCTTCAATGGCGCAGCCACCGGTTCGGGCGGCGAAATCCG
>SFWW01000011.1 GCA_004559845.1 bacterium
GATTTGGACCAAAACCGGGCTGTTTTGTGGTCCAAAAGCGAAATGAAACACCTGAAACACCCGAAACACTTGAAACACCTAAAACACTGTCTGTGGATGCCGGGATTGCTTTTTTGTCAACATTTCAAAGAACTTGGTGGCAAAGTTAAGGATGGCGTTCACGGAAGGCAAGACCAATAAGGAATGTTCTTATTGGGGGGGGGCTTGGTGGGATGGAAGAGAACAAAAAGTCACGGTGGGGTGTGTGTTTTAAATGAAAGAGCCGTGGAGGGTGGGGCGATTTTTTGGCATAAAAATTGCGGGGATTTACAATAATTTTTATAACTTCGCAAAAAAATAGAATTATTCAAGATAATGAATAGAATTATTAACAATAAAAATTAAAAATTTTCAAAATTATGAACAAATCAAAATCAACTTGGATTATTTTAGGTGTGGTGGCTGTGATTGCCTTGTGGGCGATTAGTAGCTATAACGGACTCGTGGGTCAAGAAGAAGATATGGAAAAATATTGGGCGAATGTGGAAGCTCAGTACGACCGCCGTGCCAACTTAGTTCCCAACTTGGTGAATGTGGTGAAAGGCTATGCCAAGCACGAAGAAAAGGTGTTTACCGAAGTGACTGAGGCTCGCACCAAAATCGGTCAAATCAATATCAATGCCGAAAACATGACCGATGAGCAAATTGCCAAGTTCCAAAAAGCTCAAGACCAGATGAGTGGAGCTTTGAGCAAACTTATGGCTGTGAGTGAAGCCTATCCCGAGCTGAAAGCTAATCAAAACTTCCTTGATTTGCAATCTCAACTTGAAGGAACCGAGAATCGCATTACCAAAGCGGTGACAGACTTTAACGATGCTGCCAAAGAATATAATACTAAGGTGCGTAAGTTCCCGACCAGCATTTTCGCAGGCATTTTCGGTTTCAAAACCAAACCTCACTTCAAGGCTAAAGAAGGTGCCGAGAATGCTCCCAATGTGAGTTTTGAATAATTATTAATAGAGTCCACCCAAAGTGGACTCACTCTTTCATTCTACGATAATGGCTTTAACCGATTTTCTTTCGAAAGACGACCAAAATCGCATCTCTGAAGCCATTGCCAATGCCGAAAAATGCACTTCGGGCGAAATATGCGTGCATGTTACGCCCAAGTGCTCCGGCGAGGTGATGAAGGTGGCTGAGAAGACATTCAACAAACTTGGACTCTACAAAACCGAGCGCCGCAATGCCGTACTCATTTATGTGGCGTATAAGAGCAAGAAGTTTGCCATTTTGGGCGACCAAGGTATCAACGACCGCGTGCCTGCCAACTATTGGCAACAGGAGAAAGACACCTTGGGCAAATTCCTCTCCGAAGGCAAGCCCGGCGATGGCTTGTGCGAAGTGGTGCGCCAAATAGGCGACGCCCTCTCATCGGTGTTCCCGCCCGTGGACAACGACTTGGACGAATTGAGCAACGAAGTGTCGTACGCCGAAGCCGACGAATAAGCTACCGACGGCCGGCGGCTCCGGTAGGGAGAAAGATTTTGAAGACAATAGTCACCGCTAAGCTACAGTAGGGGCAAAGGTTACCGTCTTAACTTCCAACGAGCGAAGCGAGTGATTACTTCTTCCACTTTTCAACTTCCCAAACAAACTTCTTAACTTCCATACAATAGTTTCCTCTTTTAATTTTAAAAACAATTTTTGAAACAGATATGAAAAAGTTGATTGTGTTATGGTGTATGGTTTGCGCCGTGCTGCTCTCGGTGAAGACATTTGCCGCCGACAGCGATTTCCCGCCGCGTCCCGACACCGCTATATTTGTGCACGACTTTGCCGGTGTGCTGAAGCCCGACCAGGCCAAACTGATGAACGATTCGCTCCGTGCTTTCTCGAAGCGCACCACCAATCAAATTATGGTGATTTCCGTGAAGGATCTGGGCGATTACGACCCCAAAATGTATGCCGCCGAATTGGGCGACCGCTGGGGTGTGGGTCAAAAGAAGCTCGACAATGGTGTGATTATCCTCATCAAACCCAAAACCGATGATTCGAAGGGCAAGTTTGCCATTTGCCCGGGCCGTGGTTTGGGCGGCATATTGCCCGATGTGGAGTGCAATCACATTATTAATAATAAGGCCATGCCGCATTTGAAAAACAACGACTACACTGCCGCTGTGTGGGCGGTGCTCCAAGATGTGATGCCGGCATGTGCCGCTGAATTTGCTCCCGACCAAAAGAAAGATGATTCTTCCGACAGCGATGGCTGGCTCTGGATGATTGGCATTTTGGGCGGTTTCGGCGGTTTGATAGCGTGGACCCGTCACAAAGCCAAGCAACGCCTTGCCAACGAAACTCCAGAAGAACGCGCTGCGCGTTTAGCTGAAGAAGAAAAAAGCCGACAAGAAGCAGAAAAAATGCGTAAGCTCCGCGGTGCTGCCACCCCCACAATCACCGGCTTAATGGCTAAAAAGGCGAGAGAAATGCGCAAAGAGCAAGAGCGACGCAAACAAGAAAATGCCGAAAAATTCGGCGGCGGAACCTTCGATGGCGGCGGTGCCAGCAGTGAATGGTAGTTCTTTTTCAGAAGTTTTTTTCAGGAGTTTACAGAATATTGTCGAATAGCTTGCTATTGGAAATTGAAACGTGATTTTCAAGAAGTTAAGTCTCTATAACGGTGATAAACAAACAGCAAAAAAATAATCAGAGAAAGGATGGCACGCCTGCGCCTCATCCTCTCGACCAATCGGCTACACAAGCCTCCAAGCCGAAAATGAGTGGCAAGCAAAAGGGATGCTTGGACGCAGTGATTGTGGCGGTGGTGGTGCTGGCGGCGGTTGCAATTGCCTTTTATAAGGATTCGGCGCCTAATCCCTCCGCCTCGCAGTCGTCTTCTCCCGCTACCGAACAAGCCACCTCCGCCGAAAGTGAGTCACAAGAACCTGTCACGGCAAGCGCCATCTTGGCAATGGATGCGCCGCACACATTGGTGAACGACTTTGCGGGAATTCTGCCCGATTCCACCGAAAAAAGGATGGAAGATTCGCTGCGTGCGCTTTCAAATGCCACCTCCAACCAAATCACGGTGCTTACCGTGAGCGACTTGGAAGGCGAAGACCCTACCCTATTTGCCGCCAATGTGGGCGACCGCTGGGGTGTGGGGCAAAAGAAAATCGACAATGGCGTGGTGATTGTGGTGAAGCCGAAGGTGAATAGCGAAAAGGGACAGGTGGCAATTGCTCCCGGTCGCGGTTTGGAAGGTGCCTTGCCCGACGTGTTTTGCAACAGAATTATCACCGACGAAATGATTCCCGTCTTGAAAAAAGACAACGACTATTCGGCAGCACTGTGGGCGGCACTGAATGTGATGATGCCCGTGTGCCGTGGCGAATACACCTATGAAACTTACGCCCAAAAGAAGGACGAGGAAGATAGCATTGGCTTATGGGGCTGGCTGTGCTTGGGGCTGGTGTTTAGTCCCATCTTTTTCTTGTTTGTGGATATTTTATTCTTAGATGGACGCTTCACCAAGAAATGGGGCCTTTCGGCGGGCAATAACACAGGCGTGCCGGGTAGCAACCACGACAACTTCCATTATAGCAGCAGCAATAGCAGTAGCGGCAGCAATTGGGGCGGTTTTGGCGGCGGTTCGTTTAGCGGCGGCGGCGCCAGCGGTTCGTGGTAAATGCCCACGGTGTGTGCGAAAGTGCCGGTTGGAAGTGAAGCAAATGATTCAGAAGTTATAGCAATTCAAAACGAAGGTCTTGCTCTTGACAAGTGATTTGTATGATACGCTTAGGATTATATTCGCTATTGGCAAGCATTGCTTTGGTGCTGTTTGCACAATGCACGTCGGGGAAATCGTCAGGCTCGGAAACTGACCCCTCCGGCGATTCCGCCCAAGTGGCGGCAGGGGTGGTGGATGGCAAATTGGTGTTTCCCACCAAGCCATCAATGATGGTGAGCGACTTTGCCGGGGTGCTAACCGACAGCATCAGAGGCTTGGAAGACGACCTTCGGCGCTACGCATCGGAGGTGCCGATAGAAATCATGGTGGTGAGTATGGCACACATTGGCGATGGCGATGTGTGGCAATTGGCGCACGAAATGGGCAAACGCTGGCATTTGGCTGAAAAAGAACGTGCTGTGCTCATTCTCATCGTGCCGAAATCGCCGGATGGCTCGGCTCAAGCCGCCATTTTTGCTTCGCAAGGCATACGGCATATTTTCTCCGAAACCTACTGCCGTGGCGTGGTGAGCAACGTGATGCAACCCCTTCTCAACGATAAAAACTACTACGGGGCAGCTGCTGCCACCGTGGAAGATGTGCTAAAGACCCTATCCAACGTGCAACTATGAAACAAAACATGCGAAAATTATGGACTGTGGCAGTGCTCCTGCTGATGTGTGGCTGGCTTTACGCCGGTGCCCGGGAGGGTATCCCGGCTCGACCCATGCCGCAACGATTCGTGAACGACATGGCGGGCGTGTTTTCAAAAGCCACGCAAGCCCAATTGGAAGACTCCTTGCGCCGCCTATCCAACACCACATCGAATCAAATCGTGATTGTGACCGTGAACGACCTTGGCGGCTACACGCCCAACGAATTTGCCACCGAAATCGGTGACCGCTGGGGTGTGGGGCAGAAAAAGGAAGACAATGGCGTGGTGATTCTCATCAAGTCCAAAACCGGATTGAGCAAGGGGCAAGTGTACATTGCCACCGGACGCGGCTTGGAAGGCGCCCTGCCCGACGTGTTTTGCAACAGGATTGTGCGCGACAAGATGCTGCCGCACTTAAAGCACGGCAACAATTACACCGCCGCCACCTGGGCAGCCTTAGAGGTAATCATGCCCGTGTGCCGAGGCGAATACTCATACGAAACGTATCAAGACGACGAGAGCATCGGCATTGGCGGAATCGTGTTAATCATTTTCATTTTCTTACTCTTTTTTGGCGCACGCGGGCTGTTTTTCTTCCCCTTCGGCTCGTTCACTTCCGGCAGGTCGTCGGGCTTCGGCGGCGGATGGGGCGGCTTTGGCGGCGGCTCGTTTGGCGGCGGCGGTGCCGGCGGCTCGTGGTAATTGATAGTGTGATGCGTATCTTCGTTTTCTACATATTAGCATTGTTTTGGTGTGAAATCGCCATGGGAGCATCCTTGCCGAAACAGTGTCCGGATGCCCATGTCACCGATTTGCAAGGCGTGATGCCCGCCGACTCGCTCCGAGCACTCAACACGCAATTGCGCCAATTTGAGCAGCAAACGCGCCACCGCATCATGGTAGTGGTGACCGACACGGTGGAAGCCAACCGTTTGGGCGAAAAACCGGCAGAACGCCTGCTGCGTGATTGGCACCTCGATCGGCAGCGCGCCTTGCTGTTGCTCATCGTGGAAACGGCACCCCACACTCGCTCCAAAGCCTACATTGCCGTGGGCGAGTCCTTGGCGGAGCGGTTCCCCTATCTGTTTTGCAAACATTTATGCTCCGACCGCGTGGTGGGACCCGTGTATGATGGCCACACCCACTACTATGCGCTCACCCACGCCCTGCCCCTGATGCAAGGCGTGATGCAAGGCACCTACAGCGCCGAGCAATACCACCGCTATCGAGCCGGAAAATGGTGGATTTGGATGGTGGCGGCAGGCGCGGTGATGCTGCTTCTCATGATTATTTTGCCCAAAACCAAAGCCGAACGAGCCGCTGAATAGCATTTTTTTTGCGAAAATAAGCTGAAAGCAAATCTATAGAGAAAAATTACATTATTAACCTTTTTAAACACAAAAGCGGCATCATCGTAAGCCAACACCCCGAAATTGATGGCATAATGTTATCTTCAGCGCCCTATCACCTGCCTAAGCACCCGTAACATTTTTTAAAATTTCACTCACAATTATTGCACTTTTTAGGGAAAAAGTCTAACTTTGTAGTTGGAATCGGAACAAAACCGATTACCGACGGTGTTATTTATATACTTGTATGTGACATTATTAATTACCTTCATGTCTGTTCTAACCTTATCAATCGTAGTTGTTTTTATATTGGGCTACGCTTGTATTGCCCTTGAAAGTTTTACCCGAGTAAATAAAGCCGGGGTGGCATTGATGATGTTTGTTGCCACCTGGACTCTCTTTATGATAGACCCAAGCAGCTACATTCCCAATTTTTCGCACGAAGCGCTCAATGCGTTGATAGAAAAGCATTTGGGCAGTGCCGGCACCACCCTCTTCTTTTTGATGGGCGCAATGACCATTGTGGAGATTGTGGACATTAACGGCGGCTTCAATTTTGTGCGCAACGCCTTGCGCACCACAAGCAAGCGAAAATTGCTTTGGCGAATTGTGCTGATTACTTTCTTTTTCAGCGCCATACTCGATAATATGACCACCAGCATCGTGATGGTGATGGTGCTGCGCAAACTCGTGGACAACAAAACCGACCGCATGATATTTGCCTCGTTGGTGATTATTGCCGCCAATTCGGGGGGCGCCTTCTCGCCCATTGGCGACGTGACCACTATCATGCTCTGGAACAAAGGTTTGCTCACCGCAATGGGGGTCATCACCGAAATATTCTTGCCCTCATTGGTGTCGGCTGTGGTGCCTGCGCTCATCGTCCAATATCTGCTCCGAGGCAGGTTAGACGCACCGGCGTCGCAATCGGTGGAAAGCGAGCAATCGTTCACCAGCATTGAGCGCAAAACCATCTTCTGCTTGGGCGTGGGTGGCTTATGCTTCGTGCCGATTTTTCACAACCTCACCGGGCTACCGCCATTTGTGGGCATCCTCTTGGTGCTGGGCGTGCTTTGGATCACCATCGAAATTTTCTACAGCAAAGAGCGCTATCGCCACGACAATGTGAGGAGCCGCTGCGTGAGCAAAGTGCTCAGCCGCATCGACATGAGCACCATCCTTTTCTTCCTCGGTATCCTGATGGCAGTGAGCTGTTTGGAAGAAATCAAGGTGCTTGAAGCCACCGGACAATGGCTCAACGACGTGTCGAACGGAAACCACTACTTGGTGACCGGAGCCATAGGCGTGGTATCGAGTTTGGTCGACAATGTGCCCTTAGTGGCAGGCTGCATGGGAATGTACACCGACTTGGTGGGCGATTTCGCACGCGACGGACTCTTCTGGCAACTCCTCGCCTACTGTGCCGGCGTGGGCGGAAGCATCCTCATCGTGGGCTCGGCTGCCGGCGTGGTGGTTATGGGTTTGGAGCGCATCAGCTTTGGTTGGTACATGAAGCGCATCAGCTGGATAGCCGCAGCAGGTTATTTCGCAGGACTTTTCACCTACTGGCTCCAAAACTACATCGTAGCCCTCTTCTAATAATACGTTAGAGGCGCTACGAGGACACGAATGAATCGTAACTTCGTGCCTCGGGATGTGGCGGGAGGCAAACCACAGTATCACAACAATTTGAAGCACTACCGCAGGGCGCAAAACTTTTGCGCTCACCCTTCACCGCGCCCGCCATTGGCAGGAATGAGCCACACAGCGCGGGCATTGCATTTGTGTGAATCAAAGATTTGCACTATCTTTGCGGAGCAATTCTCCCACGCCCCCGTAGTTCAACGGATAGAACGAAGGTTTCCTAAACCTTAAATCAGGGTTCGATTCCCTGCGGGGGTACACTAAAAAGTACTAACATATTGGGTTTCAATATGTTGGTGCTTTTTGCATTTTATTTTTGGCGACTTTTACCACCATTACATATCACAGGATGTCCCTGCCGGGGGATTCTTGGGTGCGGGCGCTGCCTCGGGGGCTGGAAAGCAGCGCTATGGAAGGTGTAGAAAAGAAATATGATGCTCGCTTCGCAGCGGGCATCATATTGATGAGGAATATTTATATGTATGTGAGAATAAATAAGTTGTGTTTTATTTATCTTGCTTGTTCCTTGCAATGATTAGAAGTGGAAGTCAACGCCCACGCCAAGCACGTTGTTGGTGCGCGTGAAGTCGCTATTGTAATCCAAACCGGTGTTGTGGTCCACTTCAGTCATTTTTTTGTGACCGTAGATGGTGGTGAAGTAAGCCACATTGAGGTCCACCTTTTTGCTCACGTGCACGCATGCACCGAGTGCGTAGGAGTTGCTGCAAACAACGAATGATTTATCGTCCATATATTCGTCGGTGATGCCATAGTTGGTGTTTTGCCATCCGCAGCTGAGTGTGAGGCGTTTATTGGCTTTAAATTCCACACCGGCGTTGAATTCTGCGGTACCACGCTTGAGGAGTTCTTGACGATTATTGTAGGAAGTGGCTTGTTTGTCGAAGAAATAGTGGAAGCCTACGTTCACGTTGAATCGGTCGGTGACTTGCATACCTGCGCCGAGGGTGAGGAGTGCGGGAATGTCGGAAGCCACTTTTTTGCCATCTTCAAATTCGCCGATAGCTTCTTCGAGGGTTTGGTCGAAAGTGGCGCCGAATTCGGTCATTTTTTCCACGAGTTGCTGTTGTGCTCCTGCCACGATGCTTTGGTAGGGAGTGCCGGCATATTTTTCTGCCAAATTGGGGTTGAGGAGTTCCACACCGTAGTCGAGGGCGAGCACTTGTGGCAGATTACCGATGCTGGGTGCCACATTCACCGATTTGTTTTTCAAGCGCAAACGAGTTTTAAACTCGTATTTAGCCGAAAAATTGAAGCGTCCGGTTTTCACGTCCACGCCCACGAAGGGGGTGAATCCGAGTCCGCTTTGGTCGCAGTTGAGTTCAATGTTGGCTGAATTGGGTTTGGTTTTGTCGATCACCATACTCAAGGGCACGCCGCTCACAGTGATGTTTTTCACATAGCCGTAATAGTTGGCATCGGCGAGCACGGCGCGCACACCGGCTGCCACTGCCACATTTTGGTTGATTTTGCGAGCAGCGGCGAGCGAGAAGTTCCAGAAGTATTGGCTGCCGCGCATATAGCTTTCAGAGGTGTAGGCAGGGCTTTTAAAAATATTGCTCAAGCCCGGATTGCTGATGCCCAATGGCGCCAATTGTTGGCTTGCGCCGTCGATGCCCTGCGCCAATTGTGTCACGCCGAGTGCAGTGTTTGCCACGATGCGTTCAAACGAGCCGAGCCCGTTGCTGAATTCGCATTTGCCGCCGCCACCGCCGAGGGCGAGGTTGGCTTGAAACGACCATCCTTTTTTATTGTAGGCAAATTGCACGGATGGGAGGACGGGAGCCGTGGCTTCGCCTTTGAATTTGCGGTTTGTAGAGGGATCATTGGCATTGTAGGCAAAGGGTGCGTAGTCGTTTTTCACCGTACGCGTTTGGAATGCTGCTTGCCAGTTGATCGAAAGGTGTGCGCCATCGGCGAGGAAAGCCACTCCTGCGGGATTGCTGTAAACGCCGTCGATTCCGATGCTTGCCTCACGGCTCATCATGCGGTTGAACGCCACGTTTTGGTTGGTGTTGGTGAGCATGCCACCGGCTTGTGCTCCGAAGGCAAGAATTGCTCCCAAACCAAGTAAGATAGTTTTCTTCATTTCGTAATAATTTGGTGTTATTTACATTTGACGGCTGCAAAATTACAACAAATAATCGAATTTATGTCCAAAATCACTCATAAAATGGTAAAATTAGCGTTATTTGTTAACTTTTGTTACATTATAGTTTAATATCTGCAAAAAGCAACAAATTTTAAGAGTCGGGGCTGGCTGCAACACGGCATCGGCCGGATGCGATGATGGAGATGTGGGCGTGAAATGTGAGGGCGAAATGTGGGCGAAATGTTGAGAATTTTGAAAAAAGTATTAACTTTGCAGTGTGTTACGATTATTGGCTCCATAGCGATATGATTGCCACTATCAATTCATTATCCACATACACAATATTAGAAGGGAATTTATGAACGAAATTTTCAACTCCATTAGCGATGCCATTATCTCCACGAGCGATTTCGTGTGTGGCGTTCCTGAATTTTTGCTGCTCATTGGCGGCGGTTTGTTTTTGTTTGTGTATTCGGGTGCGGTGTCGATTCGCCGTTTCCCTTGGGCGCTTCGCGAATTGCGAAAAAAGCAGGCTTCCGATGGCGGTAAACAGGAAGGTCAAATCAGCTCGTTTCAAGCGCTGATGAGTGCCATCGCCGCCACGGTGGGTATGGGCAACATTGCCGGTGTGGCGATTGCTGTGGCAATTGGCGGCCCGGGCGTGGTGTTTTGGATGTGGGTGAGCGCCATGGTGGGTATGACCACCAAATTTTTTGAAGGGTCGCTCGCCATTATGTATCGCGGAAAAGATACCGCCGGCGAAGTGCAGGGCGGCACGATGTATATGATTACCGAAGGCTTGGGCAAGCAGTGGCGCCCGCTCGCTATTGCGTTCACCATTTTCGGCATGGTGGGCACACTTTGCTTTATGCAAGCCAACCAGCTCACGGAGTCGATTATCACCGTTTCGGGCATGGAATCCACTTTCACGACTAAATTCACCATTGGGGTGGTGATGGCATTGGTGGTGTCGTTTGTGATACTGGGCGGCATCAAGCGCATTGCCAAGGCTGCTGCACGCATCGTGCCCATTATGGTGGTGCTCTACTTTTTGATGGTGCTCGCAGTGGTGGTGTTGCATTACCAACACGTGCCGGCAGTGTTTGCCTCCATCTTTAAAGGCGCCTTTAGCCTTGAAGCCGGATTCGGCGCGTTTGTGTTTGTGGCACTCACCGGTGCCAAGCGCGCAGCCTTCGTGAATGAAGCCGGTGTGGGTACGGCGTCGATGATGCATGGCGCATCCAAAAATAATCAACCCGTGCGCGAAGGCTTGATTGCCATGCTTGGTCCGCTCATTGATTCCGGCATTGTGTGCACACTCACCTCCATTCCCATCATTATGGCAAGCCAATCGGTCGACGGTTTCGCTTTGGCAAAAGATGCCGGATTGGCAAATGCCCTCGGCGCTTTCAATTCGCTCTTGCCCTATGGGCAATACCTGCTTATGGCTATCGTGTTTTTCTTTGCGTTCAGCACCATGTTTAGCTACAGCTACTACGGATTGAAGTGCACCAACTATCTGTTTGGCGCCAATAATGCGAAATACTATAACTACTACTATTTGGTGATGATTGTGGTGGCTGCCGTGATTAAGCTCAATCTGCTGGTGGGTATTATGGACTTGGCATTTGCCGGAATGGCGGTGTGCACGATGTTTACCCTCATTCGCCTGGCTCCCAAGGTGAAAGCGCAAATGCGCATCTACTTTGCCTCACATCAAACCCACGATTAATCCACTCGAAGCAATGAACTACCGCCACATATTAGAGGAAATCTACCGCGAAATACAGCCGTTTGCCTATGAGGGCAAACAAGCCGACTATATTCCTTCCTTAGCGCAAGTGAATCCCGACCAATTCGGGATATATCTCCACCTGCTTGATGGCGAACACTATAGCCTGGGCGAGAGCGAGGTGAATTTCTCGATTCAGAGTATTTCGAAGGTATTCTCGCTGGCGATTGCCTTGAGCCTGATTGGCAAGCAATTGTGGGAGCGCATTGGCAAGGAGCCGTCGGGCTCGGCGTTCAATTCGTTGGTGCAACTGGAATATGAGCACGGCAAGCCGCGCAATCCTTTTATCAACGCCGGCGCTTTGGTGCTCACCGATGTGCTTCTCAGCCATTTGGAAAATCCGGAGGACTTTTTCATCAGTTTCGTGCGTAAGTTGGCGCACAATCCCGCTATCGATTATTCGCACGAGGTGGCGATGTCGGAATATAGCTGTTGCTATCTCAATGCTTCGATTGCATATTTGCTCAAGCACCACGGCAATTTGCAAAACAGTGTAGACGATGTGCTACGCTTTTATTGCCTGATGTGCTCGGTGGAGATGAGTTGCAAAGATTTGGCGCAAGCCTTTTCGGCATTTGCACGCAGCAATGAGCCCTTTTCGCACGGTGGCGTGCAACTCACCCCTTCGCGAGTGAAGCGCATCAATGCCATTATGCAAACTTGCGGTTTCTACGACGAAGCCGGCGAATTTTCGTTTTTGGTGGGTTTGCCGGGGAAAAGCGGCGTGGGCGGCGGCATTGTGGCGCTGTGTCCCGCCAAGTATGCTATCGCTGTGTGGAGCCCGAGGCTCAATGCTCGAGGCAACTCCATTATGGGAATGAAGGCATTGGAATTATTCACCACCCTCACCACGCAATCCATCTTCTAATTTTTCAGAAACTTTTTGATGCCGCCCACGCGGCACCACCCGCTGTGGGCATCGGCACGATGTTGGCTGCCCTCACGACACCACGTTTTGCGGCTTGCCTTCCACAAAGGCTTTCACATTGCTAATGATGGTGTGCATCAGGCGAATGCGCGCTTCTTGGCTCGCCCAGCCTATGTGGGGCGTGATGCGGCAGCGAGGCTGCTTGAGCAGCGGATTGTCGGGCAACGGAGGCTCTTGAGTGAGCACATCGAGCCCGGCACCCATCAGTTTGCCGCAAGCTAAGGCTTCCGCCAAAGCCGCCTCATCCACGAGCGGACCGCGGGCTGTGTTGATAAGAATGGCATCTTGCTTCATTTGCGACAGCCGCTGTGCATTGACCAAGCCGCGCGTTTCGGCAGTGAGCGGACAGTGGAGCGAGAGCACATCGCTTTGGCTAAATACGGTGTCGATGTCCGCTTTGGTGACACCCTCGGGCAATTGCGCCGATTCCTTTGAAGTATGAGCCAACACCTTCATACCCAATGCCAAAGCAATTTTTGCCACCGCCATACCGATATTACCCAATCCCACGATGCCCATCACCTTGCCATAAAGCTCCACCACGGGCGTGTTGTAGTAGGTGAAATCGGGCTTCCGGCTCCACACACCGGCATGCGCTTCGCGCGTGTAGTGCTGCACACTATTGGTGATGTCGAAAATGTGGGCAAACACGATTTGCGCCACCGAATGCGTGCTGTAGGCAGGCACATTGGTCACCACCACACCATGCTCGCGAGCCGCCGCCACATCCACAATATTATAGCCGGTGGCCATCACGCCAATATATTTCAATCGCCCAAGTGCCGCAATCGTGTCGCGGTCGATCACCACCTTATTGGTAAGAATCATATCCGCCTCAGCCGCTCGGGCGAGCACCTGGTCGGCGGCGGTACGTTCGTAGATAGTGCAATGGCACAAAGCCTCCAGCGCATCCCAACTCATATCGCCCGGATTACCGGCATAGCCATCCAGAACCACCATATTCAAAGCATTATTAATCATATCATCAATCATTTTCAACGGGTCAAAATCATTTTCAACGGGTCAAAATCATTTTCAACGGGTCAACGGGGAAAACCCAAAAAAAATTCACCCACAAAGTTACCACCTTTCCCCCACTTATGCAACCACCACCGCAATCACATCTCTGCTCACAAAATAGGGAAAAAACCGAGTTATCGCCAAAATCAAACCTTTGACCTGAGCGATAACTGCTAAAAAAACATAATTATCGCCAAAGTCGAGCCCCCGACTTTGGCGATAACGCTAAAAATACCTATATTTGCCATCATCAAACCAACCGTGCAAAATGATGGAAACAATTATTGGACGAAAACGCGAACAAATGCTCATAGCGGAGTACTGCCAAAGCCGCAGAGCAGAATTTATAGCCGTGTATGGAAGAAGGCGCGTGGGGAAAACCTATTTGGTGAAAAACTTCTTTCACAATCAATTCGCCTTTTATATGACAGGCATTTTTGAAGGCACACTCGCCGACCAATTGGCGAATTTCTCGGTGCGATTGAGCATTCATTCCCAACGTCAGCAAAAAATTCCCGGCAGTTGGTTTGAAGCCTTTTCAATGTTGCAATCCTATTTAGAAAGTTTAAAGGGTTCGGAAAATTTGGTGGTGTTTATCGACGAATTGCCATGGCTCGACACCCCCAACTCCCGCTTCATTAAAGCCCTGGAATTGTTTTGGAATTCATGGGGCTCCACTTGCACGCGTTTGAAATTTTTTGTGTGCGGCTCTGCCACCACCTGGATGCTTAGCAAAATTATTGGCGACCGAGGCGGATTACACAATCGCGTAACTCACCGCATTTATCTCCGTTCGTTCACGCTATCAGAAACAGAAGACTACCTGAAAGCCAATGGGTTTGTGTACAATCGTCAGCAAATTATTGATGTGTATATGATTCTGGGCGGTATCCCGTTTTATCTGAGTATGCTTAGAGCATCGCTGGGGGTGGAACAAAACGTGGACCAGCTCTTTTTTGCAGAGGATGCGCCTCTACGCGATGAATACGGGTTGCTCTGGCGATCGCTATTTAAAGATGCCGGCAAATACACCCGCGTGATAGAATTGCTCGCTAAGCATGGCAAAGGACTCACCAAAGCAGAGATTGTGAAAGCACTGAAGGCAACCGATAATGGTGCTTTCACCAAAGTGCTCCACAACCTGGTGGCATGCGACTTTTTGCGGCGATTTAGTGCTTTTGGCAAAAAAGAACGCGACATGATGTACCAACTCATTGACCCATACACCCTATTCTACATTCGATTTGTGAAAGACGACAACCACACCGACCACCACAAATGGACCAATATGATGCTACAAGGCGCACAAAATGCATGGAAAGGATACGCCTTTGAGCAAGTGTGCCTCCGTCACATCGACCAACTGAAGCAGGGATTAGGAGTAAGCGGTATGCTCACCAATGTGTGTTCGTGGCAGTGTGCTCCCGGAAAATGTGGAGAAGAGGGAGAAAATCACAAAGGAGCCCAAATAGATTTGCTCATCAACCGTAGCGACGGCATCATCAATTTATGCGAAATGAAATATAGCAGTCGCCCATTTGCCATCACTTCTGCCTATGCACGAGAAATGGACAATCGACGAGAAGTGTTTCGAAGCGTTACACACACTAAAAAGGCACTCCACCTCACCATCGTCACGCCCCACGGAGTGGCACACAATTCCAACATGGGAGCCGTGCAGAGCCAAATCACCGCTTCCCATCTCTTCCTCCCACCGGAATAAAAAAACGTAATTATCGCTAAAGTCGAGGGCTCGACTTTGGCGATAACGCTAAAAGTGGGAGATGGTATGGTGAGCACAACTGCAAGCAAAATCAAAGCCCGAAGCGTAGCTTGTAGACAGCAAAGCTAAAGCAAAGAGCCTCGGAGGGTCGGTTGCGGCAATTCCCACCAAATCTCCCTATCCATAGCATCTATAACCGGCAACATTGCATCGGTATCCATAAAGTGCTGCAGGAACCACTTTTCACAAAGCGATTCCTGCATTCATTTTAGAGTATGAGAAAATTTACTTTTATGGTGTTATGATTTGTCTAATATAATTTGAAAAACTTATGTAATAATTTCTTTTTCGTTGCAAAACTAATAAAAGTTTCGCAAATCACAAAATTTCATTGCATATTTTTTTGATTTTTGTTGAAATTAATTTCAATCTCACACCAATTAAACTTTGTAATGCATAAAAAGTTTTCAATTTTTGTATTGAAAGTTTCAATTATTCCGGTGCAGTGTCCACACATAGCATCTATCTGGATCAGGGCAGCCACCCGCAATAACGGCAAGCAGGGCGGATTCCGCAAAAAGAATGATTGCTCATTATAGAAAAATGTGTACCTTTGTGGGCGGAATTGTGTTTCCGTGGCTGATGATGACAAACAAATGGCTTACATATCTGCTGATGCTCTGCACCGCCGCCCTGCTGTGGTCGTGTGCCAATATCGGTTCGCCTTCGGGTGGCCCGCGCGACTACACCCCGCCGGTGCTGCTCAAATCGAGCCCGGCACCACGCACAGTGAATTTCAACGGCAAAAAAGTGACGCTCCAGTTCGACGAAATTGTGGTGCTGAAAGACCAGCAAAAAAAGGTGGTGATTTCGCCCGTGCAAAAAGAGCCCGCCACCATTCGCGCCATCGGACGCACTGTGGAAGTGATTTTCAATGATGAACTGCTCCCCAACACCACCTACACCATCGATTTTAGCGACGCCATAGAAGACAACAACGAGGGCAATCGGCTCGACGGCTACTGCTTTTCGTTTGCCACAGGCGAAGCTATCGACACGATGAGCGTGTCGGGTATGGTGCTCCGTGGGCGCGACCTCGAACCCATGCAGCACGTGATGGTGGGGCTCCATAGCAATCTCGCCGACACCGCATTCACCCACTGCCGCTTTGAGCGCGTTTCCAGCACCAACGACAAGGGAGAATTCACGGTGCAAGGCGTGAAGCCGGGCTCCTACCACATTTTCGCCTTACGCGATGCCGACGGCAATTATCGCATGAGCCGCAGCGAAGATTACGCCTTTTTGGATGAAATCATCGTGCCAAGTGTGCGCCAATTCACCTCGCAAGACACCACATTCACCTTCGACCACCGCATTGACACCGTGCGCACCGGCACCCACACCGAATTTTTGCCCAACGACATACTGCTGAGCATGAGCAACGAGCGCTACACCCCTCTCTATCTGAAAAAAGCCGAACGCATCGGCAGGGAGCGCCTCTTTGTGCTCTTTTCCGCCGCCAACGATTTGCCGCAGCTCAATATCATATCGCCTGCCACCCACGCCCACGACTGGTGTGTGATGGAGCGACGCGAGGCAAACGATTCCATCATATATTGGCTCACCGACAGCACACTCATTCAAGCCGATAGCATCACCGTGGATATGCACTACACAAAGATGGATTCGCTCGAAAATTTGGTACCTGCCAACGATACCATCATCTTCCAAGTGCGCCGCACCAATGCCGAAATCAAGGAAGAACGCGAGGCGGCTAAAGCTCGCGAAGAGCTTAATAAAGAACGCGAAAAACTGATGAAACGACGCCAAAAACTCGCAGCGGAAGGCAAAGACGTGACCGAAATCGACCTCGACATTCGAGCATTAGATAAGCAGGAACAAGAGCAGCGAAAGGTGCTCGACATCGTGCCCAAAAAAGCAAATCTGCTCGACGTGACCGACTCCATCTGCTTTGAATTCGCGCAACCCATCGCCCACATTCGCCAAAGCGGCTTGCGATTGGAGCGTATGCAAAAAGACAGCACTTGGCTGCGCATCAATGCCAAAATGGTGCAAGCCGACACCCTAAGCCCACTACGCTACAAAATTCAAGCACACCTCAATCCCGAAGAGCAATATCGGCTCACCGTGGATTCGGCAGCAGTGAAAAACGTGTATGGCGTGGCAAACGATTCCGTTACCTTCAATTTTAAAGTGAAATCGCTCGACGAATACGGGTATATCATTCTGCACGTGAACAGCGGCGACAGCGCCTTTGTGGAACTGCTCGACGCCAACGAGAATGTGCTCCGCCACCAGCGCGTAACCGCAGGCACAGTGCGATTCGACCACCTGCTGCCCGCCGACTACTACGCCCGACTCATTATCGATGCCAATGCCAACGACCAATGGGACCCCGGATTCTACACCGAGCACCGACAACCCGAAGAAGTGTACTACTACCCCTACGCCGACAAATTGCGCGTGCGAAAAAGTTGGGGCAGGGAAGAAACGTGGAACATCTACGCCACACCCCTCAACCTCCAAAAGCCCGACAAAATTAAGAAAAACAAACCCGAACGCAGAAAAGACTCGCTCGAAAAACGCGAAACCAAAACCGAAGACGAAGACGACGAATTTGGCAGCGCAGCATTCGGACGCAACGCCTACAGCGGCGACAAATACCGCGACTATCAAAACGCCAACCGATAACCAGCCCACGCCCCAACAATCGCAGAGTTGGGGATTCTAAAAAAAATACGTATTTTTGCACCGCGAACAGAAAAAGTTCACACCCACTCTATTCATTTTCTACAACATGCTATCATAAATATGGCACTCATCATTCCCAAGCACTATCAGCAACGATTGTTGCCCGAAACCACTGAAGTGGCAATCAAAACGATAAAAGACTCCTTTCAGCAAAAACTCTCAAAAGCCTTGCATTTGAGACGAGTCACCGCTCCACTATTTGTGCTCTCAGGCACAGGTATCAACGACGACCTCAACGGCACCGAGCATCCGGTGGCTTTCCAAATCGACGCCATGGGCGGACAGCGAGCAGAAGTGGTACACTCACTCGCCAAATGGAAACGCACCAAACTGGGCGCCTACGGCATAGCACCGGGATATGGCATCTACACCGACATGAATGCTATCCGCACCTTTGAAGACCTCGACAATATGCACTCACTCTACGTAGACCAATGGGACTGGGAAAAAGTGATTCGCGAAAGCGAGCGCAATTTGGAAACACTCAAAACCACTGTGCGCAACATCTACAGCGCCATCAAAGAAACCGAACATGAAGTGTATGAACGCTTTCCACACATCACACCTCGCTTGCCCGAACAAATCACCTTCCTGCACACCGAAGATATGCAAGCCGAATACCCCCACCTCACACCGCAAGAGCGCGAACGAGAATATGCCAAGCGCTATGGCGCCATCTTCGTCATCGGCATTGGCGCCACACTCGCCGACGGAAAACCACACGACGGACGCGCTCCCGACTACGACGACTGGGTAACCCCAACCGACGAGCACCACCAAGGGCTCAACGGCGACATCATCGTGTGGGACAACGTGCTCGAAATTCCATTCGAACTCTCATCAATGGGCATACGCGTAAGCCCCGAATCGCTCTCTCAGCAATTGCAACTGCGAGGCTGCACCGAGCGCCAATCGCTCCCCTTCCACAAAGCACTACTCGCCGGCGAACTCCCCTACTCCATTGGCGGCGGCATCGGCCAAAGCCGCCTATGCATGTACCTACTCCAAAAAGCCCACATCGGAGAAGTGCAAGCCAGCATCTGGCCCGAATCCCAAATCCAAATCTGCAAACAAAACGGCATCCACCTCATGTAAAGAAAAATTCTAAACAGCGGCAAGCACAAAGCAACGAGAGCACCGAACGAGCGTGCGGGCAAATAAAAATGCACAATGCAAAATGCACAATGCAAAAATGATAATTTCTGGGATTTTTTTGGAGAAAAATTTGGTGGGGTGAAAAATTTGTTGTAACTTTGCACTCGCAATTGAGGGATATCAATTGCTTTACATACTTTTCTGGTGCGTTAGTTCAGTTGGTTAGAATGCCTGCCTGTCACGCAGGAGGTCGCTGGTTCGAGTCCTGTACGCACCGCAAAAAAGCAAATTTACAAAATCGGTGGGGGCGATAATTCGCCCTATTTGATTGCAAAGGGACGGTTCTTTTGCAATCAAAAAAAATAGAGATAATCCTTTGTTTATCCGTTAATTAAAAGGCAATTTTGAGGGAGCAGCCGGAGCGGGGTGTTAGTGGCAGCCGGAGCAGCCGGAACAGCCGCCTTCGCCACAGGAGCCGCCGCAGGAGCCGCAACCTTGGTGTGGATGGAGTTCTTGCTCGGTGGCATCGCGCACTTGTAGCACTTTGCCTTGGTAGCGCACGGTTTCGCCGGCGAGTTGGTGGTTGAAGTCGAGGGTCACTTGGGTGTCGGTGATGTCGACCACGAGTCCTTCGGCGCGTTGTCCGTTGGAAAGCGTCATGGGCACATATTGACCGAGTGCCACGCGTTCGGCATCAAATTCGCCGTCGGCATTGTGGAAGAGGGTTTTGTCGAGTGGTAACACCAGCATCGGGTCTTTTTCGCCGAATGCTTCATCGGGAGTGAGTGTAAAATCAAACGTATCGCCTTGCTTGAGGCCTTCAATGCGCTTAGAGAAGCCTTCAATCATGAAAAAATCGTAGCCGAAGATGAAGATGTCGGGATGCTTTTCCACGAATTCATACACGGGCACATCCTGCTCGGTGCCTACCACAAAAATTTTATAGGCCAGCGCCACATATTTTCCTTTTGAGATGGTATCCATTGCTAAAAAAGATTGGTTTTGAAATGAATGATTTGCCTCATGTGGAGGCTGAACGAGTGCAAAATTACGCAAACTTTTCCACACCGCAAAACATGGCGGTGCCAAGGGTGTGGACGTGGGGGAAAATTTTTGGAGCAAAATGTTGTGCATTCGCAGTGGATTTATTAATTTTACACTGATAAGATGATTAACCTCGATTTGACCTTTTCATTGCGGTGTGGAGGTCAACGAAAGAAACTGAAAACTAAAAACACTTACAACTATGATGAAGAATTTCGGTCTATCGATTCCCACCCGATTGGTGTTTGGCATCGGAGAATTAAAACGTATGGCAAAATTGCCATTACCCGGTAAAAAAGCACTTATTGTGATTTCTGCAGGCACTTCTATGAAGCAATTCGGCTACCTCGACACGGTGGTGGCTCAGCTGAAAGAAGCCGGCGTGGAGAGCGTGATTTTCGACAAAATACAACCCAACCCCACCAAGGTGCACGTCGACGAAGGCACTGCCTTGTGTAAGGCTGAAGGGTGCGACTTTGTGCTCGGATTGGGCGGAGGTAGCTCCATCGACACTGCCAAAGCCATTGCTGTGGTGGTGGCTATGGGTGGTGATCTCTGGGATTATGTGAGCGGTGGCCATGGCAAGGGATTGCCCGTGACCAAGGCACTACCCATTGTGGCGATTCCCACCACTGCCGGAACCGGAACCGAAATCGACCCTTGGGGCGTGATTACCCATGAGGAATTAAACGAGAAAATCGGGTTTGGATTTGAGCAAACCTACCCGGTGCTTGCTATCGTAGACCCGGAAACGATGGTGTCGATTCCTCCAAAACTCACTGCTTATCAAGGATTTGACGCATTTTTCCACGCAGCAGAAGGTTATATCAACAGTAAGGTGGCTTCGCCCATTAGCGACCTCTACGCCCTGGAAGCCATTCGCTTGCTCGCTAAATATTTGCCCAAAGTGGTGGCAGATGGAAAAGATGTGCATGCTCGCGCCAAAGTGGCTTGGGGCAGCACTCTTGCCGGCATGGTGGAAAGCACCAGCTGCTGTACCGGTGAGCATGCCATGGAGCACGCATTGAGTGCCTTCTATCCCAAACTCCCTCACGGGGCGGGATTGATTGCCATCAGTAAGGCATACTTCAAAACTTTCAAAAACGACTGCATGAAGCGCTATATGAAGATGGCGGAGAAAATGACGCAACAAAAAGCGGCTCGCCCAAGCGACTTCCTCGATGCACTCGCCACCATGCAACGCCTTTGCGGGGTAGACAACATTAAACTGAGCGACTACGGCATCACACCGGCTGATTTCGACAGATTTGTGGAAAACGCCATTAGCACCGGAGCACAGATGCTCGACTTCGACCCGCGTTTCCTCACCAAAGAAGAAATCCGCAGCATCTATCAAGATTCGTATAAATAAAATTAGAGATTAGAAGTTGAAAATTAGAGATTGGAAGTCACGTGGCTTCTAATCTCTAATTTCTCTTTTACGACATTTTGAACAAAAATTTTAAGATTTTTATGGCATTTTTACCACTTGGCACGTGCTTTGCGTGAATAAAATGCTTAAATTTGCACCGATAGAACATTCATTTAACCACATTGTAATGAAAAAGAAAAAAGCAGAACCGGGCGATATTACGGTGTTTAGCATGGCAGATGTGCCACTGATTTACAATGGCTTAAATTATTTTGACGGCGAGATTGCTTTTGCCGACAACATTCGGTCGATTCCTAATCTAAAGGAGGTGTTTAAGGTCACCTTTTTGACACTGGTGTTTTGCCAGAAAGGGACATTCTCCATTAGGCTCAACGGCACGGCTCACACGGTGCATGAGCACGAGGTGCTATTTATTGTGGCAAACACGGTGGTGAGCCACATTGAGCACGCGGAAGATGTGGACTGCAAAATTGTGGTGCTCACCAGCGCTGTGACGCTGAATTTTATTGGCAAGAGCATTGTGGAGGCGGGTATGCGCTTCAGCACCAATCCTGTGGTGGCATTCACCCCCTACGAGAGCGAATTGATGCTCAAATACTACGATTTGCTGATGTTTAAAATCCGTCATTCGCAGTTGGATTTCAGTCGCGATTCCAAACTGAGCATTTTGAAGAGTTTTGGGATGGATTTACTCTCATGCATCAACAAGTATGTGAGCCAAACCGACAACAATATGATGCGCCAGGGCGACAAGTTGTTCCACAAATTCTTACTACTGCTCGAAAATAATGAAACCAATGAGCGTAGTGTGCAATATTTTGCCGACAAGCTGTTTGTGTCGCCCAAATATCTCACGAGCATTTGCAATGAAAAGTGTGGGCGCACGGCAAGCGATTTGATTGCTTCTTCTATTGTGAGCCGCATTAAGCAGATGCTGGAATATAGCACGAAGAGCATCAAAGAGATTGCCACAGCCATGAATTTCGACAATTTGTCGTTTTTTGGGAAATACGTGAAAAAGCATCTTGGCGATTCGCCCAACCACTATCGCAAGCGCCACTCCTACGGCAAGTGAGCCCAAAGGCGGATGGAATCACGACTCATAAATTGCCCCGGTCGCGCTTTGACGTGGCCGGGGCAGAATGTGTTATGGTTGGTGCTTACCCATCGCTATAGTGCGATGTGAGGTGCATTAGAATGAGAATTGCACACGAGCTTGCACTTGATGGAAGTTTTTGTCGTAGGGGCGAGCATCTTTCTTCAAATTGCTATAGGTGTAGTCGAGCATCACCTGTGCATATTTGTTGAAAGAATAGTTCAATCCCAAGGTGGCAGAGATGATGCGTCCGCCGCCCACAGAAGAAGAAGCGTAGGGCCAGTCCGCCATATATCCATCGGGATAATATTGGTCGCGTCCGGCAGAATAGTATTCACCATCCACGATGTCGTTGAGGTCGGTGAAATTCACGCGTCCCACCACTTCGAGCGATTTGCCGTTCATACCCCCGAGCACAGCATCGTGCATATCATATTTGTAGTCGCCACCAAAAATTTTGTAGCCGGCTTCAAGGTATGCACCATTGAAATGGTTGGTGCGCAATGGGTTGGCAGTGAGCCAAGCATCGTAGGTGCCCCATCCGTCGATATTGTCTTGTGCGGCGATAAACACCTTGTAAGAATCGCGTTTTTTGGTCACCACTTTGTGCTTGTATTCACCTCTGATAAAATAGTTGTTGCCAAACCAGAGTGCTTCACCGCCGAGGTCAATCACATTGTTCGCCCATGGAAGTTCGCAGTTCACAAACGAATCGTCGTCAACGTAAGTTTCCATGCTTTGCGACAGGCTCAACGTCTTTTTCAAGATGGTGGAACCCTTAGTGGTGTATTCTTCACCGCCGCCAATATGTGCAAAGCGAGCGCTGGCGCCCACGTGGCCGCCGCCGTGCTGATTGATGTTGCGATAGAGCCAGCGTCCGGAGACTGTTACGCCATTGAATCCGGATTCAATCTTATTGTATTGGTTTTCGGTAAACAGACCTTGATAGAGGAAGATTTTCGGCGTGGAATATTTGTAGGTCACACCCAATGCTCTACCTTCGCCGAGGGCTTCCGAGCTACCGGGACGCGAGATAAAGTGGTAGCTGCCGAGCGAAGTTTGGCGAGCCATGGTTCCGGCGGGGTCGTTGTAGTAGCCCACTTTCACTGCGTGTGTGGCTTTTTGAGCATCTTTAGTGGAATATTCCAGGAAGATGTTTTTTTGCGAGAATTCGCCGTTTCCAAATCCGAAATCGGCGTAGAAATACCAGTTTTCGCCATATTTCATCGATGTGCGAATACGCGCATCAGAGATGCAAGCGCCGCTATTGAGCGGAGTGAATTCGGTGTTGAACAATGCGGCGTCAGCCATAAAGCGGGCTCCTACAGTGAAGTTCACTTTTTTCTCTTCGTTAGAGATGTTTAATGTGGGGTCTACGTCGAAATCTTGAGCGAAGCCCGACATGGATATTGCAGCAACGCATGCTGCCAAAATATATTTTTTCATATTGCTAAATCTCAAAAATTAATGAAACAGATGATTAATTGCGCGGATAACCTAATTTAGTGAGCAAAGCGCCGGCATCGGGCACCACCGAGGGAGCTTGGCTATTGTCGAAAGTTTGACCCGGGTGGAAGGGGTTGGGCAGAGCCTTGTTGCATCGCATTCCGTGGTCAATCATGTAGGTGAGGTTCATTTCGGTGCGGTTGGTGAAGCATCCGTCCATGTAGATATTCCAAGTGCCGCCATCGCTATAGTCGGTTTTCGGAATGGTAATGCGAGTTAAGTCGTCGAATTCGGTGGGATTGGTGTCCCAGATATTCACCCATAAGCCCATGTATTTGGTGATTTGAGCTTGAGAGTCAAATGAATAGGGGTGATTGAGCATACCTGCTTTGCGCACCATATAGGCTTGCCATGGGCAGTTCATTTCGGGATAATTGTTGGGCGCGCCGGAAATGGCGGGACCTATAATGTGGCAACCCTTATCTTGCATATATTTAATGAAGTCAGCCACACCTTCGGGGGTGTCGTACTTGATATCGGTGGCATAGTCGCCGGGATAGTCGGTCCAGAGCAGATAGCACATGGGGATACGGCCCTTAAACACCTTAAACACGCGTTCCACGGAGTCGAAGGAGAAGGTTTGGAGAATCACCTTGCCATTGGTGCGGCCAACGTTCACCTTGCCATCTTTGTAGAAAGGTTGACCGGTGCAATCTTGGGTGCAAATGTTCCAGCCCCATTTAGCGAGTTCGTTATACACGCGCGCTTCAATATTTTTGGGCTGTGCCCAACTTTCTTTAAATTCGATGTAGATGCCCGGGCGGTTGCCGCTGTCTTGAGGATCGTCGACATAAGCATTCGAGAAGTCGTACTCAATGAAATCGTGGTATCTACCTTGGTGACCGTATTCCACGCCTTCCACAACTTGCGCTTCAGAAGCGGCATAAATTTCTTTCAGCGTTTTGCCCTTGTATTGGTTTTTCACATAATAGGGCAGAATGCGGCGTCCTTCGGCATCGCGTTTGAGCATTTTGCCTTCGGCATACGCAATTTGGTCGGCCAATGCAGAGATGTATTGTCCTTTGCTATACACCACGCCTTTGCCGCTTTTCAGCGATTCGAGGGTTTTTTCGAGCGCATCATATTGTCCGTCGCCTTGCTGACCGAAAGCGCTACGGGCTTGCTCAATGTTGTCTTCATTAAACCAAGTGCCGGCATCGAGCATCAGCAATTCGGCATAGTAGTAGTTGCGCGGATAGTAACTGTAGTAGTCGGTGAGTTCGGCTTGATAGCATGCTTCGATGTCCTCTTCCGAGAAATTGCAGGGTGTGCCGTCTTCCCAGGTGAGCGTACGGTAGAATGCCTTGCGAATTTCGGGAATTTGGTCGCTAAACACGGATTGAATGTTGGTGGTGCGCTTCAAATTGTCGTCGTGGAGCGAAAGCACCACGCCGTCTTTGGTGCACTGGAGGTCGGATTCCAAATAATCGGCACCCATGTCGCGCGCCCAGCGCCAACTGGCTTCTGTTTCTTCCGGTGCCCAGAAGGTGGAACCACGGTGTGCAATCACTGCGTAGAGCGGCACATAATCGCGCACCTTCGACAGTTCGGCATTGAGCACTTGCACATCAATTTTTTTTGCATTGGTATTGAAGTCCGTGAACTGCTGTTCATCGGAGCAAGACGAGAAGGATGCAACAGCCAATAGGCCTAATGCTCCTAAGTTCAGAATTTTTTTAATCATAAAGATTTTAAATTTAGTTTTTAAGAAAAAAATTAAATATTTAGCTAACAATAATGCGCTGCGATTAAAAAAATGTGAGTAAAAATTAAATTGGTTTCAAATGGATTTTGCTGTTGAAAAATCTTCAAACAATAAATTCTTTCAATGCTTGAAATGTGTAAATCAGCACCTGTGGAAAAAATTCTCTGCTCCCTGGTGATGGCTTACCATTCCGTTGCGAAATTATACATTATTTTTGAATTGCGCAAGATTTTTGCTTTCAAAATGAAACTTTTTTAAAAATTTCGCCTGCCGGCATGGGCTATTTACCTAAATGTGTAGACTTTGAGGCAAATGGCTATTTTGGGGTAGGATGTTACGAGCAGGCGGTGATATCTTTGCACGCAAAAGCATTTTTATTAAGTATTCACTTCAAAAATTATTCTTCCATGAAACATTTCACACTTCACGAGCTCACGCGCTCCACCACTGCCACCCTACAAGGTATCGACAACACGCCACCCGCTGAAGCCGTGCATCGGCTGGAACTGCTGGTGGAGCACGTGCTCGACCCCTTGCGTGAGGCTTGGGGAAAACCCATCCATGTGAGTAGCGGCTATCGCTGCCCGGCTCTGAACAAGGCGGTGGGCGGCGCGCCGGCAAGCCAGCACATGCGTGGCGAAGCCGCCGACATTTCGGTGGGCAACCCGGCGGATAATCGCCGACTGTATCACCTGCTTCACACGCTGAAGCTGCCAGTGGACCAAGCCATCAACGAATACGATTTTTCGTGGATACATGTGTCGTATGGCCCACGCATGCGTCGTCAGTATTTTGCCATTCGATAAACCTCTATTATTTAACCCGCTATGACCAACAACAATGCAATTTTAAGAGCCGCCTACTCGGCTTGGAGTGCGGCAAATGCCTTGCGCAGCAGGCGATTGCGCAACAAGCGATTCACCTACGGCGACCAGTGGAGCGATGCCACCACCGATGCCGAGGGCAATCCCACCACCGAAGAAGCGCTCATTTATCATAAATATGGCACAGCGCCTATCACCAACAATGTGCTTCGCCAAATGGTGAAAACCATCGTGGGCAGATTTCGAGCCGAGCATCTGCGCCGCATCAGTGAGCCTAAAGAACTGAAAGCCATCGCTCAAGAAAATGCTGTGGATGAGCTCGACAGCCGCGCATTGGAGGAATTTCTGATTTCGGGATGCTGCATTCAGCGCATCGACGAAACAGACCGGCTGGGCGAAAAGCATGTGGAGGTGAGCAATGTGAATTTGGCACACTTTTTCATGAATCACACCACCGACCCGCTCAACCGCGATTGCGAAATAGTGGGGCAACTTCACGATTTGAGCATTGCCGAATTGATTAAGCGAGTGGCACCCGGCAACAAGAAAAAAGCCGCTTGGGTGCGACGACTCTATAGCGATGCGCCCGACGAACGAACGCTACAATTCTGCACCGCTATCGGCACCGACTCGCAAAGCGGTAGCCCGTTTTGGTTTTCCCGCTCCAACAAATGCCGCGTGATTGAGGTGTGGACGCTGGAGAGCCAAGAAGTGCTGCTTTGCCACGACAAAACCACCGCTAAGGTGACGGTGATGCCTATCAGCATGGAAAAGAAAATCAAAGCCGACCCTCATATCAGCTATAAATGGGATATTGCCACCATGTGGCGATGCCGCTGGTTCACCCCTATGGGCGATGTACTCACCACTTTCGATTCGCCCTATAGCCACCGCTCTCACCCCTTTGTGGTGAAATTTTATCCCCTCACCGATGGAGAAGTGCACGGCTTTATTGAAGACGTAATCGACCAGCAAAAATACATCAACCGCCTCATCACCATCGTGGACCGCATCTTGAGCAATAGCGCCAAAGGCGTGCTCCTCTATCCCGAAAGTGCCAAGCCGGGGTCGCTGAGCTGGAACACCATTTTGCGCATTTGGAACGAAACGGGCGGCGTGCTGCCCTATTCGCCCGACGGCTCGCTCGCCAAACCCGAACAAGTGAGCCACGACAACACCAACATCGGTATCTTTGAAATGATTAATTTGCAAATGAAACTGATGGAGAATGTGTCGGGGGTGACCGGGTCGCTGCAAGGACAAAATGTGAACACTTCGGGCAGCGCGTCGCTCTACCAATCGCAAGCCGCCAACTCGAGCATTGCGCTCTACGACATTTTCGATACCTTCAACAATTTCCGCTCCCTGCGCAACCAAAAATTACTCAATCTATAAGGCTCCTACCTGCACACACGGAAGGTGGGGCTGTGCATCTATAAGAACATGCACAGCCCCACCCTATTTTATTTTGTGGATTTACTTTGCTGATGGGATGAAGCGAAGGCTCACCTTATCGGCTTCCACGGTCAGTTCCACGGGGCAGCCCTCGATGAGTGGGGTGTTCCATGACTCGTCGTGGCTGGTGGGGAAGTCGTAGCAGATGGGGATTTGATACTCGTCGAGGAATTCGTGGAGCATCTGATCCATGCTTTCATAGTCTGAAAGGCCGGTCACTTCGGTGAATCGGCCCACGATGATGCCTTTCACATGGTCGAGCGTGCCTTTCAACTTCATCTGAAACAGCAAACTTGCCACAC
>SFWW01000012.1 GCA_004559845.1 bacterium
GAAATGGAGAGTATGGTGAGCGATGAACTTTCGGAAGATCGCTTAGAGCAAGAAAAAGACAAGCGACGCATCACGCGCCGTTCGCTCTTTGAGGGCTTCATTGTGGGCGTTATCACCACTTTAATCGTTACGTTATTCTCCTATCGACTATATTTGATAAAATGCCCCGACCAAGCCGATAAACCCACACAAGAGGAGACTCTGGCGCAAGCACCCACAGCCGATAGCGTGGTAACACCGGCCGAAACAACTCCGGCAAAGGTGGACAGTGCACAACTCTTAGCTGAGCAAAAGGCTGCCGAGGAAGCCCAAAAAGCCGAAGAAGCAAAAAAGAAGGAAGAAGAGGCTAAGAAGAAAGCTGAAGCTGAAGCTGAAGCTGAAAAGCAACAAGCTGCTCCAAAGGGCGTGAACGCATCTCAAGACACCGTGCGCATCGGCACCACGCTCTTTAAGTTGAGTAAAAAACACTATGGCTCCGACAAATTCTGGGTCTACATCTACGAAGAAAACAAAGCCAAGTATCCCAACCCCAATTCCATTCCGGTGGGCGCAGTGCTCCGGATTCCGGCGCTCAGCAAATACGGCGCCACAGCAGGCGACCCCGCCAGCTTCAATGCCGCTAAGAAAAAGGAAACAGAAATCTACAACTCGCTGAACAAAAAGCGATAATCCGCCCCGGCGGGGATTTTGTGGGGCGGGCGCAAAGTATTGCGCCCCTACAACGAATGTGTAAACTACAGTGTTTTAGTTTATTGCACGCATTACATGCCGGAGGCATGTCCCTACCGGTGGGTGACGCCACGAATCCCATGACCATTATTTCAAAGAGCCCGTTGACTCGTTGACTCGTTGACTCAAAAAACACTCGTTGACCCGTTGACCCGTTGACCCGTTGACCCGTTGACCCGTTGACTCAAAAAACACTCGTTAACTCGTTGACTCGTTGACTCGTTGACTTGTTGACTCAAAAAACACTCGTTGACTCGTTGACTCGTTGACTCGTTAACTCGTTGACCCGTTGACCCGTTGACTCGTTGACTTGTTGACTCGTTGACTCGTTGACTCAAAAAACACTCGTTGACTCGTTGACTTGTTGACTTTTATTTTTTGAGGTTGAGGCGAATGATGTCGTTGAGGTTGGTGGTGTATTGCTTACTGATATATTCACATTTCAGATGCCAGCGCTTGCTGTAGCCTTGCACTGCCATTCGCAAAGTGTTGTGACCGTTTTTGCGGTTGATTTCGTCGATGGCTTGGCTCAAGCGCGCTTGCTTTTCTCGGTCCATAGTGTCGAAAAGATTGCCTTGAATGGGCGAGGCTTTCACAATGTTCCACACCAGCACACCGGCTTTTTTGTAATGATACACACCATCGGCAGTCCACGCCAAGCGGAGCATATTCACGGCATAGCGCACCAGTTCGTTGAGGTCGGAGGTAGGCACTGGCGGTAAAAAGGTTTGGTGGATGTAGTGCGCCGGCACATCGGTGCGAAAGCGGTTGGTGTACGCAAAAATGGAAATGGCTTGGCACACGGTGCCTTCATTGCGCAATTTGGCGCTACATCGAGCGGCAAAATTGGCGATGGCCTCTTCCATATCGGCAAGTGCGGAGAGCCCTTGGTTGGGAAAACTGCGGCTGGTGCAGATGGTGAGTTTGTGAGGCAATTCTTCGATGCTGATGCAACTCTCTCCGCGCAGTTCTTTCCACGTGCGCACGCCGGTGATGGTGAGCATGCGTTTCACCCATTGCTCGGGCATTTGGGTCAAATCCCATGCTGTGTGCACTCCGCTTTGGTTGAGTTTGTCAACAGTGCGCCGACCGATGCCCCACACATCTTCTATGGGAAACAATCGGAGTGCTTTCTCGCGCTTTTCTTCGGTGTCGATGAGGCAACAGCCTTCGTAGCCGGGATATTTTTTGGCAAATTTGCTCCCCATTTTGGCGAGTGTCTTGGTGGGTGCCACTCCCAGCGAAATGGGGATGCCGGTGCCCTTGGTCACTTCGCGCACGATGCGCTTGCCATACGCGGCTATCTCTTCCGAGCTTCCCATATCGCTGAGGTCGATGAATGCCTCGTCGATGCTGTAAATGTCTACCTTGGGCGTGTATCTGCCCAGCATGGTGTGCACCCGTCGGCTCATATCGCCGTAGAGATTGTAGTTCGACGAAAACACTGCCACGCCGTTTTGCTCCAATCGGTCTTTCACTTGGTAAAACGGATCTCCCATTTTAATGCCTAAGCGCTTGGATTCTTCGCTTCGGGCAATCACGCACCCATCGTTGTTCGACAGCACCACCACCGGTTTGCCCACGAGATCGGGATGAAACACCCGCTCACAGGAGCAGTAGAAATTGTTGCAGTCGGCAAGTCCAAACAGGAGCATGGAGTATGTTTATTAGAAGTTAAAGAAGTTAAAGAAGTTAAAGAAGTTGAAGAAGTTAAAGAAGTTGAAGAAGTTGAAGAAGTTTAGGCGGATGCTTTTTTAGGCGATTTATTCGTGGAAGCGACGGATGCAAAAGGTCATCACGCCCCACACCAAAAAGGTGTTTTCTTCGGTCACTTTTATGGGTTTGTAGTCAGCATTGGCGGGCATCAGCCAAGCACAACCTTCGTGCTCGTCGACCTTGAAGCGCTTTAAGGTGAATTCGCCATCTATAAATGCCGCCACTATGTCGCCTTCTTTGGCTTCTATGCTTTTGTCGATTACCACCAAATCGCCGTCAAAAATACCGGCTTCGCACATGGAATTGCCTTCCACACGCGCATAAAAGGTGGTTTCGCTGTCGCGTACAAGTATTTTCCCCAAATTGATGGCATCGGTGGCATAATCCTGTGCCGGACTGGGAAAGCCGGCGCGCAAACTCCCGCCATATGGCACATCAATCAATGCCTCGGCATCTGCCGAAAACATTTGTAGCCGTATTTCCATTTCTTTGTTGGTCATCATCAAAATATATAAGTGTGTGTGTTGTTCGTAAGTCTTTGGCAAAGTTGCGATTTTTTCAGCATATTGCCATCGATGCTACCACCCTACTTCTCAGGCTGCGCTTGCAGGCATTCTTCCACGGCTTGCGCTATTGCCTCGCCGCGTAGCCCTCGCCGCAACACCTTGCCATCGGCACTGAAAAGAATGATTTCGGGAATGCCTTTTATATCGTAGGCATCGCTGCCTGCTTTTTGCGCATTGATGATTTGCGGATAGGGAATTTGCATCTCGGCAATGGCTTGCTCGGTGTCGGCAGGTTCGTCCCAAGTGGCAATACCCAGCACCACCACCTTGTCGCCATATTTGCGATACACATCTATCAAATAGGGAATTTCACGACGGCAGGGGCCACACCAACTTGCCCAAAAATCAGCCACCACGGGTTTGCCCTTGCCCACATAGTCGCTCAAGCGCTGCGTGGTGCCTTTGTAAGTGGCAGAAAAATCCACAAACCTATCAGTGGGCTTTAGCATGGAGGGAGCCTCTGCTTGCATTTCATTCACTTGCTCAGCCTCATTCGGCTGAGCTTCTTTCTTGTTACACGCCGCCAGCGCCATAGTCGCCAACAACAAATATACTACCTTTCGCATCATCGTTCAAAAAATATATTTCTCCAAAATTACAAAAAATTTTGGCGATAGCGAAATCTTTCTTCTATGAAAAAACGTGCTTTCATCAATGGTGGAAAATTTTGCGACGAGAGCGAGTGATTTTGGAATCTAAGCAGATAAGGAATGCTACCACCACTCCGGGAACCCATCCACAAATAGTGATGGCTGTCACTAATAATACCACGGCACACCCTTTGTCGATAACGGCAATGGGTGGGCAAATAATGCATAATAGTGCTTTAAGGCATCCCATAGTGTAATGATCTGCGTTATTGGCTAATTTTTTCGGAAGGGCTTATGGTTGTTTGTAACAAATTAAAATGGCACCTATCACACCCGGCACCCATCCGCAAATGGTGAGCGCCAGCACTAAAAGAACAGAACCGCAACCTTTATCAAGCACGGCAAGCGGTGGAAACAAAATACATAATAAAGCTCTAAGGCATCCCATAGTGATTAATTATTTTTAAGGAGTTCTACAATTCTACTGAATTGCATGAAATGCGATGCTTTCACCAAGATGGTGTCGCCTTCATGAATGATGTGAGGAAGGGCTTCTATCAGCGCATCACGAGTGGAGAAATGCTGCACATCAATGGAAGTGTCGGCTGTTGCTATTTCTCGGGCAAGG
The DNA here is from genome assembly GCA_004559845.1 of bacterium. Classification (GTDB taxonomy): domain Bacteria; phylum Bacteroidota; class Bacteroidia; order Bacteroidales; family Muribaculaceae; genus Sodaliphilus. Next base: position 4,230 of record SFWW01000012.1, read on the forward strand.
GCTTCGGTAAGCCGACCGGCGCAATACACGGCATCAATATTCAGCCCGGCAGCAAACTTACCCACTTCGGCGTGCAGCGCTTTTTCGTTTTCGCCCAATTCGCCCATATCGCCGAGGATAGCCACTTTGCGCCCAATGCCGTCTTGCAGCACCTCAAGCGATGCTTTCATCGACACGGGATTAGCATTGTAGCAGTCGTCGATAATGGTGCACCGAGGGGTGTCGATGATATGGAAACGCCCGGCGAGCGTGCCATTGGCTTCAATGCCTGCTTTTATTTGCTCTATCGATAAACCGTACACCCACCCGGCTGCTGCCCCCGCCAACGCGTTATACACCATGTGCTTGCCCGGCATACCCACCACGGCGGAAAATTCGCCCGCAGGTGTGTGGAATAGGCAGGAAGTGCCTTTCAGCCCCCGGCTTTGCAGTGCGGTGGCATAGAAATCGCATTGCGGTGTGAGCCCGAATGTGATAGGCTTAATGCCTTTCACATCGGTGATGGTGGCGAGTTTGTCGTCGTCGCCATTAATGATGATATGAGCATCGGGTTGAATGAAATCAAACACCTCGGATTTAGCTTTCAAAATGCCGTCTCTATCAATGAGGTTCTCCAAGTGGCAGCACCCTATATTGGTCATAATCACGGTGTTGGGGCGTGCCACCTTTGCTAAGCGGTGCATTTCGCCAAAGTTGCTGATGCCCATTTCCAGCACCGCCAACTCGTGATTGCTTCGCAGGCGGAAAATGGTGATGGGCAAGCCGAGTTCGTTGTTGAAATTGCCTTCGGTTTTGAGTGTTTGATATTTCCGGCTCAGCACACTGTAGGTCATCTCTTTGGTGCTCGTTTTACCCACACTGCCCACGATACCCACCACCGGAATGTGGAGTTGCTGTAGGTAAAATTCTGCCACATCTTTCATTGCTTGCAGTGTGGAATGCACAAGGATGTATGGAAATGGACGAGGTCCGAGATCTTCCTCTGTCATCACTGCCAAAGCACCGCTTTCGATGGTTTGGTCGATAAATTGATGGCCATCTACGCGTTCGCCCTTAATCGCCACAAACAAACCGCCCTTCGGCACTTTGCGGCTGTCGGTTTCAATTGCCGACACCTCCACATCTTTTTGGTGTGCCAATCCCACAAACCTACCGTGGGCGGCATCAGCAATATGTTGTAGTGAAAGATTTTTCATACCCATGAGCAATAGCGCAGTTATGCCTTACATTTTTTCAACGACACTTCAATCAATTTTTCACAAAGTTCGGCGTAGGAAACACCCACTTCTGCCGCCTCTTGCGGGAGCAGGCTGGTGGCTGTCATACCCGGGAGGGTGTTGGCTTCGAGCACTATCATTTGCCCTTGCTCGTTCATCAAGAAGTCGACCCGCCCATACGAGGTGATGCCCAGCGCTTTCATGGCTTCTTCGGCATGGCGCTGCATGCGCAGGGTTTGCTCTTCGGTGATTTGCGCCGGACACGTTTCGATAGTGGCGCCCGGCACATATTTATTTTTGTAATCATACCACCCTTCTTTCGGCGCTATTTCTATCACCGGAAGGGCTTTGCCTTCTACCACGCCCACCGAAAATTCTCTTCCTTTGAAAAATTCTTCCACCACAGCCTTTTCTTCGAGGGCGAATGCCGTGGCCACCGATGCCTGGAATTGCTCGGCATTGTCGGCAATGGTGCATCCCACACTGGAACCTCCGCATGCCGGCTTCACAATCACAGGATACGACAGTCCTTTTTCTTCAGGGGTGATGATGCCGTGAAGGCGCGAAATTTCGTAGCCTTTGGCGGTGGGTACGCCTTTCGCCTGGAAAATGTATTTGGTGATGGTTTTGTCCATGGCTATGGCGCTGCTCAAATAGCCGGTGCCGGTGTAAGGAATGCCTAATAGGTCGAATGCGGCTTGAATGCGTCCGTCTTCTCCGTTGGCACCATGGAGCGCCAAAAATGCCACATCGGCGGCTTGACACATGGCTATCACATTCGGTCCGAAAAAGGAGCGGCGAGTGGCCTTCATACTTTCGATTTGGTCGTCAAAACTGCTCATATAGGCGCTTGCTTGCTCCACATCGTAGTGAGCGGGGAAGTAGTGGGCAGCATCCACATGCTCTACGCCACAAAACACATCAACCAACACTGCGCGATGCCCTTTCTCGCGAAGCGCCTTACACACATTAGTTCCTGACACAATTGACACTTTTCTTTCGGTGCTGGTACCACCGGCGAGTACTACTATTTTCATTCCTTGTGAGTAATGATTAATCAATATAAATAAATCGTTTTCACGCTCACTGCAACAGTTGCCGCAGCAAACCAAAAGGCAAAATTACAAATAATGTGGGAAAACAGCTCACTTTTTGCCACAATAATTACACATTTGGGTCAATCTTTTTTTACAAAAAGGCTGATACACCAATTCGCGCACAGCGAAATGGCGTAGGAAAATGTGGTGAAAAATAAAAAGATGAGGATGGCGCACGACACAGCATCTTCGATGGAATGGCACCACATACTCGCCACCACTGCGGTGAATATGGGAAGTGGAAGCGTAGCGAAATAGTTGATTCCAAAACGCTTACTAAATTCCAAAGGCTGATTTTTCCGACGGCTAAACTGATAGGCGGCAATAGCAAATGTGGCGATACACAGCAAAAGCATCACCATCCACGATTGAGTGGCATAGGTAGTGGTGCTGGCTAAGAAAATGGCAATGAACGCCACGCGCTGTGTGGTGTAGGTTTCGTCGGAGGTGCGAATGTCGCTATAAAAGGCTTGCGTGCTAAATTCGTTTTGCTGAAGCATTTGCACATCGTAACGCAGGATCACACACCACGCTCCCAAAAGCGTGACCAAAAAAGCAATATTCACAATTAAACTCACCGACATCGAAAAATAAAATGTTTATTGTTGAACAAAAAAAGAGTGGTTATGCGCCAAATATCAGCAACAATGATTTTCCCTTTTGATGATGCAAATTTAGCCAAAAAAAATCGAATTATAGCCATTTTTCACAATAAAACCCACGCCACTATCCTCAGCTCTTTCATTAACAACGGTTGAGAGCCGTCCCCCACACACAAAAAAAACATCTTCTCTCTATTTTTTAATGTATTTTTTTTGAGAAATGGAGGGAAGAATTGTAAAAAATGATTTATCTTTGTAGGATTGAAATTGTGCACTTTTGGCAGCCCTGAGGCTTTATGCTATTTCAGCGCAAGCAATTGGCAGTACAATCAGTTAATAATCAAACAATTGCAAAAAAATATTATAAAACTAAGATATGTTTAAAAAATTTCTGATAACTGTGTGTGGCTCTTTTGTGGGCTCTTTTATCGCCATTTTGGTTTCGATGTTTTTCATGATGATGCTGGGCGTGGCAATTGCTGCCGGCTTTGGCAACATCAAGACCAACGTACAAAACCATTCCATTCTGGTGCTTGATTTGTCGGGTGCTATCACGGAGCGCCCCACCGGCGCAGGGAAAATCGACGAAGTGCGATATATATTTGGCGAACAGCCCGGAATCAGTTTGCAAGAAATAGAACGAGCCTTGGATGTGGCTATGCTTGATAAAAAAATTGATGGCGTGGTCATCAACTGCCAAGGTGTGGAGGCGGCTCCGACCACTTTGCGCGCCATCCGAAAAGCCGTGAGAAAATTCAAAAGTAGCAAAAAGTGGGTGTATGCCTACGGCAATGCCGGCTACAGCCAAGGCGACTACTATGTGGCAACAGCTGCCGATAGCCTCTTCATCAACCCTGTGGGCGCAGTGGATGTGCACGGCTTCGCATCTTGCACCCCATATATGAAAAAAATGCTCGACAACATTGGCATCAGTATGCAAGTGGTGCGCGTGGGAGCCTACAAAAGCGCCGTGGAGCCTTACATGATTGAGAGTATGAGTGAAGAAAATCGCGAACAACAACAGCACTATATGGGTCAGATTTGGGGGGTGATGGAAGCAGAAATGGCTGCCGCAAGAAAAATCAACCTCGCCACCTTCGATTCGTATGTGAATGGCGTGCTGGTGGAAGAATCGGTCGACACTTTGCTCAAGCGCCGATTGGTGGACGCAAAAAAATATAGAACCGAATTTGAAGATATGCTCCGTGGCCTCACCGACGTGGAAAAAACCGACGACCTCAATTATATCACTCCACAAGAATTGGCAAAAAACTTCGATGAAGGCGAAGATACAGATGGCACAATTGCAGTGCTGTATGCTTGCGGAGAAATCGACGGAGCGATGAACTCGTCGGGCATCTATAGCGAAGATATGGTCGACCTGATTCGTGAACTGCAACAAGACGACGATGTGAAAGGACTCGTGCTCCGAGTGAATTCGCCCGGTGGCAGTGCATTTGGCTCCGAACAAATTTGGTATGCACTTGAGCAATTTAAAAAGTCTGGCAAAACTTTCACCGTGTCGATGGGCGATTATGCAGCATCGGGCGGATATTATATCTCCAGTGGCGCACATCAAATTTTTGCCGACAGCACCACCATCACCGGTAGCATCGGCATCTTTGGCATGATTCCTTGTGCACAAGATTTGATGGAAAACAAAATCGGTATCAATTTAGAAGTGGTGAAAACCAACGAAAACGCCGATTTCTTGGCGATGGGATTGATGTCGAAGCAACTCACTCCGGTGCAGCTCCAAGCCTTGCAAAACACTGTGAACCAAGGCTACGAACTCTTCACCAAACGCTGTGCCGATGGCAGAAAAATCTCTCAAGACTCTATCAAAGCCATTGGCGGCGGACGTGTGTGGGACGGTATCACCGCCAAAAAAATCGGGTTGGTGGACCAATTCGGCAATCTCAACGATGCCATTGCTTGGACGGCGAAGAAAGCCGGATTGCACACCGGTTTCTACCGCGTGAAATGCTATCCTGAGCCGGAAGACGACTTCGCTGCTATTTTGGATGCCTATGCCCAAACTCGCACAAGCGAACAGATGAAGAAAGAAATGGGCGTATTCTACACCTACTATGAGCAAGCCCAAGCCATTTTGCGACGCAGCCATGTGCTGTGCTTGCTCCCTGAATCGGAATTGAAGTGAACTAACCTCTCGAATGTAGCAACAAAAAAAATTGAACGATTTCGTTAGAAAAATATTCAACAAAGAGCAGCGCAAAACCATTATGGAGGTGATTCTCACCCCATTCGCTTGGCTGTATGGCGCAGGTGTGTGGTTGCGCAACACCGCTTTCAAACTGGGCATCCTCAGGCAAGAATCGTTTGAGGTGCCGGTGGTGTCGGTGGGCAATATCACCGTGGGCGGAACGGGCAAAACTCCCTTTGTGGAATACATTGTGGAGGAACTCTGCCATTCTTACCACATCGGGGTGCTCAGCCGTGGCTACAAGCGACACACCAAGGGCTTTATCATGGCGCGCGAAACACTCGGACCGAAGGATTTGGGCGATGAACCTTACCAAATTTATCGCAAATTCTTGGGAATGATTACCTTGGCTGTGTGTGAAGACCGCCGACAAGGCATTCGGGAAATGCTCAAACTCGACCCGAAAATCAATTTAATTCTGCTCGACGATGCCTTCCAGCATCGCTACGTGAAGCCGAAGGTGAATATTGTGCTGGTCGACTATAATCGCCCGCCTCACACCGACCGTCTTTTGCCGTTGGGCACCCTCCGCGAGCCGTTCCGCCATATTCTGAAAGCGGATATCGTGATCGTTACGAAGTGTCCGTCGGATATTTCGCCGCTGGATATGAAACTCTGGAAAAAGAATCTGGATTTGTATCCTTCCCAAGAAATGTTTTTCTCGCGCATCGAATATGCCTACCCCAAACCGGTGTTCCCGGTGGCGGATGTGTTGCTCCAAAATCTGTCGATGCTCGGACCCAACGATTTGATTTTGGGACTCACCGGTATCGCAAATCAGCGACCTTTTGTGAAATATTTGCGCAATTTCCATGCCCAAGTGAAGGTGATTCATTACGACGACCACCACGACTACACCCGTGAAGATTTTAAATACATCATCAAAATATTTAACGACCTTCAAGGTGCACGAAAATTTATCGTCACCACTGAGAAAGACGCCGTGCGCATTCTCAACAATCCCTATTTCCCGCACGAAATGCGCTCTTATATCTATTATGTGCCTATCAAGGTGTCGGTCAATGTCACCGAGAAAGACTTTATCACCCACTTGGAAAGCGCTATCCATGCACCCGAGGAGTAAGGCAGACCTTTGGCAATGATGTTGCCGCGGTGGCTCCGGTTTCCCCCCCAACGATTTTTATTTTGCAAACAAACAACAACTATCAGATATTCATTTTTGAAAATTAATTAATATGGAAAAAGAAAAAAATTGGTTACAACTCATCAGTGAAACCGCCTCTTATATTCAAGAAAAAGTGGGCGATATGCCCAAAACTGCCATCATCCTGGGCACAGGACTGGGAGAATTGGTGAAACACATCGACGTGAAAATCGCTATCCCCTATTCCGAAATCCCTAACTTCCCCGTTTCTACCGTGGAAGGACATAGCGGTCGATTGATTTTCGGCAATTTGGGCAATAAGTATGTGATGGCGATGCAGGGCCGTTTCCACTTCTACGAGGGCTACAGCATGAAGGAAGCCACTTTCCCCGTGAGGGTAATGAATAAGTTGGGGGTGAAAACGCTCTTCGTGAGCAACGCTGCAGGCGGTATGAACCCGCAATTCCGCATCGGCGATTTGATGATTATCACCGACCACATCAATCTCTTCCCCGAACATCCGCTGCGGGGCAAAAACTATAACGAACTGGGACCGCGTTTCCCAAGTATGGACGAACCCTACAGCCACCGCCTCATTAAAAAGGCGAAAGATATTGCCGCCGAAAAAAATATCCGTCTGATGGAAGGCGTGTATGTGGGCACTCAAGGACCCACCTTTGAAACTCCTGCCGAATATCGCTACTTCTCGCGCATGGGTGGCGATGCTGTGGGCATGAGCACCGTGCCCGAAGTGATTGTGGCTCGCCACATGGGCATGGAAGTGTTTGGTATGTCGGTCATCACCGACCTCGGAGGTGAAGGCATCGAAGTGGTGAAAGTGAGCCACGAAGAAGTGCAAGAAGCCGCTGCCAAAGCAGAGCCCATCATGTCGTATGTGATGGAAGAAATCATCAACCAATTCGAAGAGTTGTAAGAGCCATCGGCTCTGAGCCGTTAGCTATAGATACTATAGGGGCTATCTAAATTTTCTAAAGAAATGAGCGAAACAGAAATAAGTTCCCTTGGTGAATTTGGATTGATTGAGCAAATCACCAAGGATTTTCCGATAAAAAACCCTTCCACACAAGTGGGAGTGGGCGACGACTGTGCGGTGCTGAATTATGGCACCAAACCCGAAATGCGCACTTTGGTCACCACTGACGTGCTCCTCGAAGGCATACACTTCGATTTAACCTACACTCCGCTGCGCCATTTGGGTTATAAAGCGGCTGTGGTGAATTTTAGCGATGTGTATGCCATGAACGGCCAACCGAAGCAAATCACCGTGTCGTTAGGCATCTCTAAGCGCTTTACCGTGGAGCATATTGCCGAACTCTATGCCGGCATTCGCTTGGCTTGCGAGCAATATGGTGTGGACCTTGTGGGCGGCGACACTTCGGCTTCTGTAACCGGGCTGATTATTTCTATCACTTGCATCGGCGAAGGAGAGGAAGGCAAAATCGTGTATCGAAACGGCGCTGCCGACACCAACCTCATCTGCGTCACCGGCGACCTCGGTGCTGCCTACATGGGACTACAATTGCTTGAACGCGAACGAGAAGTGGGCGCCGGACAAAAGGATTTCCAACCCGATTTCTCCGGGCGAGAATACATTCTTGAGCGACAACTCAAGCCTGAGGCACGCAAAGATGTGATTGCTATGCTGAAAGAGGCGGGCGTGCAACCCACTGCTATGATGGATGTGAGCGATGGACTGTCGAGCGAATTGCTCCACATTTGCAAGGAAAGCAATGTGGGATGCCGCATCTACGAAGACCGCATTCCCATTGATTATCAAACGGCTATCATGGCTGAGGAAATGAATATGAACCTCGTGACGGCTGCTATGAATGGCGGTGAGGACTACGAATTGCTCTTCACCGTGCCCCTCACCGACCACGACAAGGTGGTGAACATGAAGGGCGTGCGACTGATAGGACGCATCACCAAACCCGAATTAGGCGCCTACATGGTGACCCGTGACAGCAACGAAATAGCCATCCGTGCCCAAGGCTGGAACGCCTTCACCCAAGAAGACGCCAACTAACCCGGCTCGCCTGCCGCCGGTTTTGCGTGGCGGAAGATTTGGGAAGAGTTGGTGTTTTGGTGGAAAACTTATAACTTTGCACAGTAATTATTTAGTAAAATTTTTGTGGGAGGATAGTGGCATGGCTGTAGTGTGCCCTGCATTTCGCCTCTTGTTATTGTCGATTTGTGCATGAGTGTTGCAATTGTGAAATATAATGCGGGGAATGTGTTTTCGGTGAAGTGTGCCTTGCAGCGCATTGGCGTGGAAGCCGTTATCACCGACGATTTTGAGGCACTGCGCCGTGCCGATAAGGTGGTGTTCCCCGGCGTTGGGGAGGCGTCCACGGCGATGCACTTCCTGCGAGAAAAGGGGCTCGACGAGGTGATTAAAAGCCTCTCTCAGCCGGTGCTGGGCATTTGCATCGGGCTGCAGTTGCTGTGTCGCAGTAGCGAAGAGGGCAATGTGGCGTGTATGGGTGTGTTTGATGCCGATATCAAGCGCTTTAGCAATGATGCCTGCCCTTCGCTAAAAATCCCCCATATGGGTTGGAACACGATTGAGCTGTCGGCTGCCAATCGCCTCCTTCCTGAGGCGTTGCGCGAGGCGTATGTGTATTATGTGCACAGCTATTATGCCCCTGTGTGTGCCCACACCATCGCCACCACCCATTATATCACCCCCTTCAGTGCGGCGCTGCATCACCGCAATTTTTATGCCACCCAATTCCATCCCGAAAAGAGCGGCGATGTGGGTGAAACGATTTTAAAGCAATTTATGGCATTATGATTGAAATAGTTCCTGCCATCGACATTATTGGCGGCAAGTGCGTGCGCTTGTCGAAGGGCGACTATGGCTCAATGAAAGTGTATAACGAAAATCCGCTCGATGTGGCGCGAGCCTTTGAAGATGCCGGGTGCACTTCGCTCCACCTTGTGGACCTGGATGGCGCCAAAAGCAAGCATATCGTAAACTACCGCACACTGGAAGCCATTGCGGGCCACACCGCCTTGCACATCGACTTTGGCGGCGGTTTGAAAACCGACAACGATGTGCGCATCGCTTTTGAAAGCGGTGCCGAAAAAATCACCGGTGGCAGTGTGGCGGTCACCCACCATGCGATGTTTGAGGGATGGCTCAATCGCTATGGCAGCGATGCCATTATCCTGGGCGCTGATGCTCGGGACGGAAAAATTTCTACCAACGGATGGCTCCACGACAGCGAGGAGCAAATAGTGCCTTTCATCCGTCAATATATGGAAAAAGGGGTAACGCATGTGATTAGCACCGATATCAACTGCGATGGTATGCTCAGCGGTCCGTCGCTCGAGCTGTATCGCAGCATTCTTGCCGAATTGCCCGATTTGCGGCTCATTGCCAGCGGTGGCGTGAGTGCTATGGCTGATGTGGAACACCTACACGAAATCGGTGTGCCGGCGGTGATTGTGGGAAAAGCCATTTATGAAGGACGCATCACCATGCGTGAACTCGAATCTTTTAATACTCAACACCTATGTTAGCCAAGCGTATCATTCCTTGCCTTGATGTGAAAGACGGCACCACAGTGAAGGGCGTGAATTTCGTGAATTTCCGCGATGCAGGCGACCCCGTGGAGCTCGGTAAGCGCTATAGCGATGAGGGCGCCGACGAATTGGTGTATCTCGATATCACCGCCTCGTATGAGGGACGCGAAACCTTCGTCGACCTCGTGCGCCGTGTGGCGGCTCGAGTGAGCATCCCGTTCACGGTGGGCGGCGGCATCTCGTCGGTTGATGATGTGGCACGCCTATTAGGTGCCGGAGCCGACAAAATTTCTATCAATTCTTCGGCATTACACCACCCGGAACTCATTTCCCACATCTCCAAAGCCTACGGCAATCAGGTGTGCGTGGTGGCAATTGATGCCCGTATGGAAGACGATGGACAGTGGATGTGCTACGTGAAGGGCGGTCGGCAAAAAACAAATCGCCGATTGGTGGAATGGGCACACGAAGCACAAGAACGTGGCGCCGGCGAAATTCTCTTCACCAGCATGAACCACGACGGCGTGAAGCAGGGGTTTGCCATCGATGCACTACGCCAGCTCCACCAAGCGCTGAGCATCCCAGTGATTGCCTCGGGCGGATGCGGCACCATGGCGCACTTTAAAGATGCCTTCACCCTGGGGCAATGCGATGCCGCTTTAGCTGCCAGCGTGTTTCATTTCGGCGAAATCAGCATCCGAGATTTAAAACAATATTTACTACAAGAAAACATCAACGTAAGAACTATATAATGGATATCGATTTCAACAAACTGGGCGGACTGGTGCCCGCAGTGGTGCAAGACGCACACACCAAAAATGTGCTGATGGTGGGATTTATGAACCAAGAAGCGCTCAACAAAACTCTGGAAACCAAAAAAGTGACTTTCTGGAGCCGTACGCGACAAAAACTCTGGACCAAAGGCGAACAAAGCGGGCATTTCCTCGATTTGGTAAAAATGGAGGTGGATTGCGACCGCGATACACTACTCGTGCATGCCATCCCCAACGGTCCCGTGTGCCACACCGGAAGCGCCACTTGCTTCTCCAACGACAACTCCTATGGCGTGGGATTTTTGAGCTTTCTGCAAGATTTTATCAACCGCCGACGCGATGAAATGCCCGAAGGCAGCTACACCACTTCGCTCTTTAAGGCAGGGGTGAACCGCATGGCGCAAAAGGTGGGAGAAGAAGCCCTCGAAACAGCGCTCGAAGCCGCCAACGGCACTCCCGGACGCATGATTTATGAGGCAAGCGATATGCTCTATCACCTCATTGTGCTGCTCGCTTCGAAAGGACTGCGCATCGAAGATGTGGTGGCTGACCTTGAAAGCCGACACGGCAAAACCAAAAGCCAATACAATAAGCACCAAGAGTAGCGCTATCATCGCGCGCGCACCCACAAATCTTTGCTTTCACAAACAAACCCAACAACAATATGTTTAGATTTCCAATAAAAAAATTTCAAGAAACGCCCACGCCGTTTTATTTCTACGATTTGAAATTGCTCAACAAAACGCTCGACGAAATCAACCGCCAAATCAAGGGATACCCCTACAAAGTGCACTACGCCGTGAAAGCCAACGGCAACAAAACCATTCTGGAAGAAATTGTGAAGAAGGGTTTTGGGGTCGACTTGGTGAGTGGCGGCGAAATTCAAGCAGCGCTGGCGGTGGGGTTCAACCCCAATGGCATGGTGTATTCAGGAGTGGGGAAAACCGACCCGGAAATTATGCTGGGGTTACAACACAATATCTTTAGCTTTAATGTGGAGTCGGTGCCCGAACTGGAAGTCATCAACGAGTTGGCAGGCAAATGCGGAAAAGTGGCTAATATCTCTATCCGCGTGAACCCTGATATCGACGCACACACCCATCGCTACATCACCACCGGCACAGCGGAAGATAAATTCGGTATCAATATCGAAATGCTGTCCACCGCTGTGAATGTGGCGCTCTCGTTGCCTAACATCCATTTGCGGGGCTTGCACTTCCATGTGGGCTCGCAAATCACCGATATGAAACCCTTTGGCATGCTCTGCGAAAGCGTAAACGGACTCCTCGACTATTTCGACCGACACGACATACACTTTGAGATGATTAATGTGGGGGGCGGATTAGGCATCGATTATCAAAAGCCCGACGTGAACAGCATCCCTGATTTCGAACACTTTTTCGACATCTTCAAACGCCGACTCAAACTCCGAAAAGGACAAGAATTGCACTTTGAATTGGGACGCTCTATCGTGGCACAATGCGGCTCGCTCATTGCACGCGTGGTGTTCGTGAAAGAAAACCGCAACAAAAAGTTCATCATTCTCGATGCCGGAATGACCGACCTCATTCGACCCGCACTCTACCAAGCCTACCACCAAGTGCAAAACATCTCTTCAAGCGACACCGCCAGCGATGTATACGATGTGGTGGGACCCATCTGCGAATCAAGCGATGTGTTTATTAGCAACGAAAACTTACCCGTATCGAAGCGAGGCGACCTCTTCGCCATTCGCTCAGCAGGTGCCTACGGCGAATCTATGGCTTCATGCTACAATATGCGCCACCTGCCCGGCGTAATGTTTCAACGCTAAATTCTTGAGCCCATAAATGGTGTCCTCCTCAAAGCCATTACCCACAACTGCAATTCCGCAATGCAGTGGCTACAAAAACTGAAAAACCATTTTTTTTTTTGCAAAGCAACAAAAAAGTTATTACCTTTGCACTCGCAATCGACAATAGTCGAAAAAGCAACATAAACAATCTTACGGGAGTAAGGTGAATATTCAGTTTTCCAAAATGTTTGGTTCGGTAGCTCAGCTGAATAGAGCAACAGCCTTCTAAGCTGTGGGTCCTGGGTTTGAGTCCCAGCCGAATCACTAAAAAAAAATGCTAAATGTTTGTTTATCAGTTCAATAACAGATGTTTGGCATTTTTCATTTGCCATTTTTTGCAATTTATTTTTTTAATCGATTTGTGGGGGCGCAAGATGCTGTGTTTTGGTTGGTTGTGCCCATTATATGCCGGAGGCTTGTCCCTTCCTGTGGGTGGATTTTTTTCCGGCTTTTCTATGGTTGACTCCACTAATTTTCTATTGAAGCCCAAATTTTTCAAAAATTTTTTATCAAGTGTCTTTTATTTAAGGACAGAAATCACTAATTTTGTCCCTAAATAAAAGACACTATGAAAAAGCAATATATCAAAACTCAAATTGCAATGCGTCAGGCAGAGTTCCCAACCCTCTTGAAAAAGCGTGAATGTCAACTGCCTATCGATGTGGATAAGATTATCACCATACCGGGTGTGCGGCGTTGTGGAAAAACGTCGAGAATGGAGGGTGTGGTGAATGAGCTTCTGAATTCCGGTGTGGGCAGAGAAAGAATTTTGTGGGTGAGCTTTGATGATGAGCGATTTGTGAATATGATTCCCGACGAATTTGATTTGATTATTGAAGCCTATCGTGAAATGTATCCCCACATAGATATGCAATCGGTGTATATTTTTTTCGATGAGATACAGCTCATCAACAATTGGGAATATTTCGTGATGAGGTTGTTTAAGCACTATTCCAAACACATATATATCAGCGGAAGCAATGCCACTATGCTCAGTAGCGAATTGAAGTCGGCACTGCGCGGTTGGCCCGATGAGCAGGAAACTTTGCCACTATCCTTTAAAGAATATTGCGTATTTAATGAAATAAACACGGAAAGTTGGTTGGAGGCCGATATGGCAAAATTGCGCAATGCTTTTGCCGCTTTCAATAATGAAGGAGGATTCCCGGAGGTGGTGCTCACGAATAATCCACTTCAAAAGACGAAGATGCTGCAAACGTATTTCGACACGATGCTACTGAAAGATTTAGTGGAACATTATAAATTGAAGAACATAGAAGCGCTACGCTATTTTCTTAAACGCATTATGGCAAACCTCACCAAGCCCACTTCCATCCGCGCAATTTTTGGCGATATCAAATCTCAGAATCTTAAAGTGGGCAAAAATGATTTATATGAGTGGGCCGGCTATGCTTGCAATATTTTCTTGTTTATCCGGGTACCAAACTTCAATAAGTCGCTTAAAAAGATTGAGAGCTCGTTACCTAAGTATTATTGCATCGACAATGGATTATACTCTTCCGTGCTTCTTCCCCAGAGCGATGATGATGGTAAAAAACTTGAAAATACGGTGTTTCTCCACCTCTATAGGCACAAAACGCCCATCCAGCAAATTTTTTATTACCAGGGAAAAGCTGAATGCGACTTTTTGATTCAATCCGGAGTAAGCATTGAGCAACTCATTCAAGTCACTTGGCGAATGGATAACGAGGAAACCCGAAAGCGAGAAATCAGAGGCTTGGTGGAAGCTGCTGAACTCACCGGATGCAAAAATTTATGTATCATCACTGCCGACACCCAAGAAGTGATAACCCTCGACAACGGATTAGAAATAAAAGTAATCCCCGCATGGCGCTGGCTATTAGAAAGGTGAGCAAATCACATTGACCTTGCACCAAGGTCGCAACTTATCCGCTATCGCGACGACTACCGCATTTTCTGCAACGACAAGGTGCTGCCGGAGCGCATTCCCGCCCCCACCGAATCCCTCATCCAACCTATAGAATCTATTCAATCTATTGGGTCTATAGCATCTATCCACCCCGGAAATAGCAACATTCCCTTTTGGTCTTGCCTTTTGTGAACGCCATCCTTAATTTTGCCACCAAGTTCTTTGAAATGTTTACAAAAAAGCAATCCCGGCATCCACATCAAGTGTTTCAAGTGTTTCAGGTGTTTCAAGTGTTTCGGGTGTTTCAGGTGTTTCATGTTCGCTTTTGGACCACAAAACCGCCCGATTTTGGTCCAAATCCGAACAAAGCCGAAAAATCGTAACTATTCAGCTATGCAATAATATCATAAAAATTTAGGTTGGAACGACTGTGATTGTTTTGATTGGATTTGTTTGATATTTGCTTGA
>SFWW01000001.1 GCA_004559845.1 bacterium
CCATCTTTAATTGTGCTGAAAAACGAAGGACCCACCTGCAAGCCAATCGAAAACACAAACAGAATTAAGCCGAATTCTTGGATGAATTTCAAGGTGTTGTGGTTGATAAAGGCTTCATCAGGCGAAATGAGATTGCCAATGTGTCCCATAAGAATGCCCACAAACAGCACGAATGTCGCTCCCAGCGATATGCCCAGAAATTTCACCTTGCCCAAAATTACGCCTATGGCAATCACTATGGAGTAAACAAATAGGGCATGAGCAATGGTGCTCCCGGCAAATAAGTCGAATAACCAATTCATAAATAATTACACGATGTTGATGTTTTGAACTGCAAAGTTACTACTTTTTCCCGACTTACCGAAACCACATCCCAATTCTTCACTATTTTCTTTCCACGCCTCCACGGCTCCACGACTCTTTCATTTAAAACGGCTACGAGTGGTCGCTTTTGTGGCATGGAAATGAATAACAAGCCGGGGGCGGGTTTGGTCGCCCTTGCAAGCGAAGGGTCAATGCCGGATGCCGGTAGGAACATGCCTTGGCATGCAATGGGGGTGAATCGCCTTTTTGGGTGTTTTTCGTATCCATTATATGGCGGTGGGACGATTCCGGCAGTTTGTGGGTTTAGTTCGGATTTGGACCAAAAAGGGGCTGTTTTGTGGTCCAAAAGCGAAGATGAAACACCTGAAACACCCGAAACACTTGAAACACCTGGGACACTTTGTGTGGATGCTGGGATTGCTTTTTTGTAAACATTTCAAAGAACTCGGTGGCAAAGTTAATGATGGTGTGCACAAAGGGCAATACCAATAGGGAATGTTCCTTTTTTTGGGTAGGATGGTGTGCGTTATGGGGATGGTGGCTTTAGATGGATGGAAGAGAATAAAAAGTCGGGAGGCGGGGATGTGAGGGCTGAAGCCCTTTCGTGGGACGGTGAGTGGGATAAAGCCTGAAAACTCATTTTCAGCTTTATCTCCACTCTCGCCCACGGTGGCGGCTTCGCCGAAAAAAAACTGCGGCTATGGGGGATTGAGGGTGACAGCGTGGCGAACGGCATGGGGTATGCCTGTGGCATGTAATGGGAGCGGGTAACGCCCCTACAGTTAACATGCTGCCATAGCGAATTTTGCGGAGAGCTCACTTGCTATGTATTTTGGCATTGAGGGCAATCTGCCTGCCAACGATGTGAGGGTTTGGTATCCTGAGTTGGTGGATGTTGTGACACCGGGTCAGTCTATCACCGGACGAGTGTACCTGGTTAACACCAGGCCCAATCCGCTACAATCGGTGGAATATACATGCACCATTGGTGACCAATCTTTTGAAGGATGGCAATGCTATGCTCTACATCAGCCTCGGTATTGAACGATGGTATCAACGGTACTCTGACTGTTATCTTCGCCTTGCTACCAAGAAGGTGACGGAGATTGATGATGACCTGTGCGTTATCCTTCCCAGTATATGCCCTATAGATTTCGGGATTCATGTCTTTGATGTCCACTATCCATTGGTCAACAATTCCTTCTAATACTTCCACAAATACTTTTGGAACGTTAAGCGAGGTCTCGATGGTAATTTTCCAATCATGCCCTTTATCCCTGCATATCTTATGAAAGTGCAGTATCTCTTTGCATGAAATCAATGGCTCACCACAACGAATGTCACTCCGCCTCCAGTTGCACGGAAATAGAGATCATCCTGCTTCACATGATTGTACAGTTTTTCGGGAGTATATCTCTTCCATACCCCATTTGGAGATAGAGCCTTAGGATTCAGGCAATACTAACATCGTAAAGGGCATCCGTGGAATGCCACAAGTGTTGTCACACCTGTACCATCCACGCCTATTCGATGCCTGCTAAGTCCTATGAGAACAGATGATTTCATTTGCTTACTTTCTTTCCTTTTACTGTGAAACGCCAAAGTTTTTTGTGAGAGTCATTTTTACCAACAGCTATGCGAAGTGTAGGTTCGTCAAGTTCTATTATTCGTTTCTCTGGAATAACTATAGGGTTTGGGGCAGTTTCCTTAAATGCGCAAACTGCTTCTTCCCACATTTCATAGACGCATTTCACAGGACCGTCAAAGACATTGCCATAATTGTCTTCAACTGTTCTTATGAGAATGCCACCACCAAATTTCTGTTTCTCATTACTTTCAAAAGTTAAGTCAACGCCATAATCATGTATGTACCAACAACCAGCATTAGCATTTCTTGGGTAGGTAACGGTCGATTTTTTGTTTATTCTAAGATCATCATAATTGGGACCATAGAAGTAAAATTCAATCTCGTTTATGAAATACTTGTTGCCCTTACTTTTGATGCAATAGTTACCCATAAAGAACTTTGCCAAATTTGGAAACAAGGCATCAAGTTCAGATTCATTCAATGACTTGTTGACTTCAATGAGTCTTTTCATTAATTCTTTCATTGCTGGAATATGTTTTTTATTTTTTCTAAAAGTTTTCTCTGAGTATGTCATCTGTCTCTTACTGATAATGAGGTCAATCCTTGTAGTCTTCAAGACAGACTAAAGGTATATGCGCACCCTTGCAAAGATTCTTCTGGTAGTTCTCCCTAATCGTCCATGTTAGACAATTCAATGCACCTCCATATTCTTCAATGAACTCACGCATCTGCACCTGATAGATATGGCCTTTGTATTCAGGGAATAACTCCTTGTATTGCTTCAAGGCTTCTGCGTCCGTGATGGTATTGCCTATGCCAGGGATTATGATGAAGTCTTGCGTCTGTAGGCAGTTGATATAAGCCCAGCTCAAATCGCCATATTCACTAAGTTCCAGTTCGATAACATCAAAATGTTCACAGAGAGCATCGTACATCTGTTTTGCAATTTCCTCGTCATACAATTCAAGGTTAACCAAAACTTTGGGTCGTCCCAACGTATTGTAGCCAACGTATCTAACGATACCATCTGTATGTCCGAAAGTGTCTTCCTTGTCCCAAGGGAGCCATACAATAATCAGATTGGGTTCCTGAAATGCGTCTTTGAAAAGCGTTTCTATCTGCTCTTTGCAGAGTTGTGGATTCTCAGCTAACACCTTTTCGGTCATAACGACGAATGCAGTCTCCTCGTGCTCCTTATTTCCTTTACAGAACACCAAGTTGCCTCCATCAAGTATGATAGGTATGTTTACAATTTTGTATTTCTTTGCAAAAGGGCTGTTCTTGATAACCTTATCAACGTCAGTAATGTATTTCTGTTTGTCTTGCAGATAGTCCGGATTGAAGATGAACCTCACGAACACATCTTCATCCGCCTGTGCAGGCATGAAATCTCTGACCCAATAGTCTTTTGTATGACCGACCATTCCCACAGCTTTGTGATATGACCTCATTACGCCATGCAATTGTTCTTTTAACTCTGGGTAGTGCCTGGAGAACAGACTTGAGAAAACCGCCAAGCTCTTTTCTTTTTCCGTAATTATCATATTGATTTTATTAAAATTAAATATGATGATTTGTCGACTAATCACGGTACAAAGGTACATCATTTTGCCTCTCAAAAACAAGAATTTTTTCGTTAAATCGTGTTAAGCTTTTTTGAGTATTTATTTACTGATTTTCAATATATTATATTATATTTTTGTTGTATTTTGTTGTAACTTTTTAGAACATTGGGAGTCAGATGTTTGAGAGATTCAAGACTCATCTGTTTAAATCAAAGTTTGCCTCAAATAAAAATTTCACGAGACCTGACCTTTCTGACCAAATCTTCTTTGGGAAACTCTGGATTGTACCATTTATATGACACGTTTCTACCATGCTCCCTGTC
Source organism: bacterium (assembly GCA_004559845.1). Lineage (GTDB taxonomy): Bacteria > Bacteroidota > Bacteroidia > Bacteroidales > Muribaculaceae > Sodaliphilus. The sequence goes on from SFWW01000001.1 coordinate 3,801, forward strand.
GAACTCATTTATAATATCTTTCATATCCTCGGGCAGTTTGTTTATGCCAAATTCATATAAAGAAGCAGGTATCTGGTGATAGTAGGCTCCTGCTATGGCACCAGTAATCGCCCCCATCGTACCAGCATCACCAATTGATAGCCGCCATGCGCTTTTTCGTTGGGCGGGGATGTGGAAAGCGGGATTTATCCCTTTCGCATCTCCGCCTAACCATGTTTTTTCACGTCACAAAGCCACATTCGGCGATTGTGCGCCAAATCGGTGTTAATTACGGTGGCTATTTTGATGTTGCGATTTTCCGGTAATGGGCGTAGCCGGGGGAGCGCTCTACAGTTCGGCGGCTTTCACTTCGGCTTGGCACATTTCTTCGTATTCTTCCCATTGGGGGTCGTCTTCGGCATGGAAGGTGAGCGGTAGCACGGGGAAGGAGGCGAGCGCCTCGTTGAGCTTTCGTTGAAAAATGTGGAGACTGCGCGTGTAGAACACCCAATTGCGCTCGCCGTCGCCGGTGTAGATGCCGGTGTTCACTGCCACCGGGTCGTTAGCAAAGCAAGCCTCTAAAGCGTCTTGCACCTGCTCCATCAGCTTTGAAGTTTGAAAATCGGGCATCCCTTTGGCATCACCTTGATATGCCCAAGTGATTTCAATGCGATAGTTGTATTTTTGCGTGAGGCGCACATTTTGCAGGCTTTTTCGCCCGGTCACCAAAATCGTGTTGCCATTTTCTGCCTCGGCGGGAGCGGTCCACCATTCGTTCGAAATTTGAAGTTTTGCCATAGCGCTGTATAATTTAGGTATAAAATTAAAAAACTTTCCATACGTGCACAAATTTCAGCCGAATTATTTTTCCCATACGCCTTTTTATTGCTAACTTTGAACGCAAACAAACACACAACTAACAGTTTTTTTCTAATCATGACAGAAATCATTGTAATTTTATTGGTGGCGGTGGCAATCATTGCCGTGTTGGTGGTCATGCTTTTGCAAGCGCGTGAACAAAGCGCACGGATGCAAGAGCAAGTGAAAATTTTGGCGCAAGACCAACGGAGATTGAAAGAAGATTCGCGATTGGTGTTTCAAGATGTGGCAAAGGAGTTGCTCGCTGAGCAATCGCGTACGATGAGAGAAACTAACGAACTGCGTATGAGCGAAATCGTGAAACCGCTCACGCAAAATCTGGAATCACTTAAGCGCTCGATTGATGGCTACAAAACCGAACAAGTGAGCTATGCCGCTGCGCTGAAACAGCAAATTAAAGACCTCTCCGATATGAATCGAAACATCGGTCAGGAGGCAAAGGAGCTTACCCTCGCGCTGCGGGGCGATAGCAAGGTGCAAGGCGATTGGGGCGAAATGATGCTGAAGCAAATCCTGGATATGTCGGGATTGCAGGAGGGCGTGAACTACGAAACGCAAATGACGCGCGAAACCGATGGCACTGTGCTGAAAACCGACGACGGAGCCCGTATGCGCCCCGATGTGGTGTTTTTTATGCCCGACAATAAGCGCCTGATTATCGACGCTAAAACTTCACTGTCGGCATACGTGGATTATGTGAATGCCTCCGACGATGACACACGCAGCGATGCCCTTCGCCGCCATTTGCTCAGCGTGCGAAAGCATGTGGATGAATTGGCGAGCAAAAAATACCAATCCATCAAAGATTCCGCCGATTTCGTGATGATGTTTATTCCCAATGAGCCTGCCTATATGCTGGCAATGAGCAGCGATGCCTCGCTCTGGGAATATGCCTATAAGCATCAGGTGGTGATGGTGAGCCCCTCACATCTGATTTCGGTGGTGAAACTCATCAGCCAACTCTGGGCGCGCGACAATCAGTCGAAAAATGCCATCGCCATCGCCGAAGAAGCCGGGAAAATGTACGACAAACTGGTGGGCTTCATTGCCGACCTCGATGCCGTGGGCAAAGCGCTCGAAAATGCCCAAAAAGCGCACTCCGATGCCAAGAAAAAACTTTTCGACGGCAGAGGCAACCTGGTGGGCAAAGCACAAAAGGTGAAAGAACTGGGCGCCAAAGCCTCAAAACTCCTCCCCGAATAGCGCACTCATACATTGCCAATACGAACGAGAAAAAACACCGATTTAATCCTATTTTCACCCTATTTACACCTAAGCAATATTATATAATTGGTGTAAATGGATTTTAATGGATTAAATCGGTGTTTTTTTATCGGACTTATCGGGCCTATCTTATCGGACGCCAAAACTTGTTGGCTCGTAGACTCGTTGACCTGTTGACTTGTAGACCTGTTGACTTGCGATGTGGTTATTCTGCCATGAAGGAATCTTTGAAGCCGAGGAAGTAGAGCACGCCGTCGATGCCGATGGTGGAGATGCTTTGGCGTGCTGTTTCTTTCACTTTGGGCTTAGCGCGGAATGCGATGCCAAGGCCTGCCGCTTTGAGCATGGGCAGGTCGTTGGCGCCATCGCCCACGGCTATGGTTTGCGCAATGTTCACGTTCTCCACTTGTGCGAGCAGGCTGAGCAGTTCAGCTTTGCGGCGGCCGTCGACGATTTCGCCCACATAGCGTCCGGTGAGCTTTCCGTTGTCGTCGATTTCGAGCTCGTTGGCATACACATAATCGATGCCGTATTTGTTTTTGAGCACATTGCCAAAATAGGTGAATCCGCCCGAGAGGATGGCGATTTTATAGCCGGTGCGCTTCAGTGCGCGCATCAAGCGATCCACACCCTCGGTGATGGGTAGCGTGTCGGCAATCTCTTTCATTACACTTTCGTCGAGCCCTTTTAGTAGCGCCACTCGCTTGGTGAAACTCTCTTTAAAGTCGATTTCTCCACGCATAGCGCTGGCGGTGATGGCTTTCACCTCGTCGCCCACACCGGCGCGGATTGCCAATTCGTCGATACACTCGGTTTGGATAAGTGTGGAGTCCATATCAAAGCAAATGAGGCGCCGGCACCGTCGATACATATTGTCTTCCTGGAGCGACACGTCGAATCCCAACTCGTTGCTCAGTCGCATAAATTCGGTCTGCATCGCTTCTTTATCGATAGGATTACCGCGCACCGAAAATTCTATGCACGAGCGCTGTGGCGTATTGCCTTCGTGAACAATGGGAATGCGCCCCGTGAGTCGCTTAATGTCGTCGATGTTGAGTCCTTGTTGAGCCACGATGCCACTGATGGCTGAAATTTGTTTGGCTGTAATCTCTCTGCCCAAAATGGTGATGATGTATCGGTTTTTGCCTTGCATGCTCACCCATTGTCGGTAGTCGTCGATAGCGATAGGGGTGTAGTTGATGTTCACGCCCATTTCGGTGGCTTTGAAAAATAGTTCTTTCATGATCTCGCCGCTCAAGCTGTTGGTGGTCTTAAACAAGATGCCAAGCGACAGGCGATGGTGAATGTCGCTCTGACCGATGTCGAGAATCGTGCAATCGAATGTGCCAAGTATGCCGGTCAGTGCCGACGTTACGCCCGGTTTGTCGTGCCCGGATATGCTGATTAAAATGATTTCGTCGTTTTCGTTATGAATCATAAGCGTCATATTTGCGGCAAATGCATTGCGGCAAATGCCAATAAATTTAAACCGCAAAAATAGTGATTTTTTTTAAATCGCACACCCTTCGTTTGCATTTTTTCTTGTTGATTCTTTCCGGCTCTTTTTACCGGATGGGGCGGATTTGGTGAAATGTTAATTTTTTGTGTATGCATCCCACATTTCCGCTTCCCAAAATCGCCCTCTCACGTGGCTCTTGTTGTGATTTTAACATTTTAAGTTAAAATCAAAATTATTTAAAACTTCCGCTTGTGCAAACGATTGCGTAAATATGCTGATTACAGTGTGTTATAAAAATTTCGACTACAAAAATTTGGTCACGCAAAAATCTTTTTGTAACTTTGCAGCGGTAAAACAAAAACCACGAACTCGTTCGGCAATGGGCTGCCTGCCTTTAGGAGCCGACGCTTAGCAATCCTTTTTCGTGTTGCTTTTACCCTCCGATCACAGCGGTGACGGGGAAGCCGAAAATCGGCGGGGGTCTTTCCAAAATGCGACATTTTTGAATAGACCTTGATGTGGAATGAAAAATTTGATTTATGAAGAAAACACTTATCCGATTTGTGGGAGTGGTGCTTTTATTCATCATGGCCTCTGCAGGTAGTGGCAACTACTATGGCACGCAAGTTGGCGACCAAGCCGCCAATTTTGAAGTGGCAAATGCAGCCCATCAGCTGCAGCTGCAAGCGCTCAGAGGCAAGTATGTGGTGGTTACCTTTTGGTCGTCGGCAGACGCCGATTCCAGAATGGCAAATATCCGATACGACCGCGCAGCCGCCACCAATGCCCGCCTTGAGCATGTGGCATTGAATTATGATGAAAATCAATCGCTCTGGAGTGAAATTTGTAAACTCGATGGAGTGAACATCGCCTCACAATTCTTTGCACGCAATGAAAATGGCGCCAAGCTATTTAAAGCGTGGAAGCAAAACGAAGGATTCTCGTCCTTCTTGATTAGCCCTACAGGCGAAATCATGGCAATGAACCCTTCAGCACAGATGTTGAACCAACTTTAATTCACATGTTAGTTTGCGTCCAGGTTCCAAAGCAAAGGAACTTGGGCTTTTTATTTTTATAGCCCCCCTCACAGTTTTCCGTTAGCTCATCTTCCAAAAAAAGCACCGGGCTTTTATCGCTCGGTGCTTTTTGAAAGTTATGCAATATTATTCTTTTATGTCTATTTGCTGCTATAGTTGCGTGCGTTTTGGTAAGTGCTCTTCGTAAAGAGGTAGGTGTCGGTGTGGGTGCATCGGTTGGCGAAGTCGAAAATGGCTTCTGGGTTGATGGCGTAGCCCATAAAACGCGTTTCGAAGTGGAGGTGCGGCCCCGTGCTGCGTCCGGTGTTGCCTGCCAATGCAATGGGCTGTCCGGCTTTCACATATTGGTCGGGTTTCACAAGGAAGCGAGAAAGGTGACCATACACGGTTTCGAGGCTGTTTTCGTGGCGCACAATCACATAGAATCCGTAGCCGCTACGCTCGTATTTGGTGAGGCGCACCCGTCCGCTAAAGGCAGCGTAGATGGTGTCGCCAATGCATGCGCGAATGTCCACGCCTTTGTGCATACGTTTGAATCGTGGGCGATAGCCGTAGTGTGAGGTGACCATTGTTTGCTTAATGGGCATATTGTAGTGCTGCACATTGATGCGCTTGCTATTGGGCACGTTGGCTTCTTTGTAGGGGTTCACCAAGTTGCTTGCCCAGCCTTCGGTGTAGATATCGGGCTCGGGTTCAATGTTCTCCCAAAGTTCGCGCGCATATTTTTGGTTTTCTTCCAAATGAATTCTATCGGTGATTTTGGATTGGCGAGCAAGTTTGTCGGCATGGGCTTTGCGGTAGCTGGACACCGAACTCAGGCTTTGTGCTACGGCGCTAAATGTAAGTCCTGCGGCTGCGATGGCGGTTAATAATAATGTAGAGGTTTTAATCAATTTCATAATGTTGGTTTTGCAAGGTGAGCGCTGCTGCATCATGTTTCCTCTTCGGAAAGTGGAGCGAACGTTTCACCTCAATTTTTTATATGCATATTGGAGCCAATTGCTGAATTTCGAGGGCGTAGTTGCGTTGAAATGAAGTAGCATTTTTTTGCTCCAAAGGCGGGTGCGATTTTCACACCTACCATTTTTTTAACGCTCAAAATTACTTTTATATTTTCTCTGACCCAAAAAATATCGGTTAAAATGTGTAAAAAAGTGTCTAAATATATGTACTCAAACAATTTAAAACTCAAATAATCAGTCATTTAGATATTGGTCACAAAAAATGCATAAAAATTCTTTTATTCCTTAAAATATCCTAAAATCGGCACACATTTTCAAAAGTGTGCAAGTTTTTCACAATTGCTTTTAGCAGCTTTCTATGCTGAAGGTCAACTAATAAGCCCCCAGTTTTCCGTATGTTGGTAAATCACTTTCATCGTGGCTTCGAGCTTTCGTCCCATTTCTGATGCAAGGTTGGGGTCTGCTTCGAGCGTTTGGATGGCATCTTGCCGTGCTTGCTCCAAAATGGCGCCATCCGATGCCAGGTTTGCCACCTTCAGATTGAATGCGATGCCGCTTTGCTGCGTGCCCTCCATGTCGCCGGGACCGCGCAGTTTCATATCTTCTTCTGCCACCACAAAGCCGTCGTTGGTGGCGGTCATCACCTCCAGTCGATGCTTGGTGTCTTTGCTGAGCTTGAAGTGCGACATCAAGATGCAATAACTCTGGTCGGCACCTCTGCCCACTCTGCCTCGCAATTGGTGCAACTGCGACAGTCCGAATCGCTCGGCATTTTCTATGACCATCACGCTGGCATTGGGCACGTTCACGCCCACTTCTATCACGGTGGTGGCGACCAATATGTGGGTTTCCCGGTTCACGAATTTCTGCATTTGCGCATCTTTTTCGGCGGGTTTCATCTTGCCGTGCACCATACTCACTTGATATTGAGGAAATCGCTGTTGCACAATTTCGTAGCCTTCTTCAAGTGCAAGCAAATCGAGCTTTTCATTTTCTTCGATTAATGGATACACGATATAGGCTTGACGCCCTTTTTTCAATTCGCTTTCTATAAATTCATACACCTTTGCGTGATGCTCTTCGTAGCGCAAATAGGTGTTCACGGGTTTTCTGCCGGGCGGCAATTCGTTGATTACCGACACATCGAGGTCGCCATACACGGTCATCGACAGAGTTCGCGGTATAGGGGTGGCTGTCATCACCAGCACGTGGGGTGGGGTGGTGTTTTTCTTCCACAGGCGGGCGCGTTGTGCCACACCGAATCGATGCTGTTCGTCGATAATCGCCAATCCCAGATTCCGGTATTGCACCACATCTTCCAATAGGGCGTGTGTGCCGATGAGCAATTGAAGTGAGCCATCGAGCAATCCGGCGTGGATGGCTTCGCGTTCGCGCTTGCGAGTGCTGCCGGTGAGCAGTCCCACACTCACCCCAATCTTTGCCGCCATTTCGCTGATGGCTTCATAATGCTGTCGGGCAAGGATTTCGGTGGGCGCCATGAGGCATGCTTGGTAGCAATTGTCGAGCGCTATCAGTGCTGTGAAAAAAGCCACAATGGTTTTCCCGCTGCCCACATCGCCTTGGAGCAGTCGGTTCATTTGCTGACCGCTTCCCATATCGGCTCGTATTTCTTTAATCACTCGCTTTTGAGCTTCGGTTAGTGGAAAGGGGAGGTGTTGGCTATAAAAGGTGTTGAAATATTCGCCCACATGCCTAAACACGTGGCCGCGCAATTTTTTCGACACGGCTTTTATGTTTTTTAATATGTGTAGCTCCAAGAAAAAGAGTTCTTCATATTTCATTCTGCGCTGTGCGCGCTGGAGCGCTTCCACCGATGTGGGGGCATGCATGTTGCTCACCGCCTCGTAGAGCGGCATTAGCATGCGCCGGGTGCGGAGTTCGGCGGGCAGCGTGTCGGTGATGCGTTTGGCGATATCGCTTTCCAACAGATTTTTGTTCAATTTTTGGAAAAGGCGCGACGAAAAGCCTCGCTTGCGCAATCGCTCGGTGAGGTTGTACACGCCCACCATCCCCGCACGGTCTTTCACTTGTTCATACTCATCCACCTCGGGGTGAATAATGCTGAAGGTGCGCTTGTAGGGTGTGGGTTTGCCAAACACGATGTAGTCCACGCCCGTGCGATAACTTTGCTGAATGAATTTCAGGCGGTTAAACCACACACATTCTATCGTGCCCGTGCCATCGGTGAATAGTCCCACCAGTCGCCGGCGCGCCCCTTCGCCCTGCGTGGTGAAGGTGATGAAGTGTCCCTTGAGCTGCACACTCGGAAGGTCGTCGCCCTGCAAGTCTTTAATGTGGTGGAGGGTGCTTTTGTCGATATAGCGAAATGGGAAATTTACGAGCAAATCGTAAAAACTCCGTATGCCCAACTCTTTGTCAAGGAGTTCGGCACGCTTTGGACCCACGCCCGCCAAATATTTTATATCGTAGTGTGTGAGTTGAATCATTGCAGTTTCATCAAGTGTTCTGCCACCACAATGTCGATGGGGTGGGTGATTTTGATATTGGCGGGCTCGCCTTCCACGAGGGCAACCGTGCCTCCGGCATGCTCATACACCGAAGCATCGTCGGTGAAGAAGGGTGCATACGCCACATCATAAGCCCGAAGCAAGGCGTCGGCGCGGAAGGTTTGGGGCGTTTGCACCGCTCTAAGCATAGCACGGTCGAGGGCGATAGATGCGCCGCTCTTGCCCAACTGCCGCACCGAATCGGTTACTGCAATGGCGGGAATGGCTGCGCCACATTGCTCAGCCATAGCAAATGTGCGAGCAATAAGCGCCTCCGACACCATGGGTCGCACCCCGTCGTGCACTGCCACCAAATCCAATGGCTGAAGCGAGAGCGACTGCAATCCGTTTTTCACCGATTCAAATCGGCTATTGCCTCCGCTCACCACGTGGTGAGCTACGCTGAAGTGATGTTGCACACACAGTTTTGTCCAATAGCTTTGCTCTCTCTGCGGAAGCACCACCACCACGGCATCGGTGCATGAGGCAAACTTGCGGATGGTGTGCATCAACACCGGGGTTCCATTCAAGGGCAAAAACTGCTTCGGTGTGTTGCCTCCAAAGCGCGTGCCACTGCCTCCTGCCACTATTATCGCATATCGTTTCATCGTAATGTTCATTAAAATCACAATGTGCAAATTTAAAAAAAAACGATGGGAATAAAAAATTAAATAGCAATTCTCGAAATGAAGAATTGCTATTTAAAGTTTTCGTTGGTATTCAGGTTTCTTTTTAAGGCGTTTTTTTAATTGTTTAGGTTTCGATGGCAAATTTAGTTATCTTATTGATGTTTTCCAAATTTTCACCTAAAAATTTTTCTCAACATCCCCATTATTTTAAAAATGCGCCACTCGCTTTACTATATAATTCATTGAAATAAAATTAGTTATGAGAATGTGATAAATTTTTGTTAAAAATTGTAAAATCATATTGTTGTCCACCACGTCTGCCGCAAGAAAGCCACCACAGCCCATTGCCCTTCGCTCTTTACCGGGGAGGCGTGCCCAAATTATGAAATAACCTCACAGCTTTTAGTAGATAATCCCGAAATTTATCGTAATTTTGCAACCATTATGACACCTCAACAACGATTACATTTAGAAGAAGAAACCGTGCGCATGCTAAAAACGGTGTTCGACCCCGAAATCCCGGTCGATGTATACAGCCTTGGACTCATCTACAAAATCGATATTAGCGATGAGGGCAACGTGGCTATTGATATGACTCTCACTGCTCCCAATTGTCCGATGGGCGACTTCCTCTTTGAAGACATCCGGCAAAAGGTGGAAAGCATTGAGGGGGTGAAAAGCGTGAACGTGCAACTGGTGTTTGAACCCGAATGGGACCAAAGCATGATGAGCGAAGAAGCCAAACTCGAATTGGGAATGCTATAGCACATTCAGCACCTTCTTACATAGATATAAAAAGATACTCACACCCCGATATTCCACAATGATATATTTTCTCAGCGACCTGCACCTCGGTGCCAAATATTTTCCCAATCCACGACAAAAAGAACGCGCCGTGGTCCAATTTCTCGACAGCATTGCTGCCGATGCAGAAGAAGTGTATTTGCTGGGCGACATCCTCGACTACTGGTATGAGTATAAAAATGTGGTCCCCCGAGGCTACATCCGATTTTTCGCCGCTTTAGCGCGCCTCACCGATGCCGGAGTACCGGTGTATTGGCTCACCGGCAACCACGATGTGTGGCTCTTCGATTATCTACAAACCGAACTCGGAATCACGGTATATCACAATCATCTACAAAAAGAAATTAAAGGCGTGCAATTCCTGCTCAGCCATGGCGACGACGTGGGAACCCAGCCGCTGCTCTACCGCTTCACACGATGGTGCTTCCACAATAGAGTGTGCCAATGGCTCTATGCCGGGCTACATCCCCGACTTACCTACGGCATAGCACACGCATGGAGCACCTCCAACCGAACAAAGCGCAAAGAAGCTGAAGTGAATGCCGAAATCGAAGTTTGCTATCAGCATCTGCTCCAATTCTCTCAATCCTATGCAAAAGTGCATCCCGAAGTGCAACATTTCGTGATGGGACACCTCCACTTGGCAAAGCACCAAGCCATCGACACACAAGGACGCACAATCACCATCCTCGGCGACTGGATTAACCAAAACACCTACGCCACCTTCGATGGCAACCAAATCACCCTCCACACCCACCACTCTTAATCCTCACGCCCCCTCGCGCGACTATTATTTCCACTTAACCACCGCACTACAAATCAAAAGTTCGCCAAAATGAAGATTTTTTGTCCATTTTGGCGAACTTTCGAAGGAATGATTTATGTAAATAAGGAATCGAGTGTGATGGAGGCGTTCACGCAATTGGAATACGAATTGCGCTTCACGCCCATAGTGGTCACCATCACGAGCATCACGGAATGGCTCTTGATGTGCTGATTGGAATGTATGAAGGCATACACCTTGTTGAGCAAATTTTGCCGATAATCAGATGTGATGGTGAATTCATTTTCTGAAAATTTGATTTCGCAAAGGTAATCGGTGCGTTCGCCATGCCATTCAATTACAAGATCGATTTGAGCATTGGTGTCTGCATTTGGGTCTGTATTCCAGCAATAGCATCCGGTTACCTTTCCAATGCGCAATGCTTCTTGAAGATGCCGGAGGTGTTGTGCCACCAAAATTTCGAAAGAAATACCTGCCCAAGAAAAGAATTGAGGCGAGCGTTGCATTTTCATCCAATTGGTGCCGGAGGGGTGAGCATGGAGAACATTTTTAAGATAGAACAATGAGAAAAAGTCTACCAAGCGATATATCGTTTCCTTGCGATTTTTTCCTCTTCGAGGATAGGTGCTCACAATTCCCGACTGTTCCAAATTGTCGAGCATGGTAGATAGTCCTCCTCCGGAAGTCATACCCAAGGTTTGCGCTATTTCGTTGCGCGTCATACCATAGAGATGATTACCGAGTGTCGTCACAATGTCTAAATACTTTTCCGATGACTGAAAAAGCCCAACATACACATCTTCAAACTCTTGCTTAATGGAATGATTCGAAAAAAATATGCGGTCGATATTTTTAGAGAGTGTTTCATCGTTGCGAAGCATATCCATATAATAGGGAATCCCGCCCAGCACCATATAGGCAAGTGCTATTTCGTAACGAGAAAAAAGGAAATGCCGTTGGCAGTAATATTGCTCACATTCGCCAAGGGAAAATGGATGGAGTTGAATCTTTAGTGTAAGCCTACTGTACAAACCACCATAATCTCGAATCACATTATTGAGCATCCAACTCGTGGCAGAGCCGCACACCACAAGAATAATGTTGCGCTGTCGGCATGCCCAAGAATTCCAAAAAAAACTCAATTCTGCAATCAGTTCTGAAGATTGAGCACCTGCCAGCCATGGTAATTCGTCAAGAAATACCACTTTTCGAGCACGGGAATCACGTTCTAGTACGGTGCGGAGCAATCGAAATGCTTCGCGCCAAGATGTGGGAGGCGGGATTTGAAATGATAAGCCATATTGAAGCAAACTTTCATAAAAATGTAAAAGCTGCTCTTTGCGATACGACAAAGCGGAACGTTTATTTTTGCGAAAGTACACACCCACAGTGGAAAACGCCATTTGCGAGCCATACACTTCCTGGATGAGATATGACTTTCCTACCCTCCTGCGACCATATATCGCAAGAAACTCTGATTTTTCAGAACGTAGCAACCGCTCTAATTCTGCAATCTCTTTCTCCCTTCCAATCAAATGATAGTTGGCCATCATCTATTCAAATTATGTAGTATGAAACGAATAATACGCTGCAAATATACGAATTAAATTCGACTTACTCTGCAAAAGTTCGCCAAAATGAAGATTTTTTGTCCATTTTGGCGAACTTTCGAAGCCCGGCTAACCGCCTCCGCGAGCGGCTAACTTAAATCAAACCATGAAGTTTTTGTAAAAATTATCCAAAAAAATAGGTGGGGATAAAAAAAATGATTATATTTGTGGTTGAATCCAAAAAAAGGGTTGTTTTACCCTAAGGATGCGGCTTATTAACTGATTAACTATTCATTTTATTTCAATATTTAACTAATTTACTAACTAACAACATTCACAACATGAAAAAATTTACAAATTCATGGATTCGTGTTATGCTTCTTAGCCTTGTGAGCATTTTTGCTCTCCAGGAAGTGGGTGCTGCCACCGTTCAATACGATGGCATTTACTACACCACCTCCGGCACGAAGGCTACTGTGAAGAAATACGCGATTTCGGGAAAGGACACCACCTTCTATAAAGGTGATATCGTGATTCCGGAAACTTTTGAGTTAAAAGGCGTGACTTACACCGTGATAGCAACCGGCGCTAACGCCTTTTTGGATTGCCGAGAGCTGACTTCCCTTACGCTTCCCGCCACTTGTGTGACGATCGGACGTAACAGTTTTAAGGGATGTACGGCTCTTACCAAAGACCCCACTCCCGCCACTGCCACTTCTATTAGTAACGGCTACCTCCAGGGCTGTACTTCCATCACTGAAGTAACCGTACCGGCAGGCGTTAAAGGTCCCTTCACCGCTCAAAACTGGGAAGGTATGACCAGCTTGAAGAAAATCACTTTCACCGATTCGCCCAACGCCTTCAAAATCACCGTTCAAGCTTTTGTGCTCAACCTTGGCACCGGCGTGGCAAGTCCTATCGAAGAAATCTACTTCGGTCGAAACCTTGACGAAAGCACCGGTTCGTATATGCCGTTCCGCGGTATCAAGACTTTGAAGAAAGTGACTTTCGGTGGCAATTTCACCAACATCGACGGCGAAATGTTCCAAGGCTGTACAGGTCTTACCGAAGTGATTTACAACGAAGGTGTGAATGTTACTTCAGTGGGTGCCGGTGCTTTTGCAAACTGCACATCGTTGAAGTCTCTCACCATTCCTGAAACAATCACTTCTATTCCCGATCGCCTTTGCTACGGCGCCAAAGCGCTCACTTCTATCACTATGAGCGACAATGTGACCTCTATCGGTGCTACCGCTTTCTACAATTCAGGTCTCACTTCGTTCAATTTCCCGAGCGCATTGCAATATATCTATTCCAACGCATTCCAAAATTCTGCAATTGAAGGCACTGTTAGTTTGCCGGCAGGTGTGCAATCAATCGGTACCCAAGCCTTTGCAGGCACTAAGGTGACTAAGGTGGAAATTCCCGCTGCTGTGGCATCTATCGGCTCGGCTGCTTTCGCTCCTATCACCACCCTGGCTGAAATCGTGGTGGATGAAGCCAACACTGCTTTCAAAGTGGTGAATGGTGTGCTGGTTTCTGCCAATGGCGCTCGTTTGCTGGTGAGTGCTCACCAAGGTACCGTGGGCACTGATGCTTTTGCTGCTGTTACCAATATTGATAACTATGGCTTGGCGTATGCACCATGCGAAGTGATGGAACTCCCGGCACTTGAAGCTGTGGGCAACTATGCTTTTGCCAATAGCGCTTTGAAGGCTTTCACCATCAAAGCAAACGTTACTTTGGGCTCCAATATCTTCAATAATTCCGCTTTGGAAAGCATCGTTTTTGAAGATGGACGCAACGAAATTCCTCAAGGCATTTGCGCAGGATGTAGCAAACTCAATGCTGTGACTCTTCCGTCCACCGCTACCAACATTATGAAGGATGCTTTTGCCAACTGCCCGTCGCTGAAGCACATGGAAATTCCTGCCAATGTAAACTATATGGAACCGGGTGCTGTGCCCACATCCATTGAATCGCTCCGCGTGCTCAACCCCAACACCCCGGCTTTGGCTGCCAACGTGTTTAGCGCTTCGCAAAGCGGTGTGGAATGTAAGGTGGCGTCTTCTGCAGTGGCAAAATATAAAGCTGCATCACAATGGCAATACCTCAACATCGTGGCAGACCCCACCATCGCGTCTTCAGGTGTTGCTCTGGGTTGCCCCACCGGTTTGTATTTCGCTACCACCGACGGCAAGTTGATGTATAAGGATGTGAACGGTGAAATTGTGGACACCAAATTCACTACCGGCGCTCACGCCTTCACACTCCACAGCTACAAAAACCGCATCTATGTGGCAGTGGCAGGTGAAAAATTCACTTACCAAAATCCTGACCAACCCCTTGGCGATGGTGAACTCTTCTATGTGAACAACACCAATGGCATCTTCTACCGCGTGACTGTTCTCAACAACGTAGGTTACAAGCCAAGTGAAGACCCATTCTCAATGTATATCGACAAGGCTACAAACAACATCTATATTGCCGACCGCAACGTGGGTGTGCACAAACTCAATGCCGACACCACCGGCTTGTATGGATCTCAACCTTTCTTGTTCCAAAACCAATGGCTGCCTTACTATGGCGACTTGCTGTCGTATGGTGCAATCACAGGCGGATTTACTCGCGACAGCAGAGGTTGCTACTGGCGTACCACTAAGTTCAATGGTCTTGGTCTTACTCGTTTCCGCGACTCCGACATCTATTCAGAAGGTGGAGCCGGCAAGACTCAACCCTACAACGTGTTGTTTAAAGACGTGATTATCAAAACGTCGTACCTCGACGAAGCCAACGGCTACTACTATATGTACGTTCAAAAAGATCCTAACGGAGCTGTTCCGGGTATCTATCGTATTGCGCTCAACCGCCTCATCAACATTGAAACAGGTGCTGACGTGGAAGGCAACGCCGAGCTCAAAATTTCTGACTGCCAACTCATCGACGATTCTCCCGTTTTGCTCGATGGTGCTCCCGACTCCGGTGAAATTGCCAACGTGGCTCAAATCAATGGCGACGGCACCAATGTGTTCTGGTCGTATGTAGCGCCCGAAACCGATGCCCAAGCCGTAGCCGGTAGTGTAGCCCTCGACCCGGAAAATCCTCTCCACAAGAGCGGTATCAAAACCATCGTAAGTGCCGACGCACAACCGGTGGTAACTTACGCTGTAGAAAACGTGAAAGCTTACGGCTTGTGCGGTGCCACTTATGTAGCTCCTCCTGTGGTTCAACCAGAATCCATCGAACTCAATAAGACGGAAACAACTGTTGACAATGGCGGCGATTCCGTTCAACTCATTGCTACCGTGCTTCCTGAAGATGCCGACAATAAGAATGTGGTATGGACTTCTTCCGACGAAACCATTGCCACTGTTGACGCCAACGGTTTGGTAACCACCATCAAGCAAACTTCTTGGGAAAAGGGTGCCACTTGCGCCGTAACCATTAAGGCTGCTTGCGAAGCTAATCCTGAATTGTTTGCTGAATGTAGAGTGGTAATCCTTAACCCCACTGCTGAAGTGCTCCCCACTTCCATTACACTTAACTATGAAGAGTATGTGATGCCTTCAGATGCCAATCAAGTGCAACTCGTGGCTACCGTGCTTCCCGCCGAAACCACCAACCCTGCCGTAAATTGGACTTCAAGCGACGAAAATGTGGCTACTGTTGACAAAAACGGTTTGGTAACTATCGTGTCCGAAAAAGCCGGCGTGAGCCCAATGGCAACAAACGACCGAGTAGTGTTTATCACCGCTTCTTGCGTGGCTAATGCCGATGTGAAAGCAACTTGCACAATCACTGTGCCGGGTAAGGCAACAGGTGTGACCGACATCAATGGCACCAAGACAATCAAGAATGTAAGATACTACAATGTGGCCGGTATGGAATCCACCACTCCTTATCAAGGTGTGAACCTCGTGGTAACCAACTACACCGATGGTAGCCAATCTGTAAGCAAATTGGTGAAATAATTGAAAATAAGGTGATTAAAGCAATCCTTCGCTGATTCGCCAATCATCACCACCCACAATAAAGGCGGCTGTATTCATCCTCGAATACAGTCGCCTTCCTTTCTCGCCCCCTCTATCCCCTTAGCCTCTATAGTCTCTATAGTCTCTATAGTCTCTATAGTCTCTATAGTCTCTATAGTCTCTATAGTCTCTATAGTCTCTATAGTCTCTATAGTCTCTATGCTATTTGTGTGAGGCTAAAAAAAGCGAGGGCACATACCGAGCCTCGCTTTTTGGTGGTGTAATCAATATGATTATTGATGTGATTTAGCGGAAGAAGTAGGTGGCATTGATAAACCACGTGCGGTGTTTTGCCGAATGGTCGTCGAGCAATTTGGTTTTGCACGACTGACCTACCGAGAATTGATAGCCGGCTTTCACTTGCACCTTTTCTAAAATCTCACAACCGATACCCATTTGCAAATTGAGTGTCACAGGAGTGTAGCTCAGCTGGTCGGCACATTTGTTGTGACCTGCCAAAATCGAAATCACCGGTCCGGCAAATGCCATAGGCATCAAAGTGCTTTCAAAGCCATTGAGATTGTGGTAACGGAATTTCAGGTTGATGGGAATGTCGATGTAGTGAAACGTCGCTGTTTCGGCACCTAATCCCATCGACGACCACGCCTTCTTTTCCTCGAAATGAAGTTTGCCATTGCGCATAGAGTAGAGCAAGCTCGCATCCACGCCAAAGCCAATGCCGGGAATCATCAATTCGCCCATCACACCCACACTGCCACCCGGCATTCTATCGGTAGAGAAAATGTCGGTCTGACCGAAGTGTAATTCGTTGTAGTTGACGCCCACAGTGGCACCAAGGCGTGTTTCAGCTCTCATACTTATGCCGGAAGCCACAAGGGCAAGGGCGCATGTCAATAGGATTTTCTTCATTTCTGTAGCGTAAATTTCTTGAAATAATATGCAAAACTATAACAAATAATCGGTATAGGCAAAATTTTCAACTTTTATAACAGTTAAGACGCCTCCGGGCGCTTTAAAACAGGTAGGCTGCCGTTACGGTCCAGCCTCGATCTTTAATGCCTGACGAACTGATTTCATGATCTCCGAAAATAGCCTCTTTGATGCTATTGTTCATCCCTATATTGTAGGCGGCTGCCACTTGCAGGTGGTTGAACAGCTCCAAGCCGGCTCCCACATTCCAATTCACCGAGCATGAGGAATATTCGCAAACAGAGGACTTTTTATCGCCCACGTAGAACGAAAATTCCGGACCGGTGAAAAGGAAGGGTTTGAGCACTTGGCTCACTACGGGCAAACTGAAGTTGTATTTCACATTCACCGGAATGGACACATAGTCGCGCGAAAACACTTCCTCATTGTTGATTTCGCCACTGCGGCGAGTGTACATCACAGAGCCATCCACGCCGAAGCCTAAAGGCAAATTCAAATCCAGCATCAAACCGCCGGTGAATCCGGTGCGATTGTTGGAGTCGAAATTCGACGCTACTTCATCGAAGTGGAGGGAGTTGATTCCCACACCGGCTTTCACACCAAATCGCAATTGCGCTTGAGCGCCCATCGCAAGGGCTGCAAATACCAATAATAAAACTGCTTTTTTCATCATAAATACGAATTTTTATAAACCTTTTGGCACAAAATTACGATTTTTTTTGTGATTAAGCCCACATTTACGCAAAATTCGCACCGCTTCACGCCCAAAATCGTTATCTTTGCAAGTGAAACTCCCTTTATATGAAGAATATTCTGTTTTCAAAAAAATATATTGCCGTGCTGATTTGCACGGTGGGTGCACTGGTGGCGCTCTTTGTGTTCAAACCCCATCCTAAAGCCTTCCGAACTGTGCAGGGCGAAGTGTGGACCACCGAATATCATGTCACCTACGAAGCTGATGCCGACCTTGCCGACTCCATTAGCGCGGTGCTTGCCGGCATCGATAGCAGTGCGAATGTGTTTAATAAGCAATCGCTCGTGTGGCGTTTGAACCAAAATCTCACCTCCGATGCCGATTCCATTTTAAGCCGTATGATAGCGTGTGCCAAGGAGGTGAACCGTGCCTCAAATGGCGCCTACGACCCCACAGTGATGCCTTTGGTGAATGCTTGGGGATTTGGCTACAAAAGCGGTAAGCTCCCCACCTCGGCGCAAATTGATAGCATCTTGCGCTTTGTGGGCATCTCGAAAGTGAGCCTTAAAGGCAACCGAGTGGTGAAAGCCGACCCGCGCATTCAGTTCGACTTTAGCAGTATTGCCAAAGGCTTGGCGTGCGATGAAGTGCTCCGTATGCTGCTGCGCAACGGCGCCACCAACTGCATGGTGGAAATCGGCGGCGAAGTGGCAACTCATGGCGTGAACCAAAGCGGCACGCCCTGGCACATTAGCATTGATATGCCCATCGAAAACAATGCCGCCACTGTGCACGAATCGGCCCTCGTGATTGCGCTGAGCGGCAAAGCCGTTGCCACCAGCGGCAATTACCGGAAATATAAAGAAATTGAGGGCAAAAAGATTTCGCATATCGTGAACCCCGCCACGGGCTATAGCGAAGAATCGTCGCTGCTGAGTGTCACCATTGTGGCGCCCGACTGCATGACCGCCGATGCTTGGGCCACAGCCTGCATGGCAATGGGCACCGAGCGCACGCAAAAGATGTTTGAAAAGCGCCACGACCTGGGCGTGATGACCATCAGCTCCGACGCCGATGGCAATTTCATCGTGTGGAGCAACGCCCCTTTCGCCGACCTCCTTCCGGCTCAGTAGAAAAAAGTGGGGTCAATAAACCGACAAAACCCCGTCGCAGCAATCACCAATCACCATCGGCTACGTGATATCATCGCTATGCCCCCCCGGTCAAAATCCACCCAATCTGCCGCCATCGTATTTCCACACCGATGCCGCCCCATAAAATGGCAGCCCCTCCCTAACCAAGCACGAAGCACGGCTAACCGAGCGCGAACGGAGTCAACCCCTGTTATATTTTTCAACTCATCTATTTTTCCAAATTATGCTTCAGCGGTTATCAATGGATAGCAAAAAAAATCTGCGGCTTTTGGAGGGAAGCCGCGGATTTTTTTGTTTTCGATGGGGAAGCCTTTTTCGGATGTAAGGCTTTTTTTGTTGTTTAGCTATAATTTTGCCTTGCTGGAGGGCGATGTTAGCTATTAGTCTTCTTGTTTGTTTTTTCGCGAACGTTGTTCTTTTTTGCTATGTGCGCTGCTGGTGTCTTTTTCTTCTTTAAGGTCGATTTCGTTGTGTTCTCGGTCGGTCACTTTGTATTGTAGATACGACAGAGATTGGTCGGCCATAATTTTGAATTTGCATTTAAAAGTGCGGCGCCATTTAAAATATTCGCTAAAAATGCCTTTTTTGAGGTAGGCTTCCACGAAAGGATGGACATACATAATAAAGTGCTTCACTCCGAGGGAGTTTACGAGATAATCAATTTTATCTTTAAGCATATCGGTGAAAAGCAGCGAAGGCAAAACTTCACCCTTCCCTCCACACGAAGGGCATGTTTCGGCTGTAACGATATCGAGCACCGGTCTTACTCTTTGTCGTGTGATTTGCATCAGTCCGAATTTGCTAAGGGGCAAAATATTGTGCCTTGCCCTGTCGTTTTGCATCACCTGTTTCATGTGGTCGTAGAGAGCTTGTCGATGTTCGCTTTTCGCCATATCGATAAAGTCGACCACCACAATACCTCCCATATCGCGCAATCGAAGTTGTCGTGCAATTTCGTTGGCTGCGAGCAAGTTCACATCAAGCGCGTTCGACTCTTGGTCGGTAGAGGCTTTCGATCGGTTACCGGAGTTAACATCAATCACATGAAGTGCTTCGGTGCTTTCAATTATTATGTATGCTCCCGACTTAAAGGAGACGGTTTTTCCGAACGAGGCTTTGATTTGCCTGGTGATATTGAATTTATCGAAAATAGGCGTGTCGTCGGAATAAATTTTCACGATGTCGGCTCTGTCGGGGGCTATTAGGCTCACATAGTTGTGTAGTTGGTCGAAGATATCGGCGTTGTTCACGTGAATGCTTTCGAATTCCGGGTTAAAGATATCTCGAATCACGCTCACTGCTCTGGATTCTTCTTCGTAGATGAGCGATGGGGGAGTGCTGTATTGCAATTTAGCGATGCTATCTTCCCAGCATTTCACGAGCACTTTCATTTCTGCGTTGAGTTCGGCAGCTTTTTTATTTTCTGCCGATGTGCGAATGATAACCCCGAAGTTGTTGGGTTTGATGCTCTCCACGAGTTTTCTCAATCGCATTTTTTCGGCAGTGTTTTTAATTTTTTGTGACACCGAAATTTTGTTGTTGAACGGTATGAGCACCATAAATCGTCCGGTGAAAGTAATTTCGGTGGTGAGTCGGGGTCCTTTGGTGGAGATGGGTTCTTTCACTATTTGCACGAGCAGTTGTTGTCCGGCTTGTAGTGCATCTGTCACCGACCCATGTTTGTTGATATCCGGCAGTAGCTTCATTTTTGAAATGGAAGTTCGCTTGCCGGGATTTTCGATAGCCGATTTTAAGAACGCTGAATATGATTCAAATTGTGAGCCTAAATCAAGGTAATGAAGGAATGCGTCTTTTTTGTGGCCCACGTTCACGAAAGCGGCGTTAAGGCCCGGCATCAGTTTCTTTACCTTGGCAAAGTAGAGGTTACCGACGGCATAGGAGGCGTCTGTGGACTCCTTTTGCAACGACATTAATCGCCCGTCTTCAAGCAGTGCGATAGAAATGTCGGTCGGCTGTACGTCAACAATTAATTCACTTTTCATTCGATGTTGTGAAAGGGAATCTTGGAAGCTGCCTTCTCTGCTGAATGCGGCAAAAGTGCCTTCATTGGCAGTGATGCAGCATGTGATGTTTACAACAAAGAACAAACTCTCCTTACCCACTGATAAGCGCTCGTTACCGAAACTTTGGTCGAAGGGAGTTTGTTCTCAGTATGTGTGACTTAAAGAAAGAGTTTATTTCTTATTTTTATGTCTGTTCTTTCTAAGTCTTTTCTTGCGCTTGTGCGTAGCCATTTTATGGCCTTTTCTTTTTTTTCCGCTTGGCATGTTGCTTAGTTTAAAAAATGATTAAATAAAAATTATTTCTTGTTCTCAAGAGAGATTTATGTTTTGCCTCTGTGAATCGATTATTTCTTCACTTGTTCCATAAACACTTTTGCGGGCTTGAAAGCGGGGATATTGTGTTCAGGAATAATCATTGTGGTGTTTTTAGAAATATTGCGAGCAGTTTTTTGTGAACGAGTTTTCACGATGAAACTACCGAAACCACGGAGATACACATTTTCACCATTTGACAAACTGTCTTTAACAGTTTCCATAAATTTTTCAACAGTTAAGAGCACTGATGCTTTGTCAATACCTGTAGCTTTTGAAATTTCGCTAACGATGTCTGCTTTTGTCATTGTCGTATATTATATTTAAAAATAATTTAAAAATTTTCTATCTCTCTGCGCAAAATTCTGTACCGAATTACCTGATTTTTAATATTTTGAATAAAAAAATGGGCGCTTCGGCACAATGTGAATTTATTTTGCAAGTGCAAATATCGCACTTTTTTTTGAATTAGGCATCAATATTGGGCAATTTTTATTGCAAAAAAATGATTTTTCTATTTGTTTATGAATTTTTTAGCATCGTGAAGGTGCGATGGCACCAAAATAAATTGCCGGCTGGTGGTAGTGCGCATCCGTATGCCACCAATTTCTTTAAGTGGTGGAGGACGAAACTGCCCCCCTATATAGTTGCAATGCCCCTATTGATGTGATAGAGGCTTTTGGGTTCTGCGGCACGGCTCTTTCATTTAAAAACGGATATGATTGCCCGCTTTTGTGGCGTGCAACGAAAATACAGTCGCCTATGCCATGTGATAGCTGCCCCCGTGCAGCCGGAGCAATGCCGGCTGAGTGTGCTTTAGATGTATGGAAAAGAACAAATAGTCATTTCCATCCCACCAATCCTCATCACTCCGAACCTCACCAAATCAAGCAGCCGCTATCAAAAATAGCCGTAAATGAAAGAGCCGTGGGTACGGTAGCGGTTTTTTGTTGGTTTTTCTTTGATAATTTGTGGCGATGTTGTAAATTTGTTGACTTACAATAAAAAGCACTATTGATGAAGATGAATTGGAGTCAATTGATATGCGACAAGCGTTTGGGTTTGGAGCATTATCAAAGTCATAAAGGAGGCGTGAGGAGCGATTTTCAGCGCGATTTCGACCGCTTGGTGTTTTCCTCGCCATTTCGCCGTTTGCAAAATAAAACACAGGTGTTTCCTTTGCCCGGCAGCATATTTGTTCACAACCGCTTGACACACTCGCTCGAAGTGTCGTGTGTGGGCAGGTCGCTTGCCGCCGAGGTGGTGTTGATGCTGATGGAGAAATATGCCGGCGATGCTTGTGTGGCGCGTATGGATGCCATTCCCGAGATTGTGGCAGCTGCTTGTTTGGCTCACGATTTGGGCAATCCTCCCTTTGGTCATTCCGGCGAAAAAACCATTGGTGCCTATTTTAGTGAGGGTAAAGGGGAGCAGTTGCGAGCCCATTTCACCGAGCAGCAGTGGGCGGATTTGGTACATTTTGAAGGCAATGCTAATAGCTTTCGCACGCTCGTGCATCAATTCAAGGGGCGCCGTGAGGGCGGCTTTGCGATGACCTATAGCACCTTGGCTTCAATCGTGAAATATCCCTATTGCTCGCTATATGCCGGCGAGAAAGGAAAGTTTGGCTTTTTCACCACGGAGCAACGCGATTTCGAACTCATTGCCCGTAGGTTAGGACTGATAGAATTGGACGAGGGGAAGTTTTGTAGGCATCCCTTGGTGTATTTAGTGGAAGCTGCCGACGACATTTGCTATCAGGTGATGGACATTGAAGACGGTCATAAACTCAAGATTATAGGCACCGAAGAAACCGTGAATTTGCTATTGAGTTATTTCTCCCCCGAGCAGCAAGCTCATAGCCGAGAAGTGATGAGTAATTTGGAAGACCCCAACGAAAAGATTGCTTATCTGCGTTCCGGCGTGGTGGGACTTTTGGTGCAAGAATGTGCCAAGGCTTTTGTGGCAGGTGAAGACCTGATGCTTGAGGGACGCTATGAGGGATGCTTGATAGAGCATATTTCGCCTCTTCCGGCAGAAGGATATCGGAAATGCAGCGAATTAGCGAAGCGCAAGCTCTACTGCGATGGCTATGTAACGGATGTGGACCTTGCGGGTAATCGCATCATCAATTTGCTGCTCGATAAACTGATAGATGCTGTGATTTATCCGGAGAGGAATTATTCGCAATTGCTACTCAACAAATTTCCGGAGCAATACGATGTGAATGCCGGCACACTTTTTGAAAAGATTCAAGCTGTGCTCGACCACATTAGCGCTATGACCGATGTGTATGCGCTGAACCTTTATCGCCAGCTCTGTGGCATTTCTTTGCCAACGGTGTAGGGTGCTACGACTCTTTCATTTAAAAACGCCTATGCCCGCTTTTGTGGCGTGCAACGAAAATAAAGCCGCCTTCACCAAAAAACAACTACGGCTATAGCTTGCAAGATAGGATTGTGTGTGGCAACGCAGGCAGGTGGGGATGCGCCCCCACAAGTGGGTGAATTGCCTTTTTGGGTGTTTTGCGCACCCATTTTATGGCGGAGGTGGGTGGGTACCGATTTTTCTGGTTTGTTCGGATTTGGACCAAAACCGGGCGGTTTTCTGGTCCAAAAGCGAAATGAAACACCTGAAACACCCGAAACACTTGAAACACCTGAATCACTTACTGTGGATGCTGGGATTGCTTTTTTGTCAACATTTCAAAGAACTCGGTGACAAAGTTAAGGATGGCGTTCACAGAGGGCAAGACCAAAAGGGAATGTTGCTTGTTTTGGGGCACGAATTTTTTTGGGGATTTGTTAAAAAGGTTGTACATTTGTGGCGAGCAGTGGTGCTTTTTGCTTTGCACCCTGACTTTTACCTTTTTATATAACTTAATGCTATACTCCAATGAAGCAAATAATTACCCATTTAACCGACAACGATGCCTACACCTTCAGTTGCCTTTACTACATTCTTCAAAAATATCCACGTGCGGAAGTGGAATACACTTTTTTTGACCGAAATCACACTCGTTATCCCGAGGGCTTTGCCGATTTGCTCCAAGAGCAGGTGAATTATATGCCCACCGTGCAAATCACCGACGAGGAGATTGACTTTATGACGCGCAAAATGTATTACCTTCCGTTGTGGTTTTTCACGCTATTGCGCGGCTATCGGTTTAATCCTGCCGAAGTGAGCATCAGCCAAGATGAAAATCGCGAACTTCATATTTCGGTGAAAGGCAAGTGGTTTTCTACCATTATGTGGGAAATGGTGTTGCTTTCGTGCATTAGCGAGCTCACCCATATTCTCAACGGCGATGTGGAGAAATACGACGCTGCCCTGGAAGAGGAGCGCAGTCGCGAAAAAGCACGCAAGGCATTGCGAGGAGGGCTCACCATCAGCGACTTCGGCCAGCGCCGCCGTTTCTCGAAATTACACCACGATATGGTGGTACGCACCTTCAAGGAAGAATATTTGAAGGGCGGCTACACCGACGAAAGCGGAGAATTTCACCCTTGGGAAGGTGCTTTTACCGGCACCAGCAATGTGTACCTTGCTATGAAATACAACCTCACACCCATCGGCACGATGAGCCACCAGTTGGTGTCGTTTGAAGAGAATGTGACCGGCGTGTTTGAATGTAATTTCAATGTGATGCGCAAATTTAGCGACGTGTACGACGGCGATAATGGCATCTATCTTTACGACTGCTTTGGCGACAAAGTGTTTTTCAGCAATTTATCAAAGCGGATGGCGATGATGTATAAGGGATTGCGCATCGATAGCGGCAAAGAAGAAGAGCAGCTTGAAAAAATCATCGAAAAATATCAATCGTTGGGCATCGACCCCTCCACCAAGCAAGTGGTGTATAGCAATGGGTTGAACCTCGACCGTGCCATTGAATTGCATCGCTACACGGCAGGGCGTATGATTGATAGTTATGGCATCGGCACCTATCTTACTTGCGACGTGACCGATTGCCGCCCCTCCAACATCGTGATAAAACTCACCCGCAGCCGCATCACGGAACTGCGCGAATGGCACGACTGCATCAAACTTTCGTGCGACAAAGGCAAAACGCTCGGCAATTCCGAGAAATGTCAATACATACTCAAACTGCTCTCTGCAGAATAGGGTGCGAAGGCGCAAATTTTTTACCAAAATAAATGGGAGCCCCGGTGTGCGGGACTCCCATTCGTGTTAGAATATAGAGTTGAGTTAGGGATTAGTCGCGGCGTGGTCCTTTACCGCCATCGCGGCGTGGAGCGCGGTTGCGTGGGCCGCGGTCGCCTTGTGGACGTGGACGGCGTTCCTTCTTTTCTTCGGCGTAACCTTCCGGTTTTTCTTGGAGGGCACGCATGCTCAGGCGGAATTTGCCGGTTTTCTTGTCGATTTCGATGAGTTTTACTTGCACTTCGTCGCCTTCCTTCAAGCCGCTGGCTTCCATGCTTTCGAGGCGATTCCAGCTGATTTCGCTGATGTGGAGCAAACCGTCGCGACCGGGCATAAATTCCACAAATGCGCCAAATTCGAGAATACTACGCACCTTACCGGTATACACTTTATCCACTTCCGGTACTGCCACAATCGCTTTGATGCGAGCTACGGCAGCTTCAATTTTTTCTTTTTCGGGTGCAGCGATATCGATTTCACCTTTGCCGTCGATTTCGTCGATGGTGATGGTGGCACCGGTTTCTTCTTGAATGGCTTGAATCACTTCACCACCCTTACCGATGATAGCGCCGATAAATTCCTTATCCACCGTCATGTGCACGATGCGAGGCACGTGGGGCTTATAGTCTTCGCGCGGAGCCGGGATGGCTTCGTTGATGAGGCTCAGAATGTGGAGGCGTCCTTCTTTGGCTTGGCGAAGGGCTTGTTCAAGAATTTCGTAGGGCAGGCCATCGCACTTGATATCCATTTGAGTGGCAGTGATGCCATCCACAGTGCCGGTCACCTTAAAGTCCATATCGCCCAAGTGGTCTTCATCGCCGAGAATGTCGCTCAGCACAGCATGCTTCACATTGCCTTCGTCGGTAATCAGACCCATAGCGATACCCGCCACAGGTTTTTTCATTTTCACACCGGCATCGAGGAGTGCCATGCAACCGGCACACACTGTTGCCATAGAAGACGAACCGTTGGATTCCAAAATGTCGCTCACGATACGCACGGTGTAGGGGAGGTCTTCCGGAATCATGCGTTTGAGGGCGCGGTGTGCCAAGTTGCCGTGACCGATTTCACGACGGCTGATGCCGCGTCCGGCTTTGGCTTCACCGGTAGAGAAGCCGGGGAAATTGTAGTGGAGGAGGAAGCGTTCGTTGCCACGATAGAGCACGTCGTCCACAAGTTTTTCGTCCAATTTTGTGCCAAGTGTACAAGTAGCGAGCGATTGTGTTTCGCCACGTGTAAAC
Source organism: bacterium (assembly GCA_004559845.1). Lineage (GTDB taxonomy): Bacteria > Bacteroidota > Bacteroidia > Bacteroidales > Muribaculaceae > Sodaliphilus. The sequence goes on from SFWW01000001.1 coordinate 30,147, forward strand.
ACAGCAGAGCCGTGAGGACCGGGCAGATAGTCGGGCCAGCAAGTGATGGGGCGAATGTCGGTGGTTTTGCGGCCATCGAGTCGCAATCCCTCATCGAGGATGCAACGGCGCACAGCGTCGCGCTGAATTTCGTCGAAATAGCGCTTCACCATCATTGCTTTTTCTTCGCGTTCTTCTTCCGGAATGGTTTCCACGAAATCGTCGAAAGCCTTTTGGAAAGTTTCGTTACGCCATTGTTTGTCGGCGCATCCGGCTTTAGCCACAGCGTAGCATTTGGGATACACTTCCTCGCGCATGCGTTGATGCAGTTCTTCGTCGTCGGTTTCGTGGCAGTATTCGCGTTTCACCACTTGGAGTTGTTCGGCGAGTTCCTTTTGAGCCACACACATCGGCTTGATAGCCTCGTGTGCCGCCTTCAGTGCTGCAATGAGGTCGTCTTCGCTCACTTCGTCCATTTCGCCTTCAACCATCATAATATTGTCATAAGTTGCACCTACCATCAATTCAATGTCTGCATTTTTTTGCTGTTCAAAGGTTGGGTCGATGACGAATTCACCGTTGATACGCGCCACGCGCACTTCAGCGATAGGTTCTTCGAAGGGCACATCGCTCACTGCGATAGCTGCCGATGCTGCCAAGCCGGCAAGAGCATCGGGTTGGTCCTGCCCGTCGCTTGAGAAGAGTGTAACGGTCACAATCGTGTTGGCGTGGTAGTTGCCCGGGAATAATGGGCGCAACACACGGTCCACCAATCGTGCCGTAAGAATTTCATAATCAGAGGGGCGTCCTTCACGCTTGGTGAAGCCGCCGGGGAAACGGCCATTTGCCGAATACTTTTCTTTATATTCCACTTGAAGGGGCATAAAATCAGCACCCTCTTCGGCTTCTTTAGCCGATACAACTGTGGCAAGGAGCATAGTATTGCCCATGCGCAGTTCAACCGCTCCATCGGCTTGCTTGGCAAGCTTTCCTGTTTCGAGGGTGATTTCACGTCCGTCACCCAATACGATGGTTTTTTTAGTAGGTGTAAACATATATTTTTATTAATCTGTGTAAAAAATCGGACAAAGATAGCAATTATTTTTCACATTACCAACGAAATACCCGGGATTTAGGGAAAATAAGCCACTAAAGAAGCAAATTGCTCCTTTTTTTTAGAGTAGAAACGGTTATCAAAATGGGTTATTTCACTTTAGAAGCGAGTGATGTGGCGGCTTTGAATTTTACCACAGATTTGGCGGGGATGGTGATAGGTGCGCCCGATGTAGGGTTCACACCTTGTCGCTGTGCTTTTTGCTGCACACAGAAAGTACCGAAACCGGTGATTGCTACTTTGTCGGCTTTCAGCAAGGCGGTTTCAATCACCTTCACGGCTGCTTCAAGGGCAGCTTTGGCTTGCACTTTGCTGATGCTTGCTTCAATGGCAATGGCGTTGATGAGTTCGGATTTATTCATAATAATGGATTGAAATTGGTGTTACGTAATATTGGATTATTGGAAGCAAAATTACGGAATTGCCGTCGGAGTGGCAAGTGGGAGGGCGTAAAAAAGAAAAAAAGGCTTAAAAATGTGGTGAATTTTCACTGAGGTGGCAGATAGATTGCAGTATTTTTATTAATTTTGTTATTCTATATCCATTTGCTTATGCGGAGTGTGGCTCAATGCGGCGAAGCGCTTTGCGCAAAGGCATTGTGAAAAATATTATAAATGATATACGTAGATACACTATGAGTTATTTTCAATCATCTCGCAGTAATTCATTTTTAGGGTCGCTTCCAGAAGTAACCAAAAATTTGCTCATTATCAACGTGCTGGTGTGGGTTGCCACCATGATATTTAAGAGCAAAGGCGTTGACTTTAATCAATATTTGGCATTGCACTTTTGGCAAGCCGATAGGTTTATGCCCTGGCAGTTGGTGACCTATATGTTTATGCACGATAGCAGTTCGCTTGGTGGCGGCTTGCTTCACTTAGGTTGCAATATGTTCAACCTGTTTATGTTTGGCGCCCTCTTGGAGCGCGTGCTTGGCACCAAGCGCTATTTGCTCTACTATATGGTGTGTGGCATTGGTGCCGGTTTGGTGCAAGAAGTGGTGTGGCAATTCACTTGGGAAACGGAGTTTGTTTCTAATTTGCGTACTGCCGACGGTGCGGTGCCCTCAATGGCGATAGTGCACCAAGCCATAGCCAACGGCGATGCCCATACAGTGGAGATGATGAAAGAATTTTTGAATTTCGGGTTCCTCACTGTGGGCGCATCAGGTGCGGTGTTTGGCTTACTGTTGGCATTTGGTATGACCTTCCCCAACCTCAAGATGTATGTCATTCCCTTCCCCTTTCCCATCAAAGCCAAGTGGATGGTGATAGGGTATGGCGTGTTTGAATTGCTGTGTGGCACCACCGGAATGATGTCGGGTGTGGCGCATTATGCCCACTTAGGCGGTATGCTGTTTGGCGTGCTTCTATTGTTGTATTGGCGACAAAAAGGGATGCTTCCCAAAGACGGCTGGTATGATTATTAACGACCTATATCGCAAATTTGCATCATGTCATGTGCTGTGGCGCCTCATTTTGCTGAATGTGGGTGCGATAGTGCTGTTGCGACTGGTGTGGATTGTTTCGGAAATGTGTGGGTCGCCTGCAGTGAATTTGCTCCAATGGGTGGGTGTGCCTTCGCAAGGAGACTTGCTGTTTAGCCGACCTTGGACTCCGCTCACGTATATGTTTGCCCATTTCTCTTTGATTCACATCTTTGTGAATATGCTGTGGCTGTATTGGGTAGGCAAATTGTTTTTGCACTATTTCAATACCAAGCAGTTGGTGGCGCTGTATGTGCTCGGCGGCTTAGGTGGCGCCCTTATTTATGTGGGAGGGTATGCCTTATTGCCCATTTCCAATGCATTGTCCACGCCTTTGATAGGCGCCTCGGCTTCGGTGTTTGCCATAGCATTGGCGATAGCGGTGTATGCACCGAATCACAAAATCAGGTTTTTTTTCTTCATAGAGCCATTTTCGCTCAAATGGCTGGTGGCGGTAATGGTGGTGATGATGTTTTTGGGCAATGGCACCGAGATGGTAGGCTCTCATTTGGCTCATTTGGGTGGTGCCATAGTGGGCGTGCTCTATGGCTGGCAGATGCAAAAGGGACACGATATCACCGTATGGCTCAACCAATGCTTTGATGCCATTGCCAATATGGCAAACCGCTTTAAACGCGCTCCCGGGCAACCCATAGGCGGCACTAAATTTCGTGGCAGTGCATCCGCTTCATCGGCTTCATCGCCCCGTCAAGCTCCCTCCGAACAAGAAATCGACATCATATTGGCGAAGCTCAAGCGCTCGGGCTATGGTGCGCTCACCGAGCACGAGAAATCCATCCTTTTTCAAGCGTCGCAAAAGTGAAACAAATTTATATGATTGATGAGATGAAAGCAGGAACCAAAACCTATATATTACGCATAGTAAAGACTGTGGGCATATTGCTCACCGTGGTGCTATCTTTGGTGATGATATATGCCGCTTATTGTGGCACCACTCATCCCGACGATAGCAAAATTGCCCCGTTGGCAGTGCTGGCATTTCCTTTTCTGCTGGCAATAGAAGTGGCGGTGGGCTTGGCGTGGCTGATTGTGCGTATGTGGCGATGCTCGCTCATTGTGTGGGTGTCGATGCTCATAGCATGGCCTTCGGTGAGTGTGGTGTGCCCGCTCAATATGTTTCCCCACACCTACACCCCGAAGGAAGATTCCACCAAATTTAAGGTGCTTACCTTTAATGTGGAGAACTTTAAATTGGCATACTATACCGATAAAGAAAAAGAGCGCCGCGAGGGCGAAGCCACTGCACGCTACATTTTGGAGCAAGATGCCGATGTGGTGTTGCTCCAAGAGGCTTCGCTGTCTGCCGACTTCAATGAATTGCCTTTTATGGATGCGCTGAAAAAGGTGTATCCCTACCGCGACCACGGCTACCATGATCAAGTGATTCTCTCTAAGCATCCCTATCAGCCGGTAGTGGACGACTCGATTAAAAACGGCTTTGCCTCACCCGACAACCCGCTCAACAGCTACCACTTTTATTGTCGTGCCTTCGATGTGCTCGTGCCCGGGCATAAAGTGAGATTTTTCAATGTGCATCTCCATTCGCTGAGTCTATCGCACAACGATAAAAAATTTTATATGGATTTAACCAATTTGAAAACCCAAGGCGAAACCGCTCAAGCCAAAAAAGCCGGCAAGAGTTTGGTGAGCAAAATCAATAGCGCATTCCGCGAGCATGCCAAAGAAACCGCCTTGATTCGGCAAGTGATTAATCAGAGTGATGCCAATGTGATTGTGTGTGGCGACTTCAATGATGTGCCCCTCTCGTATGCCTACCGCACCGTGATGGGCAACGACCTCACCGATGCATGGGTGAAATGCGGTTTTGGTCCCACCACCACCTACAACAATAATCGACTCTTCTTTAAAATCGACCATGTGATGTATAGAGGCGATATGGAGGCGGTGGAAATTCACCGCCACAAAGCGGGGGCGAGCGACCACTATCCTTTGGTCACCACCTTTGTGTGGAAGCGATAAGTGAGATTAAAGCATAGCGAAATCATAAAACAATATTGAATGATGAAAAAAGGTGCAAGTGTAGTGTTTTCCGTATTGCTTTTGGGCGGTATGATGGCGTCCGGTGTGATGAACGGTGCTCAGATGGCTTCCGATTATAATGATTGGGTGAATGATACGGTGGCAGTGGATTCCATTTTTGAAGATAGTGTGGCGCTGATTGATTATTCCGATGAAGTGACCGACGATTATGATGTAGACCCTTCTGCCGGCAATGTGATTGAGGTGAGTGGCGATGGTGGCGCCTATTTTAAATGCGTGGTAAATGCCGACGGGCGGACCGTGACCCTTGTGGAAGGCAATGCCAATGGCTCGTCGGAGCTCACGATTCCATTTTTACTGGAAGATGATGACTTCACCTATTACCTTACAGGCATCGATGGCAATGCTTTCCGTGCAGATGCAGCAAGCGAGCATCCTCTAAGCGGAGTGAAGCATTTATACATTGCCAACGGGATAGCGTATGTGGGGAAGAATGCGTTTGCCGATGCCCCCGATTTGCAAACCGTGACTTTACCCTCTTCGCTGAAAAGGATATCAGCAGGTATGTTTTTTAATTGCAAGCAGTTGGTGGCTGTTAGCATTCCAGTTGATGCAAATCTGGATGCGATAGAAAAACTGGCATTTGCCGGATGTAGCTCCCTTGCATCTTTTGAAATTCCCGCTTCTGTAAGCGATATTGAAGAAACTGCCTGGATGGGCTGTACCTCATTGACCGACTTTGTGCTTCACGGCGAAAATAGCTACTTGCACGTGGACCATGGTGCTCTATATGATTGCCACGGCGTTTTGCTCCATTATTCGGCAGCTAAAGCCGACAAGCGATATGCAGTGCGATTTGGAACGCTAAGGGTGGGCAATGCGGCATTTAGCGGTAATCCCTACATTGAAGAGGTGGAGTTGCCAATCACTGTGGATTTGATTTCCGATGGTGTATTTAAGAATTGTGCTTCGTTGCGAAAAGTGCAGTTTGCCGGCGCAATCACTGCCATCGGTCGCCATGCTTTTGAGCAATGTCCCAATTTGGCGAAAATCACCTTATATGGCAATCCGGATTTCACCGAGGACTTTGATGCCCACACTAAGGTGGTGGTAGCGCCCCAAGAGCCTCCCATAGTGCTGCCTCAATCTGAGCAAGGCGTTTTGGCTTCGGTGCTCGAGTACGTTTCCACCTCAAGCTGTTTGCTTACCGAAGAGATAGCAAACAACGAAAACTATGGTTTTCCGGCAAGTCTTGGCAAAGGCAGGTGGGCTGTATATGGCAATTCCGGACCCAAGAATGGAGTGCTGAAAGTGCTTGAAGCCATCCCCGCCGATATGCTGGCTTTGAAAGTCGATTTTGCAGACCACAAAGTGCTTCGCGTGTATCTTGAAAAGAGCGATACGCTCCATCCGAAGTTGCTTTTCTTTACTGCCGGCACCGGTGGTAACGACCTTATTTTGGCATATTTCGAAGACGGCAATTTGCAAGAAATTGAGAAAGAGATTGAGAAGATAAAACACAATATCGGGTCTTGATACTTTTGGCTCAGAAGCTCAGAAGAAGCTCAGAAGTGAAGACGAAAGTGGTGTTCTTTAGCTTTGATATGAAACTTGAAAACAAATTTTTTAATTTACAATAAGATATGAAAACTATTATTTTATCCATCATTGCTGCGGGGTGCTTGGCACTGCCGGCAGCAGGAGCAAAAAAGAAAGCTGTGAAACAGGAAAATCCGTTTTTGGCGCCCTATACTGCCAAGTATGGGATACCGCCATTTGAAGAAATTAAAATCGAGCACTATCTGCCGGCGCTTGAAATTGGTATCAAGCAGCACAACGATGAAATCAACGCTATCGTGGTGAAGCGCTCGCGTCCCGATTTCGAGAACACCGTGCTGGCATTGGACATGAGCGGCGAAGTATATAATAAGGTGTCGAGCGTGTTTATGGCGCTGAGCGAAAGTAATGCCACGCCGGAAATGCAAGAGCTGGCAAAAACACTATCGCCTATGCTCACCGCACACGCCGATGAGGTGTATATGAACGCCGAACTCTTTAAGCGTATCAAAGATGTGCACGACAATGCCGACGCCCTCGGACTCAACCCCGTGCAAAAGCGACTCACCGACAAATACTACAAGCGATTCGTGCGCAATGGCGCCCTGCTGAGCGCTGCCGACCAAGACACGCTCAAGAGCATCAACTCGCGTTTGGCTACACTCCAACTCAATTTCCTCACCAATGTGATGAGCGAAATTGCCAACAACTATGTGGTGGTGGACCAAGCAGAACGCCTTGCCGGACTTCCACAAACCACCATCGATGCCGCCGCTAAATTGGCTGCCGATAAGGGTATGCCGGGCAAGTGGCTTTTTACCGCATCATCATCGTCGCGCTTGGCTGTGCTTTGTGGTGCCGACGACAGAGGGCTTCGCGAAGAAATGTATAAAATGTATATGGCTACATGCAGCCGCGGTAATGAATTCGACAATAGCGCAAACATCAACGAGATTTTGAAACTGCGCCAGCGCAAAGCAAAATTGCTGGGCTTCGACACCTTTGCCGACTATGCCATCGACCCGGTGATGGCAAAAACCGTGGAATCGGCAGAAAACCTGTTGCTCTCCATTTGGAAGCCTGCCATCAAAAAGGTGGAAGAAGAAGTGGCTGACCTTCAAGCCTATGCCGACAAACACGGAGCCGGTATCACCATCCAACCGTGGGACTATTACTATTATGCCGAAAAGGTGAAAGCAGAAAAGTTTAGCTTTAGCGAAGACGATGTGCGTCCCTATTTCCAAATTGATAATGTGGTGGAAAACGGGCTCTTCTATATCGCCAACAAACTCTATGGCCTCACCTTTACCAAGATGCCGAAGGCTCCGAAGTATTATCCCGAAGTGAACGTTTACGACGTGAAAGATGCCAAAGGCAACCACGTGGCGGTGTTTATGACCGACTATTTCCAACGCCCCATCAAGGCGCAAGGCGCATGGATGATGGAATTGAGCCAAGGCTACAATTTCGATGGTAAGAGCGAACGCCCCATCGTGTATAATGTGGGCAACTTCACCGCGCCTACCAAAAACATGCCATCGCTTCTTTCGCTCGACGAAGTGGAAACAGCATTCCACGAATTCGGACACGCTCTCCATGGTATGCTTTCACAAGCTGCCTACAAGGGGTTGGCCGGCACGAGCATCGACCGTGATATGGTGGAACTCCCTTCGCAACTCAACGAACACTGGATGCTCGTGCCTGAAGTGCTGAAAAATTATGCCAAGCACTACAAAACAGGTGAAGTGATTCCGCAAAACTTGGTCGACAAACTCATTGAATCCAGCAAATTCAACCAAGGATTTATGACTACCGAATTGGTGGGTGCAGCTTTGCTCGACATTGAATGGCACAAGGTGAACTGGTGCGACAACATTGATGTGAAAGCCTTTGAAAAATATATTTCAAGAAAATTGGGCAAACCATCTGTGATTGAATATCGCTACAGAAGTCCTTACTTTAAACACATTTTCGGCAGCGACGAATACGCTTGCGGCTACTACACTTACCTCTGGGCACAGGTGCTTGAAGCCGACGCTTGGAAGCGATTCGTGGAAGAAGGTCCGCTCAACGTGAACACTGCCACCGACTACAAAACCTACATCCTTGAAGCCGGCGACACTGAAGATGCAATGACCCTCTACAAAAAATTCCGCGGCCACGAGCCCGACGCCGAAGCCCTCCTCAACCAAAGAGGCCTGAAATAAATTCAAGAAAGAAATTAAATTTCTTATTCTATAAATAACAAGTGCTGGATTTCGCGTCAGAAATTCAGCACTTTCTTTTCTTTACCACCCAATTGAATATTTGTTGGCTATTTGTTTTCTTCTTTCTCGGTCATTTCGCGCCACACTTCTTCAGCCAAGTATTTATCGCTGCGACAGTGGAGGTCGGCCACACCATCTTCAATTAGGGTGAAAGTTTCGGATTTATAAAACATATCCATTGCTTTTTCTAACGAGGTGTTGTGCAATGCGCTGATTTCCGATATGATGCGAGAATATTTGCTCTCTAATATGGCATATAATGCTTCATCTTTGTCGTTCATAATTTTTTACTGCTTTTGAATGTTAGAAAATCATTGATGACGGCTTGACTGCGAATACAGATTTGCATATTAGGTTTTGTGTACACAAGCCTTTTAAGGGCTTCTTGCTTACTGATATAGCCTGCAAAATACAAATCAACTGTGCGGAATATCTGGTCGTCGGCTATGCCTCCAATAATGATGTCGGCATCGTCGGGAATGTCGCCAGAGCGGCACGCCATAATATAGTCGAGCCATCGCTCATCGTAAGCTTCAAATTTAGTGACTTTCCGCTTGCTATAGTTGTCAGATAGTTCATAAGTGTTTATCCAAGCATCTTTACCTCTTCTTGAAAAGCGTTCGGCGTATTTTACTGCTTGTTCGGGAATGATAGTGACATAGAAGCCTGGTCCGAAATCCAAATATTTTCGGGAATGTGAAGTGTCGGGGGCTGTGATCTCGGTGTATGATGCGTGATATACTATCATTTGATTACTCCTTTCTCTTGCATGTAATTGGTGAGGTCGTCCATCAAGTATTCCTTGCTGAAAGAGTGTAGCACATCGTAACTGGGAATGATGTAGTCGGAAAGTATGTTGGAAGTTTTCAGCTTCTGATAAACTTCTTTTTGTGGAATGCCCAGCCTTCGGGAGAGGTTGCCGATGATGTATGTTATGAATCCAATATTTGCCGTGTTCATAGTAAAATACTTTAGTATGAGCAAAGTTAATGAAATTTCTGACAAAAGTGGGTTTGGGGATAGGTTTTTTTGTTGTATTTTTGTGGCGATTAGTGATTGATTACTATAAATAATGTTAGATATGAGAAAAAAGTTGATTGCTTTTTTTGTGGCGGTGATGGCTGTCGCTGCCCAGAGTGTGGCTTGCACGAGTGTGATTGTGGGTAAGGATGCGAGTGTGGATGGATCGGTGATGTGTACTTACAGTTGCGACTCGTATGGCACATTCCACCCGATGTATCATTTCCCTGCTGCGAAGCATGAGAAAGGGAAGATGCTGAAAATTTACGACCGCGACACCCGTGTGTATCATGGCGAGATTCCTGAAGCACCTATCACCTACAATGTGGTAGGCAATATCAATGAATGGCAAGTGACCATTGGCGAAACCACTTTCGGTGGCCGCTCCGAGCTTATCGACACCACTGGCATCATGGACTATGGTTCGCTGATGACGGTGGCACTGCAGCGTGCAAAAACCGCCCGTGAGGCTTTGCAAGTGATGACTTCTGTGGCAGAAACCTATGGCTACAACAGCAGTGGCGAATCCTTCACTGTGTGCGACCCCAATGAGGCGTGGATTTTGGAGATGGTGGGCTGTGGCGCCGGCAGCAAGCAAGTGGCTTGGGTGGCTGTTCGCATTCCCGATGATGCCATTAGTGCCCATGCCAATCATTCACGCATTCACCGTTTTAATCAAAAGGATAAGAAAAACGTGATGTGGTCGAAAAATTGCATTGCATTTGCTCGCGAAAAGGGATGGTTTAGCGGTAAGGATGCAGAGTTTAGTTTTTCGAAGGCTTATTGCCCGGCAGATTTCGGAGCTTTGCGCTATTGCGAGGCTCGAGTGTGGGCGTTTTTTAACCATTTTCAACAGGGTTTTGAAAAATATTTGCCGTATGCCATGGGCGAAAACCCCGATGCCGAACCAATGCCTTTGTGGGTGGTGCCGGACAAAAAACTCGCGTTGCAAGATGTGGTGAATGTGCTCCACGACCACTACGAGGGTACGCCTATGGCGCTGGACAACGACCCCGGGCAGGGCATTTATGAAGCCCCTTATAGGCCCACACCGCTTTCGTATGAGATGAATGGGAAATCGTACTTCAATGAGCGCCCCATTTCCACCCAGCAGAGTGCCTTTGTGTGGATAGCGCAGATGCGTGCCCACATGCCGCGCGAAGTGGGTGGCGTGCTGTGGTTTGTGAACGACGACGCCAATATGGCGCCTTTCACACCCGTGTATTGCGCCAACACCGATGTGCCTGAGTGCTATAAGGAGAAGAATTGTGATGCCGTTACGTTTTCTTTTGAAAATGCTTTTTGGGTGTGCAATTGGGTGAGCAATATGGTGTATCCGCGCTATAGTATGATGATGCCCACCTTGGCAACAGTCCGCGATTCGTTGCAGACCGATTTCTTTACCCGCCAGCCGCAAGTGGAGGCGGAAGCGCTGAAATTGCAGGCAGAGAATCCGGAGGCTTGTGTGGCTTTGCTCACTTCGTATAGCAAGCAAAAAGGTGCGCAAATGCTCTCGGCATGGAATAATCTTGCAAAAAACTGATTGTAAAATTCAACGACGGCATTTGCAAGGTGGAAGAAAATGGCAAATTCGTGAAAAAGAAGGGCAATTTCGTGCCGAAGTTCGTTCGCCCGGGCTATAGCGAAAAAGTGAAGAAATTTATGATTCAGCACACCGGCAATCGGTTTGAAATTCCCCAATGGGGCACTTCCGAGCACTAATCCGGCAGAATTGAATTGCAAAAAAATTAATCGGCAGAGGAGGGTTTCTTCTTCTGCCGATTTTGATGATTGTGTACTGATGGATGGGTGCTTTTTTCCTACCAAGCGAAGATGGGGTAATCTTTCATAATGGAGTTCACCTTTTCGCGCACGGAGGCGATGTTGGCATCGCTTTCAGGATTTTGGAGCACGGTGTCGATGAGTTCCACGATTTCGGGCATCAAATCTTCTTTTGCACCACGGGTGGTCATGGCAGGTGTGCCTACGCGCAAACCGGAGGTTTGGAATGCAGAGCGTGAGTCGTAGGGAACCATATTTTTGTTGACCGTGATATCGGCAGCCACGAGCGCATTTTCTGCCACTTTACCGGTGAGTTCGGGAAATTTGGTGCGCAAATCGATAAGGATGCAGTGGTTTTCCGTTCCTCCGGAGCAAATTTTGTATCCTTTGTCGATAAATGCCTGTGCCATCACAGCAGCGTTGGTTTTCACTTGCTGTTGATAGGTTTTAAATTCGGGTTGGAGTGCTTCGCCAAATGCTACGGCTTTGGCTGCAATCACGTGCTCGAGCGGTCCGCCTTGCACGCCCGGGAACACGGCTGAATCGAGCAACGACGACATTTTTCGAATCACGCCCTTCTTGGTGGTTTTGCCCCATGGGTTGTCGAAGTCTTTGCCCAATAGGATGATACCGCCTCGCGGACCGCGGAGGGTTTTGTGGGTGGTAGAGGTCACGATGTGGGCATATTCGAGCGGGTTGTTGAGCAATCCGGCAGCAATCAGCCCGGCAGGGTGTGCCATGTCAATCATAAGCAGTGCTCCCACTTTGTCGGCAATTTGGCGCATGCGCGCATAGTCCCAGTCGCGGCTGTAGGCGCTGGCGCCGCCAATGATGAGTTTCGGGCGCTCGCGGAGTGCCACTTCCTCCATCATATCGTAGTCTACCAGTCCGTCGGCTTCTTTCACATCGTATTCACAGTCTTGGAACATCATGCCAGAGAAATTCACCGGGCTTCCGTGTGAAAGGTGTCCGCCCATGGCAAGGTTGAGCCCCATAAACTTATCTCCCGGTTTGAGGCATGCCATAAACACCGCCATATTGGCTTGTGCACCGGAGTGCGGTTGCACGTTGGCATATTCGGCTCCGAAAAGGCGTTTGATGCGTTCAATGGCGATATTTTCGCTTTCGTCCACACATTGGCATCCGCCATAGTATCGGTGGGCGGGATACCCTTCGGCGTATTTATTGGTAAGGCAACTGCCCATGGCTTGCATCACTTGCGGGCTAACGAAGTTTTCGCTTGCTATCAGCTCCATCCCTTTGTGTTGGCGCTGATTTTCCTTTTCGATAATGGAAAAAATTTCGTTGTCTTGAAACATTGTGGTTCTTGTTTTTTTGTGTTATTGATGTTTTTTTGATGATTTTTTCTTTTTCTCTACACTCCAGCCGAATTTGCCCAATCGCTCCCCGAGGCGGTAGTATTGGCCATGGCAATAGGCGATGATGCCGGCTTTTTCGAGGCTAAAGGCGCCTGATTCGGGGTCGATGTAGCGGTCGTCGGCTATCACATTCACCACTTCGGCGATAAACATGTCGTGTGTGCCCAATTTCACCACTTCTTTCACTCTACATTCTATGCTCATAGGCGCTTCGAGAATGTAGGGGGCTTCCACCATCACACCCTTCACCGGGGTGAGGTGCATTTCTTGAAATTTGTTGTGGTCGCGCCCTGAGCGCACGCCGCACCAGTCGGTGGCGCGAGCCAATTGGGCTGTGGTGAGATTGATGGTGAATTCCATGTGGCGCATCACGATGCCGTGGCTATATCGCTCGGGGCGTATCGACACGTAGCACATGGCGGGGTCGGAGCAAATGGTACCCGTCCATGAGGCGGTGAACACATTGTATTCTTCTTCGCTGCTACCGCAACTAACCAGCACCGCCGGCAGGGGGTAAATCATGGTTCCGGGTCGCCAATTTTGTTTCATTTCTTAAAGCATTTTATTTTCGACTACTTTTTGCAAAGATAGCAAATGAAATTTGGAAAGCAAACCATTTGCCTGTTTTTTATTTTAGGGTGATTTCGGCTGCGGATGCCACACACTCGCAGAAATGGCATTTGAGCGACAGCGGACGGTAGCTCACCACTTCGAAGTGGGTGCGCATGGGCTCGTTGTTGGTGATACACTTGGGGTTGGGGCATTTCACCAAATTGAGGAGTGTGTCGGGGAGCGACACGGGTCGCTTTGCCACCACATCATAGTTTTTGATGATGTTCACTACCGCCGTGGGTGCTATCAGGGCAATGCGATTGAGCACATCTTCGGGATATTCTATATCGGCAATTTTGATGATGCCCTTTTTGCCCATTTCCGAGCTATCGAGATTGAAGCCGATGGTCACATTGTTGGTAACGGTGCGCAATCCCAACAAGTCGACCACTTGAAAGAGGGCGTCGGTGGGGATGTGGTCGATTACGATGCCATTTTCCAATGCTGCTACAGCCAGTTCTTTTTTATTTTTTTTCATAATGCTATGAAGGTGTTAATGATTTTGCAATGTGTGGAATTCTACTCAATGCCCAATGCGCGGCACAGAATGGCTTGACGTGCGTAGAGCCCGTTTTTGGCTTGCTGAAAATAGTATGCCTTGGGGTTGTCGTCCACATCTTGGTCTATTTCTGTGATTCTTGGCAGCGGATGGAGCACGCGCAGATTTGGCTTGCTGTGTGCCAGCATCTCGTTGTGTAGGGTGTAGAGGCTCTTGGTGCGCTCATATTCCAGCATATCGGTGAATCGCTCGCCCTGCACGCGGGTCATATATAAAATGTCGGTTTCATTAATCACGTCGGCAGAAAAATCGGTGGTTTCGCGATATTGGATGCCATGCTCATGGCAGAAGCGCTTGTATTTATCCGGCATCTTCAGTTCATCGCAAGCCACGAAATTGAAGCGCGGATTCCAGTAATGCATAGCTTCCAACAGCGAGTGCACGGTGCGTCCGTATTTCAAATCGCCCACCATGGTGATTACGCGATTGGCGAGTGTGCCTTGTGTTTTGAAGATGCTGTAGAGGTCGAGCATGGTTTGCGAAGGGTGCTGGTTGGCGCCGTCGCCGGCATTCACGATGGGAATGGGCGAAATTTCGGATGCATAGCGCGCTGCTCCCTCTAAGTGGTGACGCATCACAATCACGTCGGCGTAGTTGCTCACCATCATTATGGTGTCTTTGAGCGTTTCGCCTTTCGATTGGCTACTGGTTTTTGCATCGCTGAAGCCTATCACTTTGCCTCCGAGGCGGTTCACCGCCGTTTCAAAACTAAGGCGTGTGCGGGTCGACGGCTCGAAAAAGAGTGTAGCCACCACCTTCCCCTCCAAAATGTGCTGGTTGGGATTTTTTTCAAATTCGGATGCTCGCTTGAGCAATCCGATAATTTCGTCTTTGCTTAGGTCGGAAATGGAAACCAAACTTTTTTTGTCCATAGTGTATATATTGTGAGTGTGAGGTTGAATTCTAAAAAATCTCTATGATGCGGCATAAAAAAATCAATCGCGCCAAGATGGACAATGCGATTGACTCCCATGATTCAAATTTTGCTCAAATCCGAGTTGAGGCAAACAAAGATACCCACTATGCCCAGCATGATTTGCTCGGCTTAGCAGATAGATATGCATTGCTCCACTCGTCATTTCAATTAACAAAGGTAGCGAATTTTCCTCAAATATCCATTCTGCAGGGCGAAAATTATTACTTCTTTTCGCGATTATTAATAATTGTTGGTTTTTCATGGTGGAATTTAGGTCAAAATGAATTATATTTGCATTTAATTTTGATTTATAGCGAAACCAACAGCTTACAAAAAGCTATTCAGCATTACAAATATGGCGAAAAATAATAGAAAAGGATTGCGTAGCAGCTCGAGCACTATCATTAAGGTGATGTGGTGGTCGTTGGCTTGTTTCTTGGCATTTTTGTTGATTCTTTCCGTACTCATCTACCATGGCGTGATTGGCTACATGCCGCAGGTGGAAGAGTTGATGAATCCTCGAGATAGATATGCCTCTGCCATCTACACTTCCGATGGCGTGGAAATGGGAAAATTTTATCGTAGCAAAGGCAATCGCTCCTATGTGGATTTCCAACAAATGTCGCCCCACTTGAAAGACGCTCTCGTCGCCACCGAAGATGTGCGATTTGAAGAGCACTCCGGCATTGATGTGAAGGCGCTCTTTCGCTCGCTTATCAAGCGTGTGATTATGGGCAACCAAAGTGCCGGCGGCGGTAGTACGATTACACAGCAGCTGGCGAAGCAACTCTATTCGCCCGAATCTGCCAATATCTTTGAACGTGCCCTGCAAAAACCCATCGAGTGGGCAATCGCCATCAAGATTGAAAAGCTCTACACCAAGGATGAAATCGTGAAGATGTATTTCAATCAGTTCGACTTTTTGAACAATGCTGTGGGCATTAGCAGTGCAGCATGGGTGTATTTCGGCAAAAAACCGAAGGACCTCAATGTGCAAGAAGCCGCCACCTTGGTGGGAATGTGTAAAAATCCGTCGTACTACAATCCTTTCCGCTTTCCGGAGCGTGTGAAGGAGCGCCGCAATGTGGTGTTCGACCAAATGTATAAGGCGGGAATGCTTACCTCGGAATCCTGCTCGGCACTGAAAGCCACTCCGCTCATCCTCAATGAGCACAAAGTGGAAACCCACGAAGATGGTATTGCTCCCTATTTCCGTGAAGAATTGCGCCGCATTCTTATGGCTGATGAACCCGACCCGAAAAAATATTCCAATATCAATGCCTACAACGCTGATAAATACAACTGGGACAACAACCCTGTGTATGGCTGGTGCAAAAAGAATAAAAAGAAAGATGGCTCCAACTATGATATCTATAGCGATGGCTTGAAAATCTACACCACCATCGATTCGCGCATGCAGCGTATGGCGGAAGAAGCCGTTACGGAGCACATGATTGATGCGCAAAAGCGCTTCTTTAATCATGAATGTGGCGGTAGATACACCGACCCCTATACCCGTAATCCGGCGGAAATGTCGAAAGCCACCAAACAGCGAGTAATCAACCTCGCCATTCGGTCGTCGGAACGCTATCATCGCATGAAGGCGGAAGGTAAGAGCCACGAGGAAATCATGAAGGCGTTCGACGAAAAAATGGAAATGCGGGTGTTTGACTACAACGCGCCCGACCGCGAAATCTTGCGCGTGATGTCGCCTCGCGACTCCATTATGTATATGAAAACCTTCCTGCGATGCGGTATGGTGGCTATGGATCCTCGATCCGGCAAAATTAAAGCCTATGTGGGCGGTCCCGACTTTAAGCATTTTAAATACGATATGGTGTCGACCGGTACCCGACAAATCGGTTCTACTGCCAAGCCGTTTGTGTTCTCATTGGCAATGCAAAATGGCTTCAATCCCTGTAGCACCGATTTTGAAAACTCTACGCGAGGATTTGGCTCTTGGCAACCCAAAGGTGGCTCCCACGGACTGAGTTTGCACCCGCAATTGCGCGACGCACTTGCCGTGTCGAGCAACTGGATTCCACCGCAAATCTTGCTCCGATTGGGCGTACCGGCGTTGGTGGATGCCTTACACAATGATTTCGGCGTCACCTCGCAGCTCGACTCTTCGCTCACTTTGGCGCTGGGCTCGTGCGAAATTTCGTTGCTGGAAATGGTGTCGGCTTACTCGGCGTTTGCCAACTATGGGCAGCGCTCTCTGCCGCTGATGGTGACTCGCATTTGCGACAACCGTGGCAATGTGTTAGCCGAATTTTTCCCGACTCAAAATCAAGCTATCAGCAAGGAATCGAGTTATCGCATGGTGGAAATGCTGCGAGGCGTAGTCACTCGAGGTACGGGTCGACGGCTGAGCGCCTACAATTTCAAGGGTGATTTGTGCGGAAAAACAGGTACCACCAACTATAATGCCGACGCTTGGTGGGTGGGCTTCACTCCGGAAATTGTGTGCGGTGTGTGGTTTGGTGGCGAAGACCGCTACATCCACTTCCAGTCCACCGGCGAAGGACAAGGTGCGGCAGCGGCATTGCCGATATTCGGCAAATTCTTGCGAAAGGTGTTCAACAGCAAGGAATTGCCCTACGACGAAACGGCAAAATTCTTTGTGCCTGCCGACTTCAAAATGTGTGAAGACAAAATCTACGACAATTCCGGTGGCGTGATCTATGAAAGCAGTGCCGGAGCAGAAGAAGGCGAAGCCCTATTGCCGGAGCAAGCCATAGCCGAAGACCAATCCGCCGTAGATGATATGTTTAATTAGCAGGGAGCCATTAGCCGGTTAGCCTATTAGCTAATCTCTAATTTCTAATCTCTAACTGCCATTAGCCGGTTAGCCTATTAGTTATTGAAGCTGAAAGTCAATAATAGAGGCGATAGCAAAAATTATGGCTCAGTAGAAAATTAGTGTTGTTAATCCCCACTAATTTTCTACTGAGCCATAGTTATGTTCATACAAATAATTTCCCGAAGTCATCATACCGTATTGGGATTGACATCACCCCACCACCCACCATATCTTTGCCCCCGAGTTCTTTGAAGTATTGAAGTCAACGAGTAGCACAGTGTTATTCCACACGCCGAAGCGCCGTCGGAGACGGCGTATTGTGGTTCTCCATGCAAGCGGAGGCGCAGCCGGAGCGCAGCTTGGAGAAAGCCGCAGAAAGGAGATGAGCCTCGGAGAGGGGCGGTTGTGGCATACCCGCTCCCGCCGTCCCGGCAAATATTAGCCATTAGCCTTTAGCCATTAGCCATTAGTCTTTAGCCATTAGCCATTAGCCATTAGCCATTAGCCTTTAGCCTTTAGCTCCTATAGCTCTAACTAAAAAATGGCTAATGGCTAATGGCTAAAAGCTACCAGCTACCAGCTACCAGCTACCAGCTAACGACTATCTAATCTCTCTATTTGCCCCCAAGGATTTGGGTGATGATATCGGTTACGTCGGTTACGTTTACGGAGTTGTC